>JAFDYG010000504.1 GCA_018267545.1 Bacteroidota bacterium
ATGCAGGCCCTTGCTTCGGAAAGCTCCAAAAGCCCCGCCAAACATGGCTTCACGGATATATTCGTCCGCCCCGTTACCCGAACCCTGACCGTCGAAGCTCTGCTCGCTCCCGTAATAGATACACGGAATCCCGAGCGTCATCAGATTGGCCCCGATTGCGTTCCTGATTAGCTGATCGCCCCCATCCCGTGCACAAAACCGGTATTTATTATCCCCCTGGTTGATCTTATCGTGATCATCCACCATCACCACCACCTTATCCCGAAACCAGGTATGCGTCCCCTTTCCGATCAACAACGAATTCCGGAACAAATCGAAATAGACCTCCGGCGCCACCTTCCCCTTTACCATACTCCCCAGCGCATCCTGCACATCTGCAATCCCCAGCGCGGCATTCAATCCTGTCGCCTGCAGCTTCTGAAAAGCAAAGGCCCGGTCCCCCGTTATCTCCCCAACCAGAAAGAACTGGTCCTTCCCCAGCGTTTGCGCAAATTCATGCATGGCCACCGCAAAGTATCGCACCGCTCCCGTTTCCATGTGCTTGACGGTATCGATCCGGTAGCCGTCGATATCGAGCAGGCCAATCCAATATTTATAAACGGTTACCAAGTGCAGCAAACCTGGCGATGGCACAAAAGAATCCGGCTCGCCCTGTCCCAGATGAATGTCCTTGAGATCGAAGAAATCTCCCTGCAAATACTCCGGGTCATAATCCCAGTTAGTGATCTGCCCTTTCTGGGTAAAGACATCCGGGTTCCTGAATTCCACCGGCCACACGGCATCATCCGGTCCCGCAGCCACACCCGCCGAAAAGTCGATAGCAGGCTTCCCCGTCGAGTCATTAAATCCCTTTGGCGTGTACGGTTTCCCATCCCACCTGGGCTGCATCTTCACGCTCCCACCTACTACAACCGGATACCGATCCGCGTCGTAGCTAAATACATTCCCGCTATGATTGAGCACGATGTCCAAAATGACCGCAATACCCAGCGCATGAGCCGCATCCACCAGGTCACGCAAGTCCTCCACCTTCCCGAAGTGCTCATCCACTTCCAGGAAATCCTGTATGCCATAACCATGATAAGTAGGAACAAAGCTCACCTGCTTGAAGACCGGGCTAATCCACAAGGCCGAGACTCCCATATCCGCGAGATAGGCCAGCTTGGAACGAACACCTTTGAAATTGCCGCCCACCCATCCCGTTCCGGACGTGCGCCAGGCCAGCGCATCCTCCGGGGTCTGTATCGCATTGCTCTCATCGGATGTATTGTATAAAGGCGTTGTTCCATCCCCCGGAAAGCCGGCCTCACGGCCATCCGAAAACCGGTCCAGCAGGATAAAATAGAAAACCCGATCCTCCCACGCCGCCGGAGAAGCGGTATACGCACGTTGCGTCAATTGCTTGAAGTCGATAGTAGATAGAGACTGGCTCATGGCTAAGGTTTAGAGGAAGGAATTTACCGAAAAACCGGCAGATAATTGTAAATTCCCTTTTCAAAATCCCAATATGAAAAGAGCCCTCTTCGTATTACTTTTTTTAACATCCCTCCTACCCTATCTACAGGCCCAAAAAGCCGTAGACGTCACATACACCGAGGACCAAAAAGGCAACTATCATTTCATGGCTAATAATAAAGCCTACTGCACTTATGTCCTGCACATAGACTTCCCCACACTGCAAAACCTCAAATCCGACCATGCCCTCCCTTTTGAGGCAGAAGTCAAACCCGGCACCAGTCAGCTCTTCATCCTCTCCCCTATCGACAAGTCGGGTGACACGAAATTCAATAACAAGATCGGCTTACGCAAAGGGTGCTTATCCCCCGTTCCCAATCCCGATTTTGTCTACCTCCTTCCCATCGGCCCAACCCTCGAAACCCAGGCTTTTCGTATCAACGTCAATCGCGATAGCAGCTATACCGTCCGCCTGAAGATGAAGAACGACGATACCATCTACGCCGCCCGCCGCGGCATCGTAACAGCCATCGACGTCAGCAATACCGAAAACGACGCAGGCGCAACGACGACAAACAATTGGAACTTCGTAGAGATCGTTCACGCCGACTGCTCCTTTGCCCAATACGGCGTCCTGAAGAAGGACGGCGCCCTGGTAAAACCCGGGCAACAAGTCGAAGCTGGTACCCCGATCGGCATAGTCGGAGGGGACAAGTTTGGCCGCGGCTCGGACATCCGCTTCAGCGTCGTCTATCCCGGTCCTCAGGGCAATACCCAGATCGCCCCCGTCTTCTGGACCAAGGGTAACGGTAAAGGGCAGCTCAAGCACGGCGGCACATACTCCAGCGAGTTCACCAAAGCCCTCGTCCAGCTCGAGCAGCCCAAAACCAAAACAGCACCAACAAAAGCCAAAGCGCCCGCCGCAAAAAAACACTAAAACTACACTGCTTATATGAACAGAAGATCTTTCCTCAAAAACGGCTCGCTCACGGGCCTCTCTGCATTATCCCTAACCATCCCGGCCCTCGCAAACGAAGACAATGCCCTCGCCGACTTTCCCATTGTCGAAGCCAGCATCGACCAGCTACAGCAAAAGATGGCCAGCGGCGAGCTAACCTCCAAAGCCATCACCCAGCTCTACCTAAAACGAATTGCAGCCATAGATAAGAAAGGGCCCACTCTCAACGCCGTCATCGAGCTCAACCCCGATGCCCTCTCCATCGCCGAAAGCCTCGACGCCGAACGCAAGGCAGGAAAAGTCCGCGGACCGATGCACGGCATCCCTGTTCTCGTCAAGGACAATATAGACACCGGAGATAAGATGATGACCACCGCTGGTTCCCTCGCGCTCGAAGGACACCACGCCGCCAAGGACGCGTTCATCATCGCCCAATTAAGAAAAGCCGGCGCCGTCGTTCTGGGTAAAACTAACCTAAGTGAATGGGCGAACTTCCGTAGTTCCCGCTCCACCAGCGGCTGGAGCAGCCGTGGCGGCCAAACGCGTAATCCGCATCGCCTGGACCGCAACCCCTCCGGCTCCAGCGCCGGCTCCGGTTCGGCCACAGCAGCCAGCCTCTGCGCCGTCGCCATCGGCACCGAGACCAACGGCTCCGTCGTCTCCCCCTCCTCGATCTGCGGCATCGTCGGCATCAAACCGACCGTAGGCCTGTTGAGCCGGAGCGGCATCATACCCATCTCCGCCACCCAGGACACCGCCGGTCCCATGGCCCGCTCGGTCAAGGACGCGGCCATCCTGTTAGGCGCCCTTACCGGCGTCGACGAAGCCGACCCCGTTACAAAAGAAAGCCAGGGAAAATTTCAAACCGACTATACCCAATACCTCGACCCGAACGGCCTGAAGGGCAAACGCATCGGTATCGAAAAGTCCTTCCTTACCGGCCGGCACGAAGGCGTAGTCGCCCTCTTCCAGGACGCCATCACCATCCTCAAGGCCCAGGGCGCTACCATCGTCGAGGTTGATCTATTCAAGCTCCTCAACGATCCCAATAGCGTAGAAGGCGCCATCCTCCAGTTCGAATTCAAAGATGGCCTGAACAAATACCTTGCTACGGCCAACGCCCAGGTCAAAAATCTCGCCGACGTCATCGCCTTCAATAGCTCCAACGAGAAGAAGGCTATGCCCTATTTCAAGCAGGAGACCCTGGAACGCAGCCAGGCCCGCGCCGGCCTTGACAGCACCGAATACCAGGACGCCCTGAAAAAACTGCTCACCACCCGCAAGATCATCGACGACCTGCTGACCCAAAACCAGCTGGATTGTTTATCGGCCTGTACCACCAGCGTCGCACCCTGCATCGACCTGATCAGCGGAGACTACGGCACCGGCGGCGGCTTCTCCGGACCCGCAGCCATGGCCGGCTATCCCCATATCACCGTACCCATGGGCGCCGTGATGAGTCTACCCGTCGGCTTCTCCTTTGTCGGCAGCGCCTACAAAGAACCCGAGCTGCTGAAGCTGGCCTACGCCTTCGAGCAAGCATCCAAAAAACGCGTAATACCCGGCTATCTGACCGGCTCGATTCCCAATATTTAACCATGAGCAATAGACGAAATTTCCTAAAGAGCACACTACTTCCGGCCGGGGCATTCTACTTAGCCCCGGCCTTACCGAAAATCCCACCCGAACCCAGCAACCTCGGCAAAAAGCTGCGCACCCTCACCTCTGCCACACACCGCGACCAGGCAAAGCCCAACCCATCTTTCTACATCGACTACCAGGACGGTCAATACATCGGCAACAACGAAGCCGTATACACCGGCCTCTCTGCCTATAAAAAACCCGACGGAACCCGCATCGCCATCGGCGGCATCGAAGTCGTAAACCTCGAACAATCCCAACCCATCCACCAGGTCCCCGTCGACCTCTGGTCACCCTCCGGAACCATCATCACCCAAAACCCAAGCTATTTCGAATTGAACGGAGAAACCCTTCGGGCTTACTTTATGCCCGACGAGAACGACTCGACCATCTTTATCTACGAGACTACAGGACAATGAGCTTACCCCTGATTTTCTCCAAAGAATAGAAATAGAGACCTGAGCTAAGCGTAGAAATAGGAATATCCTCGACCAGCTGTGTCAGCTTCTTTTCCAAAAGCACCTGGCCAGCCAGATTGTAAAGCCTGAACACCGGGTTGTTTAATCCCTTTGCGACAATATGCAGAGACAGGGAACGATACACAGGGTTGGGATAGAGAAAGTAAGGCTGGTCACCGGTATAATACACCGTCTGTAAATCACTATATACGACCCGCTGATTTTGCAATACGACCCGCGCACGATACACATTGGCTCCCGTCGATAAATTGCTATCCGTAGCCAAATACTGCAATCCCCCGGGTGGAGAAAAAACAGCTAATGATCGAAAACCTCCGGCCGAAGCCTTCTCTATAGCCACCGACCCCACCTGGTAGTCGCTTCCCAGCTCCAGCTGCAAAAAACCATTCCCATCTGCGGTAAAACGACTGATGTAACAGCCAACCCCTTGCTGCCTATAATCGAAGCTATAAGACTTCTCCCCTATCCGACTTCCCGCCAGCACAGGAGCAACAGCATACCAATAAGAACTACCGGAAGTAACCGGCAGGATCACAGCACTATCCGTCAGCAGCCGCTCCTGCTCTAAATACCGCTCACCCAAACGATACAACGCATACTGCCCGGCAGGGCTCTTATCCCAATACAACAAAACCGAATCCGGGCAACTAAAACCTACTCCCGTATTCAAACGAGGCCCAAGCACGATCGTGTCGCTGAGAAAGAAAAGCCCTCCCGATTCCACCCGAAGCTGTAACAAAGCCGTAGTATCGGGCGGAGACCACTTCCAATAAGGAGCGGCAGCGGCAGAAATATTATCGATATGCATCCATTCTCCTCCGATAAATCGATAGTCCAACGAAGCCATTCCAGTCAGTGTAGTCTGCCATCGAAGTGTATTGACCTGCCCGGGTACAAGCGGGTCCCCTCCCGTAGGATACAGCCAGTGAAAAGACGCAAGACTATCCCATTGATAGGCGACGAAAAAAGATTGTCCGCCCTGAACCACCCTGTTCCCTCTTACACGAACCACATACCCTCCTGCATCCAGCGTATCGATCCTCACCTGCTCTTCATTGTTGAGACTATCCCGCATCCGGACCGGCAGCCGGTCAAGCCCATCCGGCGCACTACTCAATACCCACGGCAGCCACACCCGGCCAGACTCAGTCACGCTTAGATCCAGGTCATTCACCAGCGCAACCGTCGCATTCGGCAAAGCCGGAGGATCCGTCCAGCAAAGCAGCACCTTCAACCCGCGAGCCCCGGCAGGAACCGGTAAAGAAAAACTTTGCTCCTCACCCTGTCCGACCGAGCCGGTGAGAAAATGCCCGGCCTGCAGCTCCCTCATCGCCCGCCAGGCGTCAAGACTGCCAAAGCCCGAGCTAAAGTCGATGCCCTTGTTCCCAACTTCTTCTGCGCTATTCAATAGAAAGGCCTTGACCAAAGCAGCCGGCGGCAGCACGCCCCCATGACCGCGCTGATAAGCATCCTGAAAGAGCAGGGCCGTCCCCGAAACCAACGCCGCCGCCCCCGAGCTGCCATCTTCCCCATAGGCAACCAGCTCCGGCTTTACCCGTCCATCATACGCCGGCCCCTTGCTGCTAAGCAAGGGAACCGTATAAAAGGAATCGATAGAGCCCACCGTCAGGATATTCTTAGCCATTTTGAAATTACCTGTAAGGTTCGCCCAGCCCTTCACTCCCTTGTACGGACCGATGCTATCGGTCTGGTCGCCCGAATTCCCGGAGGAGAAGACGTGCAGCAACGACGGGGTCGTAACCACGCTCCCATCATAGGCCGCCGCTTCCGCGCCGTAATAATTTTCAAGCCCCGTTCCATAGGAATGATTTTGAACCGTGATATGATAACGTTGATAGTCCCCATCGCTGTCGGGTAATAGTTCGTCGAATGAAGAAGAGCTCAAACGGCTTCCCCAGGCAACTCCTTTCGCTGTATAAAAACTATTCCCTCCTCCCGCGATAATCGTGCTCATATTCGTCGCATGGGTAGAAAACCGGGGA
Organism: Bacteroidota bacterium; assembly: GCA_018267545.1. Taxonomy (GTDB): domain Bacteria; phylum Bacteroidota; class Bacteroidia; order Chitinophagales; family Chitinophagaceae; genus Puia. The sequence goes on from JAFDYG010000504.1 coordinate 6,537, forward strand.
CTTTGCAGAGAGGTAGATAAAAAACGGCCCTTGAAATCGATGTCCGCCGTATCGGGCAATTCCTCTTTCACAGAAACGACCGTATTGTTCCCATTTAAATCCGGAACCTCGTGCTGAATTGTATTGATATGATTAGTGGTGTAATCGAATCCAAAAAGAATGACCTCCTCTTTTGCCTTTCGCTCGTTGTCGTCGATAAAAAGGAGTGAAGGATGCGATAGTAAATGTGTCTCCACCCATTTTGGATAGGCCGCTATCGATAGCACATCTCCATATCCATATCGGACGAAAGCGCTATCTCCCGCTCGCGAAACAAATGACCGCATCCCATTCACATCCGAAGTCTGCAAAATATAGCGATGTAAGCGAGACGTCTTTTCGGGTTTCAGCAATAAAAGCGGTGACAATTTTCGGTTCTCCGCAACCGGCGCATGCTGCGCTGCAGCTACGAGGCTAAGCCAGCAAAAGCCCGCTATCATTGAATTTCGTAACATTACTATGAAAGTAAATAAAATTATTGTTCTAAATTCGAAGTGGGTTTTGAGGGTAGCATCGGACTGTTTTCTATCTACTATTTTCTAATTGCCAAAAAAAATCACCATGAGAAAACTAGTAAGCTGCGTCCTAATCTTCGCAGCCCTCATTACCAATTCCTGCAGCAAACGCACTGCAAGCACTACACAGGATCAAAATTCGATTTCGGATGCAACCCTCGCCCGAATCTCGGCGCTGGGCTTTAGCAATCAAAACGTACACAAAACCGACGCCGGCTACCTGGTCGAAGACGATATCGTTCTGACCGACGAGCTGCTCAACAGCGTGCCCGAACAAAAACTGATGCGTATTGCCAATACCGAGCAATACCGCACGACTAATCTGGTAAAGAACCTTCCCCGCGTCATCACGATCAAGGTCGTCAACCTTGGCAGTGCTTTTGTCGCAGGCGCCGACACGGCAATCGCCCGCTATAATAGACTCGGCCTGCTGCTCACCTTTCAACGCATCACCTCCGGTACCGCCAGCATCACCATCCAGGGCTTCAACCAGGGCCCCAGCGGCGGCTTTATCACCCTGGGCTCCTCCGGCTTTCCCACCAGCTCCGGAAATCCCTACAACAGCATCCTGATGAACACCAACCCCCAGGCCTATGGAAGCAATCCCAATGTTCTGTACGTTGGCTCCGTCATCCAGCACGAAGTAGGGCATTGCATCGGCATGCGCCATACCGACTACATGAACCGCGCCTATAGCTGCGGCGGATCGGCCGTCAACGAAGGCGCTTCGAACGTCGGCGCTATCCAGATCCCCGGAACACCTTCGGGCCCCGACGCCAACTCCTGGATGCTCGCCTGCTCCAACGGCGGCAACAGGACCTTCAACGCCAATGACAAAATTGCGCTTAACTATCTCTATTAATCTGCAATGTCCGTTGCTATTCCTCTGCCTGTTAATGACAAAGCCCGCCAGCACCGGCGGGCTTTGTCGTAATCTGCCCTTTATAATGTCGCTTTTGCACCACCTCGAAACAAAATCAAACAGCTAGGTTTGTATAAATTAAATTTTATGCAAAAGATTCATCCTTTTCTATGGTTCGATAATCAAGCCGAAGAAGCCGCCAATTTCTATGTCTCCATTTTCAAAAACTCAAAAATCTCCGGCATCGCCCGAAATCCCCAGGATGGCGCCGTCCTGACCGCCGGCTTCCAGCTCGACGGAGTAGACTTCACAGCCCTGAATGGCGGACCTCTTTTTAAATTTACCGAAGCCGTTTCCTTTGCGATCGACTGCGAAAACCAGGAAGAAGTAGATTATTATTGGGATAGCTTGATAGCAGGCGGTGGACAGCCCAGTCAGTGCGGGTGGTTGAAGGATAAATTCGGTCTGTCCTGGCAGGTCGTACCCAAAGTGCTCATCCAGCTGCTCCAGGATAAAGACAAAGCAAAAGCCGGACGCGTCTTCCAGGCGATGATGAAACAGACAAAACCCGACATTAAGAAACTGGAAGAGGCTGCAGCGCAGACAAAGTAACCTCCACAATATCGCTGAGCACTTTCCGGTCACTGCCCGAACGCGCAGCTACCCGTAAGCCGCTGATGCTGCTAAACAAAAAGCGCGCAAAAGCCCGGGGAGTACTGCCCGTCGAAAACTGGCCATCTACCTGTCCCTTCTTTACCAACTTTGCCAGAGCGTCTTCAACCAATTTGTTGTTCTGGGCAACCAGCTCGCTGATCCCTTCATCGTGCCCCGAAAGCTCGACCGCCGTATTGACCATAAAACAACCCTTTGCCAGCTCATCCTCAGCGCTCTCCTGTATGATATTGTGAAAGATCTGCCGCAGAGTCTGGCCTGCATCCGTAGAATGTTCAGCCAGGCTCAGCAACGCATTCGTATTGGACCGCTGGTAAGACTTCAGCGACTCCATAAACAAATTCCGCTTGTCCGTATAAGTATCATACAGGCTCGAGCGGCTAATGCCCAGCTCGTCCACCAGGTCCTGCGCAGAAGTAGCATGATACCCCTTCCGCCAAAACAGCGACACCGCTTTGTCAAGCAGGGCCTTTTCATCGAATTCTTTCTTGCGTGCCATAACACAAAGATACGGATTTGGAACGATCGTTCCAAATCCGTACAAAAAAAATCGAATCCTTCTTATACGATCGCATTCACGGTAAGCCCGCCATCGACCGTTAGCTCGGTACCCGTCACAAAGCTCGCATCGTCGGAAGCCAGGAAACGGACGGCATGCGCGATTTCTTCCGAAGTAGCAAAGCGATTGAGCAGGATCTTCGAACCCAGGAGCTGTCCAAAACCTTCGACTTCTTCCGTGCTCATCCCCAGCTTGCCATAAAGCGGTGTCGTAACCGGACCAGGAGAAACGGCATTGACCCTGATCTTGCGTGGAGCCAGCTCCTTAGCCAGTACTTTATTGATCGAAAGCAAAGCGGCCTTGCTGGCAGCGTAAACGCTGCTTCCAGGCACCCCCAGCACGGCGTTGACCGAAGTGTTGAAAATGATCGAAGCGCCCTCGTTCAACAACGGCAGGAATTTCTGCACCGTAAAGTATACCCCCTTGACGTTGAGGTCCATAATGCTATCGTAATGTTCTTCCGAAGCGGTTTCTACCGGACTAAAGCTTGCTACGCCGGCATTCAGGAAAAGGATATCGACGTTTCCAAATTTTGCCTTTACCTCATCAGACAAACGACTGATATCCGCCAGCTTCGACTGATCGGCAACCAGACCCGTTGCGCCAAGCTCCCTGGCAGCCTCTTCGACCGAAACCTTGTTACGACCGGTAATGACGACGGTAGCCCCCTGCTCGATCAATTCTTTTGCGGTAGCATACCCGATGCCGCTATTACCTCCGGTAACGACGGCTACTTTGTTATTTAACGTGCTCATAGTGCTGTTTTTGATGTTTAAACTTTAATTGACAACACAAAGATACAAATTCTGGAACGATCGTTCCAAATAAATTTTAAACTTTCTTCAAAAGCACCGTCAGAATCCTGGGAATACCGGCCCGGTCGTCCTCGTCAAAGTGTTCATTTACAAGCACCGGCATAAGTCCATACTCCCTTGAAAGATGAGTAAAATCCGAGACGTGGTGATTGAAGCAATCCACCACGGTAAGCCCTTCTGCCGTCTCGAACCGGGCCTTGGAACCCGTATATTGTTTAAAAGGATGTAGTTCTCCGATATAGACGTGCCCGCCCGGCTTCAATGCCGCAGCCGTCTTCCTGAATATAGCCCCCAGTTGCTCGATATGCTCCAGTACGAGGCTAAACGTCACCAGGTCGTACTCCCGCTCCACAAACCCCCAGTCTTTGGTTATATCCGCCAATACCCACCGCACCCCCGCACTCTTTACCTTCTCGCGCGCCAACGCCTGCATCTCTTCCGAAAGATCGACAGCCGTCACGTGCTCAGCTTTCCCGATCAGCCAGCTGGTATTCTTCCCTGTCCCGCTCCCGATTTCCAATACTGTGGAAAAATTCAGCGGCTCCAGCGTAGAACGCAAAACCCGGGCTTCCAGGTCCCGGGTTTTGTTCAAATTCGTATCGTATTGGGCCGCCCACTCATTGTAAGCTTGCTTCGTATTCATATCCCAATATAGACTATTTCTCCACACGCAGCGTAACCACTTCCTGCGAAGCCAGCGTTATCGCCCCCGCCACTGGCTCCAGCGCCGTCTCACTGGTATTGCTGTAACGGGTCTCTTTTACAGGTACCGACCACAGCAAGCTCGTAGACTGCGAAGAAGCCGAAGGATTAAACAGACTAACCATCCACGCCTTTCCATCATCGCTCGGCTTCAAAGACTGTACGATCACTCCCTTCGAGCTAAGCTGTAAGCGCGATTGACCCTCACTGCCTCCTGCCGCGCCGGCCACGACCAGCGGCTGAGCCAATCCCGTCGAAAATTGCATCGCAGCAGCAGCATCGAAGGTCCTGTGCGGCCGCAGCGCATACCGGAACGTAATGATCCCATCCTGGTACGCACGATAGTTCGTCTCCCAGTGATTATTGATCGCCCAGGAATAAAGCTTTTGCGTCGGGTCTATTTTCTTACGCCAAACGGCCGGATTGGTCTGACCTCCCAGCAGATTGGCCGTAATACCCCCCACTTCTACCAACGGCGCATCCAGACTCGTCCAGGTAATTCCATGCACCCCATTGGAAACATCGGCCCAATTGCCGACTTCCAACCAATTTTTACAGGCGCTCGGGATCTGATCGGCTTCCGGCTGTATAATCGCCATCGGAATGTCCAGCTTCATCGTTCCATCCGTGACATGAAAAGGAAATCCGAAATTAACCGATTCCTTCCCGCCGATATTCGCCCACGCATAATCCCCCGGATGCGGATTCAGCTCCGCCGGCTTCTTGTCCAGAATATTGGTAATGTCCACATAATCCAGTCCGCTGATCAACCTTACCTCCCGCACCAGGCTATTACAACCCGGCGCCTCGGAAGCAACCGCCAAAGTCGCCAGCACAGGCCCTTGCTCCTTCACGGAAATCTTTACCGGACCATTCCGCTTGATATCCTCCAGCTTTGCCCCCGGCAAAAACAGGTAGTCGTTGAGATTATTACCCGAAGCAGAGTCGGCAAAATTATTCTCGATCCCCCGTCCTCTCAGGCTCTTGATCGCTCCCGTACTTCCATCGATCGCCAGGCTCACCAGCCCATTGTCCAGGATACCTGTCGCCGTCGCCTTTACACCGCCTCCCGCCGCAGCCTTACCCTTCGAAACCGTATATCGACGCGCCGCAAAAGCCGGAACATCCCTGGCTACAAACGCCAGCTCGCCCGTAGAAAGCCTCTGAGAAGGCACTACCTTACCGCTTGCATCCTTGACGACATCCCCCGCAGCAGACTGCGCCGGCGTCAATAAAATCAACCCGCTCCGCACCCAGCTATTCGTATTGTATACATCGAAAGAGTTCCCGCCAAAAACCGGAACGGCGCTTCCCAGCAAACGCTCGGATAATAAATGCGCCGTATCTGCATACGACTTCTTGATCGCCCACTGTTCCTTCGTCTTCTGACTCAAAGGAATCGTTACACTGCAATCCGCCCCCCAGGTATGCTCGGAGTAAAGGATGACCTGCTGCCAGGCCTTGCGGAAGCTATCGACCGGGAATCGCTCCGGCTGACGGATCGCATAAAGCGCCTCGGCCTGGCTCAGCCTCGAGCTGCTGGCCCTGTTCTCCGCCGTTTCCAGCGCAGAAGAAGCCGCTCCATCCTCCCAGTATCCCGTCCAGTCTCCCTTCACCGAAGGCAGCTGGTTGCCATATCTCTTTTCGAATGCGGTGAAAGCCGTACTCGTCGACGAAATGATAAATTTTGGCCAGGTGTATTTGGTATTGAAGTCTTTGACGAATTCACTGACCGATATCTCCGGCTCCGCATTGTCCCCGTGACCGCTCCACCGTACATAGGTAATATCGTAAGGATAGTTCACCTTCGTCAGCTGATTCATATACTCGGCTGCAAAACCGTCCGATAGTCCCGGCAAACCATGCGACAGCGCATATCCCCGATAAGGAATCCAAACCAGCAGCTTGTCCTTGCCAGAAGGAGACACCCAGTAAAAAGGTTTGTCCTCCCACTGTACCAGGATATTCCCGATCCGGTCGAAATAGTTCGGCGCCGCCGAGAAATACTTGATCCCCGCCTGCGCCATCGCCGTCACCGTGCCCCAGGTATACCCCGGTACATCGCTGATCATCGCCGCATCGACCTTTACCCCGCACTGCTGCGCCAATTGTGTCGCCCTCCCGAAAAGCCGGAGCAGCTCCTCGGGCCGGCACAGCCCCGTCAGCGTATTTAGATACATGCCATTGAATGCCACACCCCCATCCTTCACAGCGGCATAAAAGTCTTGCTTCTGCTGCTCATTCATCCGCTGCAGGAAAAGGTCGGCCGCATAGACACCCTCCAGGTTCCAAACGAACCGGGCCCCAGCCGGATAGTCCCTGGTCCGCTTGGCAAAGTCGATCCCCTTTAATAAATTATTGATTTGCTTCTTTTCTACATCCGATTGTATTTCCGTATACCCGATGTCGTTATGTGAGTGCGGCAATACATAGACGGTAATTTTCCGCACCGGATGCAATACCACCTCCTTCCGGCCGACGACCTTCCCCTCCCGGGAAACGCTCAGCTGCACAGTCGAATCCTTTGTAACCTCCGGCAGCAATACTTCCTGTAGCTGCAATCCCGGGCTCACCATCACCCGCCGAACTTTCCCACCACCATCTACACTCACTTCCGCCGCATCACCAGTATTGATAAAAGAAAGCTGAACAGGCTGATAGCCTCGCCCATCCTTCATGGCAATAAAAGGCAGGCCCGCATAATCCGTAAGGCTGACACCCGCCGGCACAGCCGCGGATCGGTTGCCCGCAGACGATTCCAGCCCCAGCCAGTCATAGACCATCCAGCTGCCATGCCCATTGGTAATAGTGATCGTATTCTCCCCCTTCTTGAGCAACCTCGCCGGAAACTTCACCGCAAATGCCTGCTTCTTTCCCCTGGAAGCATCTCCATATATCCCCTGACCCGCGCCCTCCGGCAACGAGACGGCATAGGGCTCCCCATTGATGACGATATCCAGCTTGAGCGACGCCGGACCTACATCCAGCAACCGCACCCGCAACGCACAGCTATCTCCTACCCCATCGTTCTCCATTCCAAAAACGATGGTATAGGTATGCTTGCGCCCACCCGCCCACGCATCACGCGGTCCGGGATGACTGTACGGCCAATCTCTCTGCGCATCGGACCGTCCCACGATAAAAAAGCCATCCTTGACAAAGCTGTCTCCTTTATTAGGAGCAAGCGCAAACTCATTGAGCCCGTCATCCGGCTTCCCGATCTGCCACAGCAATTGCTGGGCATTCGATACAGATATCCCGAGAAAGAAACAAAGGAGAAGAAAGCCAATCCTGTTTTTCATGCGGCAAAATTTAATATGTCTGAACATATGAACAATCAAATATAGGGAAATCATTGTTAAAATCGTACCAGCCCCCGCATGATTTTTCCCGTAATTTTTCGCGCATGAAAATCTTCAGCGCCCTTTGCCTATCGGCCCTGCTCCTCGCCAGTTGTGAAAATCCACGCTACATGCTCCTTCACCCCGACAACATAGCTTTTAAAAAACAAGCTCCCCCGGAATACCAGGTCCTGCTGACCACCACCAAAGGGGACATCCTCATGGAGGTCCGGCGCGAATGGTCCCCCAACGGAGCCGACCGCTTCTATCACCTCGTTCGCCTTGGCTATTTCAACAATGCCGCCGTCTTCCGCATCAGCAAAGGCACCTGGGCCCAATTCGGCGTCGCCTCCGACCCCAAGGTTGCCCAAGCCTGGAGACACCAAAATATCCCCGACGACCCCAGAGTCCTGCCTAACCTCCGCGGCACCGTCGACTACGCCTTTAAAGACCCCAACGGCCGCACCACCCAGATGTTCATCAACTTGAAGGATAACCGCAGCACTCATGACGCCGAACCCTTCGTGCCTTTTGCAAAGGTCATCTCCGGCATGGAAGTAGCCGATTCCCTTTATAATGGCTACGGCGAAAAATCCGGCGGCGGTATCCGCGGCGGTAAGCAAGACTCCCTCTTTGCCGAAGGAAACGCCTGGCTGACGCGCAACTTCCCCAAGCTCGACTATATCAAAAAGGCACGTATTATAAAAAAACACACATAAGCCTAACCGAAAATTCACTGCAGAATATCTGCAACCTCGAGGTGTAAATTGAGTAGTCACCAAAATTGACTACACCATGAGGAAACTACTATTGTTGCTAGGCTTATGCCTGGCGATCACCCAACTTCGCGCTCAAAACAAACCCATTACTGGTACGGTTACCGATGAAAAAGGCACTCCCCTGGCTGCTGTGACCGTTACGGCACTGACCAGTGACCGGAAAGCGGTATCCACTACCGTTACAGACATCAACGGTGTTTTTAAGCTAAGTATCCCGGAAAAAGCAAGAAATCTTCAGTTCACCTATATCGGCCTGGAAGAACAATCCATCCCGATCGGGTTGAAAAGCACTTTCGGCGTCACCCTAAAAGCCGGTAACAAGAATCTTTCGGAAGTCATCGTCGTCGGCTACGGTAGTCAGCGCAAACAGGAAGTCACCGGCAGCGTCGTCTCCGTCAAAGGCGCCGCCATTGCCGAAAATCCCATCCAGAGCTTCGAAGCCGGTCTCGCAGGCCGCAGCGCCGGGGTACAGATTACCGTCCCAAGCGGAATCGTCAACCAGCCTCCTGTCTTCCGCATCCGGGGCACCAATTCTATCTCGCTTAGCTCCTATCCCCTCGTGATCGTGGACGGCGTCCCTTCCTTCACCGGGGACTATAGCACCAACCCAGTCTCCAACAGCTCCGCCTCCAACGCCTCCATCAACCCGCTGGCCAGCATCAACCCCAACGACATCGAAAGCATCGACATCGCCAAGGACGCAGCCGCCACCGCCATCTACGGCAGCCGCGCCTCGAATGGCGTGGTTTTTATCACCACCAAGAAGGGAAAGTCGGGTCGTCTGCGCGTCACTTATGACGGCTGGGTTGGCCTCACAAAAGCATATGGGCTTCCCAAGATGATGAATGCCGCCCAATACATCCAGATGAAGAGCCTGGCCGTCGCCAATAACCCTTCCCTGACCGGCAGCAGCGCGATCGTCTTCAATTACGCCAAGGACGCTAACGGCAATAATGTCGATACAAAATGGTCCGACTACGTCTACCGCAGCCCAGTCTCTCATAGTCACAACGTCAGCCTCTCGGGTGGCAGCGACGCGACTACGTATTACCTATCTACCGGCTATACCGACCAGGAAGGACTCGTCAGGCTAAACGGCTTCAAACGGATCAATATCCTGGCGAACGTCGACAGCCGCATCAGCAAGCTGATCACGATCGGCGGTAAAGCCTCTTTCTCCAATGAGCGCAACACCGCGGCCGGCTCCTCCGGTTCCCTCCCGGGCGAAGCCTATAACACCGGCGCTCTCACCCGTCTCACCCAGGTGCTGCCACCCATCCTGGCCCCGTTCAACAACGACGGCACTTATAATATAAATGGTTCCGGCATGGGCTCGCCCAATATCACCGGGACTTCCATCTCCTATCCCAACGCAAAGGTCCTGATCGACAAGAACCACTCGAACAACGAAGCCAACCACATCCAGTCAAGCGCATACCTGCAGCTAAGGCCGCTTCCCTGGATAACGCTGAAGACGATGTATGGTATCGACTACTTCCTGATCGACAACGACTCTTACCTGACGCCGATCAACGGCGACGGTACTTCTACCAACGGCTCGGTCTCCGACGTCTTCGCCAAGTACAAAACTTATCTCTGGACCAACACCGCCCAGTTCGATTATACCTTCGGAACCAAACACAACGTCAGCCTGCTCGTCGGTAATGAACAGCAGCGCAGGACCAGCAGCTCTTATGGCATCCAACGCCAGGGGGTATCCGACCCTGGATTTACGATTATCCAGGCTGGATTTACCGTAAACAACCCCACCGGCAACGCCTATGGTGAGAACTACCTCTTGTCCAACTTCGGACGGCTCACTTATAATTTCGATAAGAAGTATTTTATCACGGGAACCCTGCGCCGGGACGAGTATTCAGCGCTGGGACAAAAGGCTGGCGTCTTCTACGGCGGCAGCGTCGGCTGGGAGATCGCCCAGGAGCAGTTCTGGAAGAATATCAAGCTGGACCAGGTCTTCAGCAGCTTCCGTCTCCGCGGCAGCTATGGCAAGACCGGCAATATCAACGGTATCGGCGACTACAGCCCCTTCACCACCTACGTCCCCGGTCTCTATGGCGGCACGGCTACGCTTTCCTATGCGCTCGGCGGCGTAGGCAACCCAAATTTGAAATGGGAGACGAGCAAGCAGACTGACGTGGGCTTCAACCTCGGCGTCCTCAACGACCGCATTACCGCCCAGTTCGCCTATTACAACAACAACGTCGACGGTCTGATCCTCAACGTCAACCAGGCTCCCTCGACCGGTATCCCCACGGCCCTGGCGGCCGGTCCACCTCTGAACGTCGGCAGCATGTACAACCGCGGCGTTGAAATCTCCCTCGGAGCAACGCCCATCCAAAACCGGGACTTTACCTGGGTCAGCAATTTCAACCTGACGATCAACAAGAATCAAGTGACTAAGCTCGCAGAGGGCCTGCCCAGCATCCAAACGGCGACCTCCGGTCTCGAAACGGTCAATCTTACCAAACCCGGTTATTCCATCGGCTACATATGGGTGATCCGCACGGCTGGCGTCGACCCGGGTACCGGCAAACGCATCTTTGTCAACTCCGCCGGGCAAAAAGCTTATTACCAGTTCTACGTTCCTCCTCACCAGGCCGGCGTACCCGACCAGTATAGCTATTCTTCCACACCCGACGGACTGACACCCTATTCGGGCCCCGGCGGCGCTTCCGGCATCGGCTCGGCCGACCAGGTCATGTACCGAAACGCCATCCCCAAGTACGTGGGGGGCTGGTCCAATACGTTCAGCTACCACGGCATTACCCTCGACGTCCTGCTGACCTACCAGAGCGGCTTCTGGATTTACTATGGCACCAACTCCGGCCTTCACGACCAGCGCTTCTGGAACAATGCGACGGATATGCTCACCGATGCCTGGACCGGCAAGGACCAGGTCGGGAAGAAATACGCCAAACCCGTCTGGGGCGATAACGTCTCCAACGGCTCGGCCATGCCCCTGGACATCAACGTCTTCAAGGGCGACTTCATCAAGCTGCGCAATGTCAATCTCAGCTACAGCCTTCCCGCCAGCTGGCTGGGTAAGAGCAAGATCAGCAGCGTCCGGTTTTATGTCACCGCACAAAATCTGGCCATCATCACCAAGTATCCCGGCCCCGACCCCGAAGTCGCCTCCAACGGCAACAGCAATTCCGGCCAGGGTGTCGACCGGAACACCTCACCCAACGCCCGCACTTTCACACTCGGTCTAAACGTTGGCTTCTAAAAAACTCAAACGAAACAAAATGAAAAAAGCAACCCATATACTGCTCCTGCTCTTCGTCTTTGCAGTGTCCGCCTGCCGCAGAGATTTATTGAATCCCCAGCCCCAGACCTCGGTAGCCGACAACAGCGCCTATAGCACTCCGGCCCGGGTCCAGGCCCAGCTGCTTTCCCTCTACGCTTCGCTAAAAAGCGGCAACCTCTACGGAGGCCGATATATGATCGACGGGGATATCAAAGCCGATAATTTTATAAACGAGCTGTCCAACCTCGTAACGGGAGCCGACGCATGGAACGGCAATCCAACCAACAGCGCCACCGCCGTAGTAAACCTCTGGCAGGCCGGCTATCTCGCCATCAACAACTGCAACCTCTTCCTTGATGGCATGGACTCCCTCGGCACCAAGGTCGTAGGAGATTCTCTAAAGACGAACTATAAAGCCGAAGCTAAGCTGATCCGCGCCCTTTCCTATTATTGCCTCCTCCAATACTACGCGCAACCTTATACAAAGGACAACGGAGCCAGCAAGGGCCTCCCCCTCCGTCTCCACGGCATCAAGAGTGCCGGCTCCTCTCTGCTGGCCCGAAGCCCGGTCGCCGACGTGTATGCACAGATCATCAAAGACCTCAACGACGCCGAGGCAGGTCTGCCTTCCAAATACAGCAGCGCCTATAACAATTCGACCCGCGCACATACCAATACCGTCATCGCTCTGAAGACCCGCGTATTCCTGAGCATGGGCAAGTACGATAGTGTCATCGCCGCCGCTAATCGCATCGTCAGCGCCGCGGCCCCCTTCATTTCTTCCAAAGGCGTCAGCCTAAGCCTGCAGGCCGATATTACCAAGGTATACGGCACCTCCGCCACCACCTCCGAAAATATCTTCTCCCTGCCCATGACGTCTACGGCAGGCGATAATCCTGGCGGACAAAATCAACTGGCCTATTACTTCTCCCCCACGGCTAAAAACGGAGGCGTAGGCAACGGCGAGTATTCACTAAATGCCAAAGGCATCATCGCCGACCCTGGCTGGAAGTCCACCGACAAACGCAGGTCCTTTATCCTCGTCGGTGGCGGTAAAAATTGGCTGGTCAAGTATACAGCCCCAAGCCCCTATACGGACTATCCTCCCGTTATCCGCTATTCCGAAGTGCTGCTAAGCCTGGCCGAAGCCCGCACTCGTACTACGAATTCCGTCGACGCCCAGGCGGTAGCCCTGCTGAATGCCGTCCGCAACCGCTCCGACCCCGCTACCACATTTACCGCGGCCAGCTTCGCCGCACCTGCCGACCTGCTCACCGCCATCCTCCAGGAAAGAAACATCGAGTTCCTTGGTGAAGGCCTTCGCAACAACGACCTGGTCCGGCTGCTGATGACCATTCCCGGCAAGGGTTCTGCGCCCGCCTATGGCCCGGGCGACCGCGGATACATCTGGCCCATCTCTTCAACCGAGTTGAGCCTAAACACCCTTTGTACCGATAATTAACCAATAAGAAAGCCGGTCACTTGACCGGCTTTCTTATTTATTCAATCGCTCATCTATTTGTCGCTGCATCGTTCGCTTAAAATCCTCATCCAACCTCCGTCCCTCTTCCTCCTTCGCCCGGAACACCCCTTTGATCATCTTATTGATCATCCTGCTCTGCTTTTGAAACAGTCTGCAAACCGAACACCCCGACAGATGTATCGCCAGCTCGATCCGCTCCCGTAACGTCAACCGCACGTGCTGCCGTTTCTCGATGAGATACGTCGCATGCCGGCAATTGTATTGTATTTTCTTGATCACTCCCATCGTTTACAACCAGGCTTTTTGAATACAGGCCCGCAGATTCAGCTTGGCCCGGTGAATGATTACCCAAAAATTGGAAGAGGTCAGCTTCAGCTCCTGCAAAATCTTATCCGTAGCTTCCTCCTCCATATGCTTCATGGTAAAGACAGAATACCACAAGGCCGGCAGCTTCTGCAAACACCGCTGCAGGATCGAAGTCAGCTCTTTATCAGCCAGGGGATCGCTGTCTTCGACGCCAAGCGCATCCTCTCTGCCCGCACCCAAAGGCCGCGGACTATACTCCTCCTTCCAATGCCCATTATCCGCTTCGAAAAACTCCTGTTCCGGCTCCCGGTCGACTCTTTCCGTCTGCAGCCCCGAATTTCGCTTTCTATAGACATCGATTATTTTAAATTTCAAAATCGCCGTCAGCCAGGTACGCTCCGAGCTTCGCCCCTTGAACTGGTCGAGACGCTCCAGCGCCGCCAAAAAAGTCTCCTGCACCAGATCTCTCGCCTGCTCCTCATGGTCGAGACGGGCAAAAGCATAGTTATATAAATAGTCCGCATGAGCACTCACCCAGCTACGAGGTTCCAAAACGATAGTTTCCACCATAATGAATTATAAACCTGAATAATAATCGTACCCCTGCTCCGCCCAATAATCCCGCGGACGCGTATCGCTGAACCGCATGGACCCGATTCTCTTCAAATTCTTGATGCCATATTTTACGGGGATGATCAGCCGCAGCGGCGCCCCATGCGGGTCGGTGATGGGCTGATCGTTCATTTCATACGCCAGTATCGTCTGGGGATGAAAAGCGCTCTCCCGGTCCAGACCCACATAGTACTTCCCATCCGGCGTCTCGAGCCCCACATAGTTTCGCCGGGCCAGCTCCTCCAGTTTAAAATGCTGAATAAAATCGAGCATTTTCACTCCCGCCCAATGCTGTATCTGGTCCCACCCTTCAACGCATTTGAAGTCATAGACGATCTCGGTCTTCGGCAGCGCCTTGATCTCATCGATGCAAAGACTCAGCACCTCGCCATTATCGCCCAGGACCGAAAGTCTCCACTCTTCCAGCTTGAACGAAGGATCCCGCAGCCCGATAAAGCTATTGGTGCGAACCCGCCTGGCCGCTCTGGACTTGGGGTAGGTTTGAACCAGGTGATTATTGCTGAATATCTTCTTGAAGAATAGTTCGGTCGAATTCAAGGCCCGCCGCAAAGGTTTTTGTGCGCCGGCCGTCACTCCGGGAGCTTCCTTGGGACTACCCGTCAACCACTTCCAGCCCCCGAATCCAGCGCCCCCCAATACAAAAAACGTCCCGAAAGAGATCAGGTTGCGTCGTTTGATTTTCTGCTCGACCGTCAGCGGTTTCTTCTTCTTTTTCTTCATGAATTCACATTTTCAGATGATTCTTTCACTTCAAAACCCGAGATGACCGACCTGAAATTATTCCAGCCGGCCAATATTACTTGCACAATATGAATGATGAAAAATAAGACATATCCAACAGTGAGGATAAAGTGAATAATCCGGGCCATCGTATAACCCCCGCAAAGCCAGGTCAGCCAATACAGCTGCACCGGTTTATAGATCGCCAGCCCCGTGACCAGCGAGCCAAAACCCATGACGATAATCGCCGTATAGGCAATCCGCTGCGCCGCATTGTACTTCTTCTGCGGTGGAACCGTTTTCCTGATATGCAGGTCATGCAACAGAACCAGCCAGGCTTCCCTGAAGGAATGACGATTAGGCAACAAGTACCGCCACTGACCCGAAAAGATCGTATACAGCACGTATAGAAACCCGTTCAGGGCGAAAAACCACATGAAGAGAAAATGATACGCCATTCCCTCGGCCAGCCGGTAAGGAATGTGAAAGGCCTTGTTAAACCAGTCGGGAAAAAATTTTACAAACCGGTGCCCGAAGATCGTCACCGTATATACATCGTTCGCCCAATAGATCAACAGTCCGCTCCAGATCATGATAGCAAGAATGGGAAAGTTAACCCAGTGGGTCCATCGCATGACGAGCGGATGTTTCTCCTTGATGACTTTCATAATTGTTTAATTCGTCCTCGTCGCGGCCAATATCTCGCCGTTATTATTATCCTGCAAAAAGGCGATCAGTTCCAGGTCCTGCTCTTTTAAACCAGCCGGCACAGCCAGATGCCCCTCTCCACTGGTCTTCCCATTCAACCGGTCCGTCTCGAAATTCCGCACGATCTGCACATGCGACAAAGTATGCCCCCCATTTTCTCCGGATTTTACATTCGTCGTCGCCGACCGCTGTACAAGCGCCACAACCAACGACAGCTGTTGAGTTTTACCGTCGACCCGATAGGTCCAGCCCAGTTTCCCATCCTTCCCATTCACCCGGTCCAGGCTCAGCCGCAGCGACCCCGCCGGCCCCTGCAAGCTCTTCTCGATCGCGCTGTGCAGCAAACCCGACTGTGAGCCCACAAATTCCTTCTTCCCATTGACCACGATCTGCGGAGTATATACGGATTCCAGATGGAGCCAGTTTGCATACTGCCGCTGTCTTTCCGTGTAACCGGCACTGCTGAAAACATCCTTCCATCCCAGCCGGTCCCAATAGTCGACGTGAAAGGCCAGGATATAAACCGGAAGATCTTTGTCCTCCTTCTGCACCCGGGCCACCAGTTCGTCCGCCGCCGGACAGCTCGAACAACCCTCCGAGGTAAAAAGTTCGACCACCGCCCAGCCATTCACCGCAGGCGGAGCCGGAACGCCATTGTTCATGGGACTGCCCGGCCGCTTACCCGCCCCCATCAGGGCTATCGTTCCGAACGCAGCCATCATCAGCCCGCCAAGTATGAGAATCGCTTTCATAACACAAAATTTAGCAAAAAAAACCAATTTTAAACCAGTTCCTTAAATTCTGAGAAGTTAACGCCCGTATTTGCCTTGAAAAACCGGCTAAAATGAGCCGTACTCGTAAAACCCAGGTCCTCGGCCACCTCCTTCGCCGACTTGTCGGTATAATACAAATATCGCTTCGCCTCCAGGATAATCCGCTGCTGGATCAGCCTTGAAGGAGACGGATAGCTGCAAAGTCCAAAAAGGTTGGTCAATGTCTTCGGCGATTTGTTCATTGCCTGCGCATAAAACTGCACCTCGTGCTCCTGTCGGAAATTCGCCTCGAGCAATAGATTGAATTTCCGGATCACATCCATCTTATCATCGGTGAATTTCTTATAGCATTCCGTCTGCTGCTTGGCGATCCTGGTAATATTAATGATCAATCGCTTCAGCACGGTCCTCAGCATCTCTCCCTGCATATTGTCCCTGATGCTCATATCTTCTATACACTGCATCTCGATAATGGAAATACCCTCTATTTCCTTGTCGGAAAGAGGGATAAAGAACGGATGCTGGATGCCATAGAAAAGAAATCCGACACATCCGACCTCCGCATCATGATCGGCAATACAGTAGAAATCCCGGTTGAACTGCCAGGCGACCAATTTCTCCGGGTCGGCAAAACGAAAATTCTGATTGGCGACAAGGGGGAGTACGCTGTTGGGGGGCATTGTATAAGTAATCTTGTCGATCATTACCTTTTGTTCTTCTCCCGTATTATAAACGATCGTATTGACCATTTCCTTCTTCCCGTTCAACAACCCCTCCCCCTTTAAAGAAGGATCGCCGACAAGGATCGTAAACTTACCCTGAGTGGCTTTATCTTCAAACTGCCATTTCATATGCAATATTTACTCTCTTAGTCGGCGACCTGCCAAAACCCTTACAAAAAATTTTATTGCAGGGTCACTTTAATAATATTCGTAATAGGTGGTAGGGTGGTAAACGGATTCGGATTGGGCACCACAGAAATCGGGTTGCTTTCCACCAGCGGCGTACCCGCCAGGTTGAACTGAGTTACACCCGCGCCAGGAAACTGGTCGATCGCCGTCCCGTCATTATACAATTGAATCGAAGACGAAAGATCACCGGTCTGCGTAGCGTCTACCCCATTTCCCGTGGTCGCAAAAAACCAGTCATTGGAGAATCCATACATGGTCGCAATCGCCAGCCTGTCGCCCTTCTGCACGCTAATCTGCTGGCTCACCTTGCTGCCCGCCGCGCCATTGATCACTGGCAATAAAACCCGGGTTCCTGTCGCAGCCAGATTGTAAACGGCCTTTACCCCCTTTACGGTTGCCAGATAGGCCGCCAGCTTATCGGGAGCGCCCTGCTGCGCCAGTTCCTTGAGCCCCTGACCGCGGTCCAGCTCGCCCACCTTATAGATCGGATTATCGATGCCATTGTATACGACCACCAAAACCGGTGATAACGGAGTAAAGATTCCCGTAATCCCCTGTACATAGCTCCAAAGCGCAGAGTTATCCCCGGCCTCGGCAATCATGGTCAGACCATTGGCCGTCGGCTGACCCGAAGCATACAATGGAGCCGGAGCCA
>JAFDYG010000505.1 GCA_018267545.1 Bacteroidota bacterium
TGATCAGCTGCCCCAGCAACAACCGCTTGTACTCCGCCGTCCCCCTCACATCACTGATCGGCGTCACCTCCTCCCTGGCGCGGTCTACCACTTCCGCCACCAATCCCGCATCCACCCGCCGCCCGCTCATCACCCCCGACGCCTCCCTCAGATACGCCGGAACCGCACTCACCCCTCCCGCCGACAAATGCCCCTCTACAATCCTCCCCCCAGACACCCGCACCCGCATCGCCGAATTCACACTCGCAATATCCAGGCAAGTCCGTTTACTCACCTTCTCGAAATGGAAACGCATCTCGGTCGACGGTACAACGAACCGTATCTGCTCGATATATTCCCCCTCCGATTTATCCAATAATTTATATCCCTTAAAAAATTCACGCAGCGGCAGCTCACGCCGCTCATCCCCTTCCCGAAGTATCAGCTGCGCATCCAGCGCCAGGAAAAAGATCGAAAGATCCCCGATCGGCGAAGCATTTACAAAATTTCCCGCCACCGTCGCTATATTCCGTATCGGCGTAGAAGAAATCAACCGGGCATACTCCCCAAACCGCGGAAACACACGCCGGATAATCTCCGAGTCCATCATATCCGAAACCGTAGCCGCCCCCCCGATCACACAACATCCCGCTTCTTCCCGAATACCCATCAAATCAGGACGCCCCGACAACAGCTCCAGCTCCGCCCTCACCACCCCCACATGATCCCGTACATATAAATCGGTCCCACCGCCTAAATACTTCTTCCCCTTTCCCCTGCCCCCAATCCCATTCGGCTCCAAAGCCAGCTCCGCCAACATCCGCGGAATACCCGCAAACCACCCCGGAACGATCCCCTCCGCTATCGCAAAATCCATCCGCCCTTCCTCTACCCCCTCTCTGCGCAGCAGCTCCACTACTCGCCCAAGAGCCCTTTCGATTGACTTATATCCCGTACACCTGCAAATATTTCCATCCACCGCCGCCAAAGCCTGCGCCTGCGTCGGCTCCTTATCACCCAGACAAAAACCCGCCATCGACATGATAAACCCCGGAGTACAAAACCCACACTGCGTCCCCCCCTCCTCACAAACCACCCGCTGCAAAAAATTCAGTCCCGCCGACGCCCCTCTAACCTCCAACCCCTCTACCGTAACTACATGCTTATCACGCACATTCCCCAACGCCGTCAAACAAGAAGTAACCTGCCCATAAACCATCTTCCCATCCCTCAACGTCCCCACCAACACTGCACACGCACCGCAGTCCCCCTCACGACAGCCAATCTTGGTGCCCGTCAGATGCTCCCCATAACGGATAAAATCGAGCAACGAAGTCCCCTCCGGCTCGTCCGTTCGAATCAGCTTGTTATTGAGTATGAATCGTATCATGCAGCATTGATACCCTCCTATACCAATTTACAAAATATTAGGCATAAATCCGCTCACTCGAGCCTTCCCAATAAAGTCGCCCCTACCGACCTCAACAAACCCCTCATCTCAGGTCCACACCCCAGCTTATGAAAATATACATCCATGTCCTTCCTCCTCTCCTCCTCCATCCACTGATAAGCCGGCAGACAGAAAGGCCCGCCAGGAGCCTTCATCCGTATATATTCCGCCAGGGGCAAATACATGCTTCCACACTTTAGTTCCAGCTCCTCCATTTTCCTAAAAATACCCGGAGCCAAAAATTTCTTGCACTCATGCCAAAGCCGTATACCCGCAACATCCTCCTTCCCCCTCTCCACTAACTCCGCTAAAACATCCAATCCCTCGCCCCTGAAAAACTCGACCATCCATATCTTAAATCCCGAATCGTACCAATCCAATATGTCCCTGCCAAACTTCCGATACTCCCACAAAAACACATCTACATCGAACCCCTGCTCCCGCTGACCGATCACATAGTCGATCGCCTGCCTATCCAATTCCTCGATCTGATCGATCGTAGTCGCCAAAAAATCATACTTCGGCTTGGAAAAAACCTCGAAATAATAACTTTTGAAAAAAATTGTCTTCCGGTTGAAGGTAAGCTGCACATACAATGGATGTACTTCATTTCCATTAAAAAGCACCGGTTTTATGCGCTCATTGAAGTATGTTTTATAGCTCACCGAATAGTATTCCTTGGCCACTGTATAAAATTTTAATAGAACAAAATTAAACGTTTTGACAAATCGATTGTCATATCAAAACATTTAAACCTAATCCTGATGTCTAAGACAAAAAAGCTCCCCCCGGCCCGGCTCCGCCGTCTCAATATCCGTCTCTCCCAACAGGAATGGGACAAGATCCACAACCTCACAAAAAACACCACCTGCCGCAGCGTCAGCGAATACGCCCGCAAAGTGCTGTCGGAGAAGCCCGTAAAGGTCTTCTACCGCAACCAGTCCTTCGACGACTTCGAACAGCAGATGCTCCAGCTCCGCCCCCTCCTCGAAGCCTTTGGCGACAACATCGGACAGGCCATCAAAAAGCTACAAAACCCTCAGTACTACTGGAGCGAGCTCAAACCCATCCTGGCCATATTGCTTGAAAACGCCGCCGCCTTTTCAAAAACAACAACAGAAATAAACTCCCTCGTCGAAAAACTTGCCGACCAATGCGACCCAAAATCACAGCCCCACACAACATAGCCCGTACCCTCTATTACAATGAAGACAAGGTCAAGCTGGGGAACGCCGTCTGCCTCCGCTCCGCCAACTTCCTAAAAACCCGCCCCACCCCCGAGGACAAGCTCCATGCCCTCCAAAAACGCATGTCCCTAAATGAGCGCGTCAGCACCTGTCTCCATATCACCCTCAACTTCGACCCGTCCGACGTGATGGGCGATGAAACGATGAAACAGATCGCCGATCGCTATATGAAAGAAATCGGCTTCGAACGACAACCCTACCTCGTCTACCGCCACCACGACGCAGGCCACCCCCATTGCCATATCGTGACCACACACGTCCTCCCCAACGGCGACCCCATCGAACTCTACAATATCGGCCGCAACCAATCCGAACAGGCCCGCCAAAAAATCGAAGAAGAATTCGGCCTCATGACCAGCGAAAGAAAAAAGCAGCTCCTCCTCGAAAAAAAATACCAGCTTAGCCTGGAAGGAAAATATCAAACCCAGGCCGAACGAATCACCTACGGCGAAAACTCGACCACCACCGCCATCGCCCAAGTCCTGCAGCACGTAACCAATAACTTTAAATGCTCCTCCCTCGAAGAGTTCAACACCGTACTCCGCCTCTACAACCTCGAAGCCTATCGCGGAAAGGAAAACTCGAAACTCTACCAAAACCGCGGCCTCCTCTACCGCGTCCTCGACGAAAACGGCCGATACATCGGCGTCCCCCTCAAAGCCAGCATCTTCGACTGCAAACCGACCCTCCAAAACCTCGAACAACGCTTCCGGAAAAACCAATCCCTGAAACAGGAACACCGCATATACGTAGAAGGCAACGTAGGATGGGCGATGGACGGCGACCCATCGACTTTCGAAGAGTTCAGGGAAAAGCTGAGAAGAGACCAGATCTCCATAATCATCAAACGCGATAAAGAAGGCCACTGCACCAACGTCACCTACATCAACTTTTTTGACAAATGCGTCTTCAACGGCGACGAGCTCGAACCCTACTGCAACAAGCTCGCCATCCAAAAAATCCTCGACCGCGAAGCCTCCCTAACCCCCGAACAAATCCAGGAGCTGACCCAAAAACAAACCCACCGCCACCGGCTCCGCCCCTCCTTCTAACCCCTCCCCACCTCCGCCCGCGCCTTTAGCAAACCACGAGTCATATCGGTTAAATAATGGCAACCCACCTCCCCCCATTTCCGATAAATTCGTCCAGCTAAAAATATGACCATGCACAAATACCTTCTACTGCTCTCGTTATCCTGGGCCGCTCAGCTCAGCGCCCAATCTATAACCCGTTTCCAACCCACCCACGAACAGATGGTCGAACGCTACCGCCGCGCCGAACACATCGACGATATCACCCGGAACGCCGTCTTCAAAACCACCGTCGAACCCCACTGGTCCGCCGACGGCGAATCCTTCTGGTACTGCAACATCCTAAAAGACAGCGCCCGCGAATACTTCCGCGTCCAGGCCGCTACCGGTAAAAAGGAAAAGATCGACGGCCCCGGCCCCGAATCCGCCCCAACCGCAGGACCCCGCACCCGCGGAAACGGCAACGCAGGCCGCTTCGGCAACTTCCGCGGCGGAGCCACCTCCCCGGACAAACAATGGGAGGCCTACCTCCAAAATGGCAATCTCTATGTAAAGCCCACCAACGGCAACGCTACCCCCATCCAATTCACCACCGACGGTACCGACTCCAATCCCTACGGTGCCTTTACCTGGAGCCCCGACAGTAAATACATCGCCGGCTACCACATCCACCCCGTAAAAGATTCCAACGTATACGCCGTTCTCACCTCCGTCCCCGGCACCACCCGCGGCCAGCTGAGAGCCCGCCCCTATAAGCAACCCGGTGACCCCTTCACTTCCTACGAGCTCTATCTCTTCCCCATCGACGCCAAAAAAGCGGTCAAGGTCAACGCAGAAACCATCGACTTCCCCGCCAACGCCCCCATACTCCATTGGCGCTATGACAATCCCCGCTTCTTTACCTACGAAAAATTCGACCGCGGTCACCAACGCCTCCGCGTAATCGAAGTAGACGCCACCACCGCCCAGACCCGCAACGTCGTCGACGAAAAGACAAAGACATTTATTTACCTCGACCGCCAGCTCATGTTCTACCCCCAGGGCACGAACTTCCTCATCCGCTCCTCCGAAAAAGACGGCTGGCGCCACATCTACCTTGTCGACCTCGCCACCGGCGCCGAACAAGCCATCACCAAAGGCAACTGGGTCGTCCGCGGCGTCGACAGCATCGACATGACAAAGAAGGAAGTCTGGTTTAGCGCCAGCGGCATGAACCCCGGCGAAGACCCCTATCTTATCCACTATTATCGCATCAAGCTCAATGGGACCAACCTTTTTAGCCTCACACCCGAAGCAGGAAACCACAAGCTGACTTTCTCCCCTAACAGCAAATATTTTATCGATAATTATTCACAGGTAAACGTCGCGCCAATAACAAAGCTCCGCCGGACATCCGACGGAAAAGAGCTCTCCCTCCTCGAAACCGCCGATCTGTCTTACTACAAAACGACCGGCGTCAACCCGCCCGAAGTCTTCGTCGCCAAAGCCCGCGACGGCGTCACCGACATCTGGGGCATCGTACATCGTCCTTCCGACTATGACCCGACCAAAAAATACCCGGTCCTGGAAAACATCTACGCCGGCCCCCACGACTCCTTCGTCCCTAAATCCTTCGTCCCCTATAGCGAAATGCAAAGTCTCGCCGAGCTCGGCTTCATCGTCGTCATGATCGACGGCATGGGCACCGCTAACAGATCGAAGGCCTTCCACGACGTCTGCTGGCAAAACATCGCCGACGCCGGATTCCCCGACCGCATTTTATGGATCAAGGCCCTCGCCCAAAAATATCCTTACGTAGACGCCGAACGCGTCGGGATCTATGGCACGTCCGCAGGCGGACAAAATTCCACCGGAGCCCTCCTCTTCCACCCCGACTTCTATAAAGCCGCCGTCTCCGCATGCGGCTGCCACGACAACCGCGTGGACAAGCAATGGTGGAACGAACAATGGATGGGATACCCCGTAGCCAAACACTACGAAGACCAATCCAACGTCACCAACGCCTATAAGCTAAAAGGAAGCCTGATGCTCATCGTCGGCGAAGCCGATACCAACGTTCCCCCCGAATCCACCTACCGCGTCGCCGACGCTCTCATAAAAGCCGGTAAAGCCTTCGACTTCCTCTCCATCCCCGGCATGGACCACAGCGACGGCGGCCCCTATGGCCGTATCAAAAAGCGTAACTTCTTCGTCCAGCACCTCATGGGCATCCTCCCCCCCGACATCAACTCGGGCGAGCTCCCCTTCAAAAAAGATATCGGCCGCGAACGCTGGTCATTCCTATAACGGCCTCGCTAAAACCCGGCCCACACCTCACTAAAACAGGAAACCCACTCCAAGAATGGAGTGGGTTTTTTTAGACCCTTAAAACAACCTGTCGCAAGTCTTAAATGACGTTATGATTAACAACCTCTCAATAATTAGTAAGAACCGACTGTAGTTTTGTAACTACGAAAGAGTAATTTTTTTACGAAACCATACAACTCCCTAATAATCAGTTTCTAACTCCCCAAAACTCCCTTTCAACCAACCAAAACAGTCCTAAAAAAAGGTGCTCACTCCAAGAATGGAGTGAGCATTAGACCCTTAAAAACAACCTGTCGCAAGTCTTAAATATCTTTATGAATTAACAACCTCTCATATATTAGTAAGAGCTGTTTGTAGTTTTGTAACTACAGTAACGTAGTTTTTTTACCAAAAATTGCAACTGCGTATTAATCAGTAAAGAACTACTAAAAACTCCCTATAAACCGCTAAACAGATCTCA
Source organism: Bacteroidota bacterium (assembly GCA_018267545.1). Taxonomy (GTDB): domain Bacteria; phylum Bacteroidota; class Bacteroidia; order Chitinophagales; family Chitinophagaceae; genus Puia. Next base: position 6,475 of record JAFDYG010000505.1, read on the forward strand.
CAATATTAACGAAAGCCGACTGTAGTTTAATAACTACAGTCGGTTCGTATTTTTACTAATAATCAGATAAATCATTAATAATCAGCCGGTAAATGTTAAAAATATACTAAAAAAAACCCTTATGGTATCTAAAAAAACCCCTTACGGGCAAGCAACACACTAAAAAAGACGTCCTCAGGAATTTCTTACCTTTCCCCTATGGAAATTCACCACCTCCCCCGCGACATCTTCCAAAACTCCCCGGCCGCCCCGGACGAAATCATCATCCACCACTATAAAGCCTCCGCCCAAACATTCCGCGGCAAATGCATCCTCCACAGCAACGCCATCAGCCTCGTCATCTCCGGAACCAAATCGATGCACTTCGCCGACACATCCGTACACATAAATAGCAACGAAATCCACTTCCTCTCAGCCGGTAACTGCATGGTCACGATGGAACTGGCCAAGGGCATTACCGTCGAAAGCATCCTCATCTTCTTCGACAACAAGACCCTCGCCGACTTCCATCATCGCTATAAAACCCAACCCCGCCCCAACGCCCCCCAGCCCTTCCTCAACTTCAAAAAAGACAGCTTCATCACCAACTATATCGACTCCCTCCATTTTCTCCTGCAATCCGGCACACCCCTCTCCTCTGAAATGCGGAGATTGAAATTCGAAGAAATCATGCTCTACCTCCTGGAAAGATATCCCTCCCAGATCCTTTCCTTCCCCCTATCCAAAAACAAAGACCTCGAAGACATCGAAATTCGAAAAGCCGTCGAATCCAATATTCTCACAGGCATCTCCCTCGACGACCTGGCCTTCCTTTGTAACCTCAGCACGCCCACCTTCAAGCGTCGCTTCCAATCCATCTACGGTATATCCCCCCGCAAATGGTTCCTCCAAAAAAAGATGGAGCTCGCAAAAGAGCTCATCCTCAAGGACGGCGAACGCCCCGGTGACATCTACCACAAGCTCGGTTACGAAAACCACTCCAGCTTCTCCCAATCCTTCAAACAACACTTCGGCGTCAGCCCCTCTGAGCTAAAGGCGCCTACCCCCGCCACTCTGAGCTAACAGCAACAGCTTTTGATCCCTCAGCCCTAACCCCACCCCTCGACCACTAGCTAATTTTGAGATATAAAAAATATCTCATGAACACAGAGCAGAACAAGCACATCGTCCAGCGCTTTAACCTCGAATGCATCCAGCAAGGCAACCTCGAATCCTTCAAAACCCTACTATCCCCCGAAGTCATCAACCACTCCGCTCCCGCCGGCCGACCCAATGGCCCCGAAAGCTTCACCTTCTTCCTCAACGAAGTCCTTAGAAAAGCCTTCCCCGACCTACAGGTCCAAATCCTCGACCAGGTCGCCGAAGGCGACCTCGTTGCCACACGCAAAAAGATCACCGCCACACACACCGGTGAAATCTTCGGCATCCCGCCCAGCAATAAAAAGGTAGAAATCCGTGTCATCGACATCATCCGTCTGAAAGACGGCCAATATCTCGAGCACTGGGGTGAAAGTAACTTCTCCGAAATTTTATCTATTCTCCAACCACTCTAAAAAATGAGTGGTTTTTTCCTTCCCTATCAACAATTCCTCCGGCGTCGGCACCTTCAATTTCACAAACAGCTTCCTCGCCGAATAATGCTCCACCTCCTGGATCGCATCGAAGTTGATCAAATACTGCCGGTTCAGCCGGTACCACTGTCGCTCCGACAACGATGCCTGCACCTGATCCATCGACATCGTAACCGGATACGACTGCTGCTGAAATGTCACGATCGTCGTGGTATCATACTTGAAATGAATAAAGGCGATCGACTCCGTCTGTACCGTCGTATACTTGTTATGCTTAAAGACTAAAAAGCTCTTCTTCCCCTCGTCCTTCCCGATCTTGCGCAGCAATACGTCTAAGTCAGGCTGCGCATGCTGCTGAAAAAAGTTCTTGAATCCTTCCACCTTCTCGAAAGCCGCCTCCACATCCGCCTGCGAAAACGGCTTCACCAAATAATCGACCCCATTCGCCTTGATCGCCTCCATCGAATACTCCCCAAAAGCCGTACAAAAAACGATCGGACACCGCACTTTCACCGACTTCAATATCTCGAAGCTCAGTCCGTCGGAAAGCTGAATATCCATAAAAATCAAATCAGGAGCCTCATTGCTGCTCAAATATTCCACCGCGCTCTCGATACTTTGCAAATACGCCTCGACCTTCGCAGCAGGCCGAACCTTGGCAATCACCCCCGCCAACGACTTAGCCGCTTTCACCTCATCCTCAATGATGACTATTCTCATAAATAACCGGAAGTTTTACAGTAAACAATGCCTCACCGGGTAAAATCTCGATACCCTTGTCGATAAAATGGACATATCGCTGATCGATATTCTCCAACCCCACACCCGTCGACGCCTCCGGTGTCTTCTTCAGCTGAACCCGGTTTTCCACGACTATCTTGCCCTCCTCCGAAAAAACCCTCACCCGAAGCGGCTTATCCAATGAAACTACATTGTGCTTGATACAATTCTCGACCAATAGCTGTAACGTAAACGGCGGTATCAGTGTTCGCTCATAAACCGAATCCACCGAAATTGTAAGGTCGATCCCCTCCTCGAAACGAGCCTCTAAAAGGTAAACGTAGGACCTGAGAATATCCAACTCCTCCGAAACTTTTATCAGATCCGACTTCCGTTTCTCCAGGGCATATCGGTAGAAGTCAGATAGCTTCAAAATAAAATCCACCGAATGCTCATCCTGGCTCTCCACCATATACTTCAACGTGTTCAAGCTGTTGAACAGAAAATGAGGATTCACCTGCTGCTTCAACAGCTCATAATGGGCGCCCATATTATCCACCTTCGCCTTCTCCAGCTCGATGCTCACCCGCTGGTTATGATAGCTTTGGTATAATAGGTGAACAAACATATAAAAGCCAAGGTTCACCATCACCCCCCTAACTTCCATCATCAATACATCCGGGCCAAAATAAATATTGGACAACAGCCACTGCTGCAAAAACGCCAACGCCGTCATCACCCCAAGCCCCAGCAAAAGATTCTTCACCAGTCGCGTCATCGAAAACCCCTTGACAATATCCCGCGAAGAATACAACGGCAGCGTAATAAAATTGTAATACCAAACAAACAACGAAAACAAAGCGGTAATCCCGCCATTCACGATCGCCTCATACCAGTTGAAATGCGGCCTGACGATCATCGGTATGATACAGAGCGCCCCCAGTAGCAGAGAGCTCCCCCAAATTATCCACGGCGATATCTTAAACGTTTCTCTTTTCATAATGCCGGGCCAAATATAGCACAATCCCCCCGCCCGCCCATTCCCGCCACACGTCCCGTCTCCCCACCACATGCCCCGTCCCCCGCCCCCCGCGTTGTCCATTTCAACCCCCACTTTGCCTAACTCACGGTTTTCCCACTTTTCCCCCCACAAATAAGCCGTCAATTTGTGTCATGAAACAAAACAAAAAAGCAAAGGATATGAAACACATTAAGACTTTCCTCCTAAGTATCGGCCTTTCCGGCGTCCTGATCGCCCTGGCCGCATTCATGAAAATGCAAAACGAAAAGACCCTCTCCAACATCCAAAAAGACGGGGATAACAAAGGCTTCGCCGTCGTCGAGCTCTTCACCTCCGAAGGTTGCTCCAGCTGTCCTCCCGCCGACGAGCTAGTGGCCAATCTCGAAAAAGACAATAAAAACAAAAATCTTTTCATCCTGGCCTACCATGTCGACTACTGGAACCACCAGGGCTGGAAAGACCGCTTCAGCGACCCCGCCTACTCCGCCAGGCAACAACAATACTCCGACTGGCTCAACCTCCAAACCATCTACACCCCGCAAATCGTCGTCAACGGGACCAGCGAGTACGTAGGCTCCGATGAACCCCGCATCATCAAAGCCATCTCCAATGGCCTCGGCCACGAATCCCCCGCACCCAATAATCTAATCATCGACTGCGGCCTCGTCGGACGCAAGCTCAACATCACTTTCTCAGGCGCCAGCGCACCCTCCGGAGACCCTTCCGAGAGCTCTCGCAGCAACAAACACACCGAGCTCGTCCTTGCCCTCATCGAAAAACAAGCCCAAAGCGACGTCAAAGCTGGAGAAAACGCCGGCCACGTCCTCTCCCATGCCCAAATCGTCCGACAGCTCCTCCACGTCGACCCCAACAGCAAATCCCCCGTCACCCTATCCCTGCCCGATAACTTCCAAAAAGACAACTACGAACTGATCGGCTTCGTCCAAAACACAAAAACCGGCCAAATCACCGCCGCAACAAAATCACAACTGTAAAAACTAAATATATGCTCAATCGTCTCAGTTTTATACGCATGAAAACACTAGCCCTCGCAACAGCCGGCCTTCTCATATCCAGCGCCGCAGGCGCCCAAACAACCCCAACCGCCCTCGGCCCCATAAAACAAATCAACGCCGGCGTCCTCAACATCGGCTACGTCGACGCCGGTCCAACATCCGGCCCCGTAGTCATCCTCCTCCACGGTTGGCCCTACGACATCAATAGCTTTACAGAAGTCGCCCCAATCCTAACCGCAAAAGGCTACCGCGTCATCATACCCCACCTCCGCGGCCACGGCACCACCCGCTTCCTATCCGATACCACTTTTAGAAACGGCCAACCATCAGCCATTGCCAAGGATATCGTCGACCTGATGGACGCGCTGAAAATCCCCAAAGCCATCCTCGCCGGCTTCGACTGGGGCGCACGTACCGCCGATATCATCGCAGCCCTCTGGCCCGAACGCGTAAAAGGATTGGTATCCGTCAGCGGCTACCTGATCAGCAACCAGGAAGCCGGCAAAGCCCCCCTGCCTCCCGCAGCCGAGCTACAATGGTGGTATCAATACTACTTCTCCACCGAACGTGGCAAAGAAGGCTATGAAAAATATCGTCACGACTTCGCCAAGCTGATTTGGAAGCTCGCTTCCCCCAAATGGAACTTTGACGACGCCACCTTCGACCGCAGCGCAGCCTCTTTCGACAACCCCGACCACGTCGCCATCGTCATACACAATTATCGCTGGAGGCTCGGCCTCGCCAACGGCGAATCCAAATACGACCCCTATGAACAACGGCTCAAAACCTCCCCCATCATCACCGTCCCAACCATTACCCTCGAAGGCGACGCCAACGGCGCCCCCCATCCACCCGAAACCTCCTATGCGAACAAATTCTCAGGGAAATACACGCACAAAACTATCACCGGCGGTATCGGCCACAACCTTCCCCAGGAAGCACCCAAAGCCTTCGCCGACGCAATTCTCGAAGTAGACACGTATACAAATAACCAGTAAAAATAAAAGTCATGGAATACAACGTAATGCAAGTCGAAAAAGTCCTCTACACAGGCAAGACACATTCTATCGGCGGCCGCGTAGGCGGCACCGCCAAAAGCACCGACGGCCGTCTCGACATCGCCTTCTCCATCCCCGGCACCCCCGGCAGCGGCACCAACCCCGAACAGCTCTTCGCTGCCGGCTGGTCCGCCTGCTTCATCGGCGCCCTCGGCCTCGCCGCAGCCCAACAAAAACTGCGCCTCCCCACCGATACCACCGTCGACGCAGAAGTAGACCTCGCCACCATCGGAGAAGCCTACTTCCTCCAGGCCCGTCTCAACATCCATATCCCTGGTATCGACCGTGAAGTCGCCCAGGCCCTTGTCGAAACCGCACACGAAACCTGTCCCTATTCCAAACTGACAAAGGGCAACATCAACGTCACCCTCAATCTGGTATAAAATACTCAGTCTGATAAAAAGAGGCCGTCTCGAAAACAACCGAGACGGCCTCTTTATCATTCAAAAGGATTCTCATCCGCACTCGGCCCATACACCGAAGGTATTGTCACATCCAACGCCCGCAGATACGTCACCAATTCCCCCCGATGATGTATCCAGTGATTCATCACCAACAACCGGCACATCACTCCCCTCGAAATTTTAAATACGCTCTCCCCATTCTTTATCAGCTCCCAGCTTTCCGCATCCCACTCCTCCGTCGCCCTTCCCAATACCTCCCTCGCCTTCGCCATACTCTCCACCCACCGCTCCGCAATTTCCTCCTTCGTCTCCGGCACATAGTGCTCGACCAATACCTCCACCTTCGTCTTCCCCTCATTGGCAAACATTACATAATTCCCAGGAATGCTCGCCACATGAAAAGCCAGCTGCCCCAGACTCATCGCCTTTTCATGCGGTTTCCACGTAAGCCTCCCCGCCGGAACTCTTTCCAATAGCTTCCTCGTCGATTCAACCTCGAACTCCAATTCATCAATCAAATTTTTTGAGCTCATAACTGTTTATTTTTTTTATATAAAAGATAGTTTCTGACCATTACAAAAACAGTAACGATGGATGACATCGCCATGACAGGAAAATAGATCCTCTTCCGCAGCGGCTGCCACGGCTGAAACACAAACTTCAGCGACATCCTCGTCAACATCACTCCGAACGCCAGCACGATCACGAATAACACCGCATCCCTTACCCTGCCGGCGCCAAAAAACGAAATACCCGCCACCAGCAGCCCCATCGCCGCCGGTATACACGCCGTGATCTGAAAAAAATGATTCTGGAAATAATAGCCAAAAAGGCCAATAAGACTACAGCCAATGAGTATTAGGCCGTGTATTCGAACGATTCGCATTGTATCCATGCGACAAATCTACCCCGGCATCACAACCCGAAACGGTATCAAAAGATACCAACCTATAAATCGATCACCTCGATACTGCTCCTCAACAGCTTCACCTTCCCCTCCTGCTCGAACCGCTTCAATATCCTCGACACCACTACCCTCGTCGTCCCCAGCACATTCGCCAGCTCCAGGTGCGTGATCGGCACCCTATTCGACTGCTGCCTGTCACAACGGTTGGTCAGATAGTTGGCAATCCGGATCTCTATATTATTGAAAGCAACGCTGCTAAACAGACTCAGCAGCTCATTATACCTACCCTGAAAAGTACCGATCACAAATTCATTCCACGGGTCGAACCTCCGCTGCCACTCCCTGATCAGCCCCGCCGGAACACACAAAATCTCCGACTCCGCCTCCGCAACCGCCTCCGTAGGGCTCTTTGCATTAAAAAAGCAAGAGCTCAGCGACATGATACAAGTCTCCCCCGGCAGCACATGATACAGCAAGATCGACCGCTCCTCCGAATGTTGCACAACTCGTAAAGATCCGGTAATGACCAGCGGCAGAACCTTCAAATACTGCCCCTCCCTCACCAGCACATCCCCCTCCACCGCATTCATCACCGTCGTATGTGTCAACACCTCTTTCTCAAGCTCGCTATCCCCCAAAAAAGGAAACGTCCGCAGTATATTAGATATCGATTCCATAATGGCAAAAATTAAGCCTCCTAAATTACCAAAGAAAAAGGGATTCCCTTTCGAAAATCCCTTTTCCAATATGAAGGGCCCACCCCCAACAAAAGGCCTCCGCCTAATACAATGGCTTCGTCAGCTTGATAAAATAAATACTATTCCTATCGAGACTGTTCGTCGCCGGCAATATCTTCGGCTGATACACACCATTGCTGCCCGTAATCCCAAAATCATCGTCGTTGCTCACCGCAATCATCTTGGAATTGATAATGATCAAACCCTCCGCCTTATCATGCGGATACACCGGGTTGATATCCACCATCAGATCCGAAACCAGCGTCTTCGTCACCGGCTTGATGCCATTGGAAGCCAGCGTAGCCGCATCCTTCAATTCTTCTACCGTCTTACCGCCATACAATTTACCGCCAGCGCCATTCGCCGGATCGGACACATCCGTAGCACCATCCAGGCTGATCTTATAAACGCGCTTGATAATGCCGCTCCGCGTCGCCTCTGTCGGAAACTCTCCTCCCCTTTCCAATACCAGGAAATTCTTATTATCGATCGCCGCAATCTCGCTCACCGCCTGTAGATTCGCATTCTCCATCAGGTAAACATACTGCTTGCTCTTACCACTGCTGATATCATAGGTCAGAATCCGTATAGCCAGCGAACCGCTGATAGCCGCAGACGAAGGATTGTACAAAGGGAACTGCATGATCCCCACCAGCGTTTTACCGTCCGGAGTCATCGTCAATCCCTCCATGCCCCTGTTCGGACGACGGCGGGCAAACACCAGCGGCAGCTTCCTTCCACCCGTACCCGTGCCAAAAGGATTGATACGTTCGATCGTCTTGCCATTCTTATCGAAATGGACGATATGCGGACCATATTCGTCACTCACCCAAAACGTTCCATCAGGCGCCAGCGTAAACCCTTCCGAATCCAAACCATCCGGATCGGCAGGCAACAAATTCCCATTCAAATCATACGCCACCTCACCCGTCGCACCCGCATTGGCAGGATTCGGCAAACCCGTCACCTCTACACCATTCTTATTCTTCAACGTCACCACCGACTCCAGCACCAGCTTGTTTCCTTTCAATCTAAACTTCCCGATCTGCGGATGAAAACCAGGCGTAGCAATCACAATGCTATTGGCAACCGTTCCCGTCACATTCGGTCCCCTGTCCGTCATCAGATAGAACACATCCTTCTCAAAAGGGTCCTGCTGCATCGCCGAACCATATCCCCCATTCCACAGCGTAACCCCATTGGCAGTCGCCAACACTTTCGGATCGGCAGCCTCCGCCATCACAGGATAATCCGGGTCCTTTCCCGGGTGATTAAGAATCCAACCCAGCTTTTCACAGCTGGAAAAAGCAGCAATCGTTACTGCACCGGCAAGTAAGAGTCTCAGTTTCATACATGAAGATTTTCCATAAAGGAAACCGGCTTAAGTTAACTGAGCATTAACAATCAACATTTAATAAAATGGTAACACTCACCCTACCCACTCCACTGTGCAATCTCCACTTTCATATCATCCACCCTTGACAGCTTCTACAATATCAAGTTTTATCAATTCCCAATGCTTACCCCTGAGACATTTAGGCTCAAAATCTCCATCTGCTTCATTGAAATCGATAATATTTTCCAAAATGAGCCTCCGGTTATGATAATAAGGGTAGCGCTCTTCATGAAGCTCGATCATCCTTTCTATAGAATAACTATCCAACAGTTCATGCAAATCCCAAAAGTCTTTTTTACGCCCCCCTCTTTGTACCACATCCATTTTCATGGCAATTATTTCTTCAATAGAGGCCATTCGAATTGACTCGACAATTAATGGAGAACGTATAAAAGCGTCTGTATAATAAAGATCAAGTTTTATAGGATTGCCTTCGCTTTCCCCAACAAAATACTGCCTCCCCATACCTACAAGTCCGGATGTTATATTGGAAACATAAGAATATTTCTTTCGTAAAAAACTATCCAGCAAGCTGAAATCTATCGACCCATATTCAGCGTCAGTAAAAAGATCAATATCTATCGATTCCCGATGACCCAATTGAAGAGCCAAAGATGTCCCGCCAACCAATCGAAAAGGAGCAAATAATGCCGAATTCATTAAATCTTCCAAGGTGGTTCGCAATAAAGGAGATGCCGTATTCCAATACAAGTTTTTCATTTCTCATCTAATGATTATAATTATCCAGCCTTTTAGAATTCATATTGCTTAAAATCTCTTCGACCTTATCCTTCCCATAATATCGAATTATCTCATCCTTCTCATCTGCGTTTCCCCTCTCAAAAACTCGCTGAATAACAGCCTTCTTTTGTTTCTGCCAGTCGATTTTCTCAGGCTCTGTATCCCAAAAAAGAATAGGTCTAAGCTTTGGAGCAGGAAGCTCCAAAATTTTTTGCTGTTTACTCTTCTCAACTTCAATATCATAAAATACTTGTAATACCATAAAATACCCCTCTTCTAATCCAAGCTCACGTTCGATTCTTAAGGACAATGCGGTATTCATACCCCTCTTTCCTTTAGTAATCGCACCAATGGTTTGAGGAAATTCATTAATAGAAATAGCGAACCTTCCCTTTGAAAGGTTTCGCTTCTTCAATTCCCTTTCAAGAACAAATCCCGGATGAATTCCTTTTATTATATCTAATTGATTTCCAATCTTCATTATAAACAAATATAACTAAACAATTTTGTTTACACAAATTTGATGCATCAAATATATTTATGATACTTCAAAATACCGTTAAAACACCGTTTTCTATGATCATAACATATTCTATTTTCCAAAATACATTGATAACTCAAGCCATATGGAATTTAAAGATCAAATCAAATTACTTGCTGACCGTGTAGCTAAGATGCAGGACAAAATACAAACTGAAGAGGCAACCAAGAATGCCCTGATTATGCCTTTTATTCAAACAATGGGATATGACGTATTTAATCCATTGGAAGTGGTACCTGAGTTTATCGCAGACATTGGAATAAAAAAGGGAGAAAAGGTCGATTACGCGATTATCAAAGACGACGTTCCTATCATACTTATTGAATGTAAACATTGGTCGGCCAACCTCGACCCGCACGATAGTCAGTTATTTAGATATTTTCATACAACGACTGCCAAGTTTGGAATTCTAACTAACGGAATAATGTATCGTTTCTACACCGACCTGGTAGAGTCGAATAAGATGGATGAGAAGCCTTTCTTTGAATTTCGGATAGACGACATAAAAGAAGCTCAAATTGAAAAGCTAAAAGAGTTTACAAAAGCCCATTTCAACATAGACAACATAAATAATACCGCAAGCGAATTAAAATATATGTCGGAATTAAGATCCCTTATCGTAAAAGAAATAAGCGATCCCTCAGAAGACTTTGCAAAGTATTTTGCAAGAAATGTATACCACTCAATGGTTACAGCAAAAATACTGGAAATGTTTAAGGGCCTGGTAAAAAGAACTTTCAGTCAATATATCAATGACACGATTAATGAAAGACTAAAGACTGCGCTAGCCACTGAACAGCAAAAAGCCGAGCAAATCGACAAACAGGAGCTTACTGCGGGTGCTCCAGAAGAAACAACCGTCGTAACAACTGCGGAAGAAATGGAAGCGTTTTATATTGTGAGAGCGATTCTGGCAGCCAAAATAAATGTCACCCGAGTAGTCATTAGAGACAATCAATCTTACTGCGGTGTTTTGCTGGATGATAATAATAGAAGGCCAATTTGTCGATTGCATTTCAATCAAAAGAAAAAACAAATCTCCTTCTTTGATACAGGCAAAGAAGAAAAATTGATACTTGATAGTAATAATAAAATATATGACTATGCTTCAAGATTGATAAAAGTCATTGACATATATGATAAATCCAATGTTAATGTAGTTGCCGAAGTCTCTGATAAATAGCACCCTCTCGATTCGCTCCGAAAAATTTAACAATCGCAAAAAATAATCGGATATTTAGGGATAAACTCCCCTGCCATGAGAATCCTCCTCCTCGCCTTAAGCCTTCTCCTCCTGGAAGGCTTCACCAGCTATCGCCCCTTCACCTCAGCCAGACAACAAGTCTTGCTCAAAAAACGACTGACCAGCATCCGCTGCACCGCCAACCCCGCCGACTTCGACCCCAGCGCAAATCCCATCCCCCTCCTCCAGGGCTGGGGCTCCTACCGCATGCCCGTCACCGGCGCCAAAGACAGCGCCCTCCTCTACTTCCAACAAGGGATCAATATGTACTACGGCTTCCACATCATCGAAGCCCTCGCCTCCTTCGATAAAAGCATCCACTTCGATAGCACCTTCGCCATGGGCTATTGGGGTAAAGCCCTCTCCTATGGCCCCAACATAAACGACAACGGCTACACCGCCTCCCCCCTCGCCCTCGCAGCCGCCCAAAAAGCAAAAACCTTAAGCAACTCATCCACCCTCTCCGAAAAAGCTTTGATAGACGCCCAGCTCACCCGCTATTCCACCGACTCCACCATCAGCCGCGAGTCCCTCAACCAACAATACTCGGACGCCATGAAAAGCGTCTATCAAAAATTCCCAAAAAATCCCGACGTCGCCGCCCTCTACGCCGACGCCCTCATGCAGCAACATCCCTGGGACCTCTACGACCGCTTCGGCAAGGCCAAAAGCTGGACGCCACCCCTCGTCTCCACCCTCGAACAAATTCTAAAAACCAACCCCAAACACCCCGGCGCAGCACACTATTACATCCACGCCGTCGAAGCATCCAACCATCCCGAAAAAGCCCTCGACGCAGCCGACGAGCTCCCCTCCCTTATGCCCGGCGTCTCACACATCGTCCATATGCCCGCACACATCTACATCCGTACCGGCAACTACGCCCGCGGCTGGACGGTCAACATCGACGCCGTGAAAGGCTACTATGACTACCTGGGGAAATTTCCCGCCGTCGCCGACAACAGCCCTCTCTACCTCGTACACAACCTCCACATGGAAGCCGCCTGCGCCAGCATGGACGGCCGCTACGCCAACGCCATAAAAGCCTCCATCGATACCCGCAACAGCTTCGACAGCAGCTGGCTCAGCTTCCCCGACTTCATGGGCACTTATATACAATACATCTACATGACACCCCTCCTCACCCAAGTACGCTTCGGCAAATGGGACGACATCATCGCTGACAAACCCATCTCCCCGAACTATATCTACGCAGACATCATCACTCACTACGCCCGCGGAATCGCCTTCGCCCGTAAAGGCCAGCTTACCGAAGCCGAACAAGAGCTTACCGCCCTGCAACACGACACCACTAGCCCCCAGTTGCTAGCGCCCGCCCCCAACTACTCCAATCCCGGCATCAACGGCGCCCACGTAGCCGAAAGAATCCTCGCCGGCGTCATCGCCGAAAGCCACAACAACCTGCCTGCCGCCATAACCGCCCTCCAAAAAGCCGTAGAATACGAAGACGCCATGATCTACGACGAACCCAAAGACTGGCAGCAGCCCGCCCGCCAATTCCTCGGCAACATCCTCCTGAAGGCAAACAAATACAAAGAAGCCGAAACCGCCTTCCGCGAAGACCTCCGCCTCAACCCCAAAAACGGATGGTCCTACACCGGCCTCGCCACCGCCCTGTCCAAACAAGGCCGCACCGCCGAAGCCAATACCGTCCAGGCCCAAGCCACCAAAGCCTTTTCCCGCAGCGACATGAAAATCACAACCGCCGTATTTTAAAATCACCTACTATGAAATATGATATCAAAAGCAAATTGTCCGACCAATTCCTGGAAACGAAAATCGAGCTCCTTGAATATTTAATCAATCAGGCAAAACAAGGGAAATCAAATAAATCCTTTACTCAGGATATCGATAATTATTTGTCGGAAAAAGAACACTTCCCTTATATGACCAGCTATTGCATGGTTGGCCCAAAATATGGATTAGGATGCCTCCTGGGACATTTCCTATACCATTATATAAACGAACCCGACTTCACTAAACAGGTTTTCCTGCTGACAGACTTGCTCGAATATATTCAAGCCTTCAGACCTTCAAAAAATGCACTCCTAAAACAAACGACTACAGTCAAATTGATAGGCCTAATCGAAGACTTCGGAATTTTCAGCGCCTTTTTTCGAAACAGCGATCATCGGCCACTGCGCATCCATTATATTCCTTATGATCGGGCCGATTCTAACGGACATTATTACCCCAATCTAAACATCATTGCCCTGTATAAATACAAAGAGAATAGTTATCCCGAATATGTTTTTATCCATGAAATAGCACACCTGATCACTCATAACCTTACCGGCTCGCCACACAAAGTCCCCGATTCTTTCAACGAGTTCAACAAGACATTCCACCCTACATGGAAACCCCGCTCTACTGACGATATCATCGAAATATTCGTAGACCTATTCTCTATAGCGATCATGGCAGAAACAGAATTTGCCTCGCGAAATCCATTGATAGACCGGTTTTCCGATCACGGACTAAAAATGATAAAAGACTATTTCATTACACTGACACGCAAGCTCAAGTATGCAAAACAGTCGCCTATTCTCTCTAGACTGGCACAAAAACCCCCAGGAACCTCGTAGCTAAATTTTTTTCCAAAAACTTGCGAAAGTCAAAAGTTCTTTTTACTTTGCGATTCAAAGTACTTTTATATCACATATAGGCAATGCCTATATTTTTTGCAATATACACTTTGAAACACAAAGCACTTTCTAAAATAGCAACATCATGACCATCGACATCATCATCGCCTACATCAAACGATACGAATTCGGCCACGAAAAAGACTTCGTCCCCCCCATCACCGGCATCCACCTCGCCGCCATCACTCCCAAAGAACACACCGTCCGCGTCTTCCACCAACAAGTCGATCGCATCGATCTCGACACCCAAGCCGACCTGATCGCCCTATCCTTCTTCAGCGGCTTCGCCCCCTCCGCCTTCGACCTCGCCAAAGAATTCCGAAAACGCGGCAAAACCGTCGTGGCTGGCGGCCCCCACGTCACATTCAATATCGACGAATCCCTCGACCACTTCGACGCCGTCGTTGCCGGTGAAGCCGAAACAGCCTGGCTGGAATTATTACAAGACCTCGAAAAAAACCAGCTAAAGAGAATTTACCGCGGCCGCCCATGCGATATGAAAGACCTCCCTACTCCTCGCTACGATCTCCTATCCAACAAGTTCTTCGTCCGCAAAGTAATCCAGGCAACACGCGGCTGCCCCTTCACCTGCTCCTTCTGCACCGTCCCCACCCTCAACCCCGGCTTCCGCCTGCGACCCGTCGAAGACGTCATCAGGGACGCCTCCTACGATGATTTCCCCCACTGGTGGCAACGCAAAGTCGTCTGGTTCTGGGACGACAACCTCACCATTAATCGAAAATATATCCACGAGCTCCTGGCCGAACTGAAACCCCTGAAAAAATGGTGGCTCACCCAGGCCAGCCTGGACATCGCCAAAGACGACAAGCTCCTCGACATGATGCGCGACTCCGGCTGCATCGGCGTCTTCCTCGGCATCGAATCCTTCGACAAAGAAAGCCTCGCCGACGCACACAAACGACAAAACAAAATATCCCACTACAAGACCGCCGTTGCCGCCATCCACAAACGTGGCATCGCCGTCATGGCCGGCTTCATCGCCGGCTTCGACCACGACACCCCCGAAAGCATCGAGACAATGGCCGACCAGATCATGGAGATCGGCATCGACGTCCCCTTCCTCAGCATCATGACTCCCTTCCGCGGCACTCCCATCTACCACGAGCTGGTAAAGGAAGACCGCATGCTGGAAAGAGGCTGGCAGTTCTACAACGGCTATAACGTCGCCTTCAAACCCAAAAGAATGAGCCCCTCCGAACTCCTTCACTCTCATCGAAATCTATGGAAGAAATCATTTTCCGTACTCTATTCCCTAAAACGCATCCTCCGCGGACTATTCACACTTCGCCCTGGCGCCTTATGCCTCTCCTTCTTCATGAACAGCTTCTATATGTATAAACGTATCAGGAAGAATTATCCCGTCGACATGAACAAATACCACATCCCCAATTCATCCCCCGTTTCTGCGCCTTCATACACCACAGCCTTTCCCTCCCCGGTTTCCGAACCTTTCTTTGCAAGAAAAATAAGTTAACCGTTATGAAAAAGACATTACTACTCGCAATCGGAATCTTTACTGCTTACCTCTCCCAAGCCCAGGTAACCTTCGGAGCCAAAGCAGGCTTCAACCTCTCCAGCGTAAAAGGCAAGGACGTAGAAGGTACCAGCTCACTCCCCGGCTTCCACGTGGGCGTGCTGGCAGGCATCCCGCTGAATGACGTCTTAAACCTGCAGCCCGAGCTCTTCTACTCCGCCGAAGGCGCAAAGATGAAGACCGTCTTCCCAGGAGACGGCGACGAGCTGATCGAAGGCAAAGCCAGCGCTCACCTCAATTACCTGAACCTCCCCGTCCTCCTGCAATACCACCATACCAGCGGTTTTGCCGTACAGTCAGGCCCTCAGTTCGGCTACCTGCTGTCCGCCAAGGTCAAAGCAAACGGCGAGTCCAGTGACATAAAGGACCAATTCAAAAAGACGAACCTTTCCTGGGTTCTCGGCGTGAGCTACCTCATCCCCGACAACAACATCGGCTTTAACATACGTTATAATTTCGGAATCACTAAACTAGGCAAGGCCGAAGACGGAGAAACGGCCAAAGCCTTTGGCAGAACTTTACAGGCAGGAGTGTTTTACATGTTCAAGTAGTACCCTTCAGAGGTAAGGGGGAGGCAGCTCCCCCTTTTTTTATGCCTGCATCGCCTTCAAAAATTCGCTCTTCTTTCTTTTAGAAACATCCAGTACCGCCCCATTCTTCATCACCACCTGCCCTCCTTCTCCCTTAATATACCTCTCCACCGCATTGCAATTGATGATATAGGAATGATGTATCCTGACAAACAACGTCCCCGGAAGCATATCCTCAAAATCCTTTAATGTTCTGGAAACAGTCAGCTTCCCCCCACTTTTGCTCCTTATCCATTTTCAGATTCTCCAGCAACAGGTCCAGCCGCTGGTTCTCCTTATCCTTCGACTGCCTCTCAACCGCCTTACCAACTGCCCCCTTCAAATCTTCTATTTCTACAGGCTTGACTAAATAATCCAAAGCGCTAAACTTAATCGCCTTTATCGCATAGTGATCATACGCCGTAACAAAGATCACCTCGAAGTCCCGCCGCTCAATCCGCTGCAGCATCGCAAACCCATTGAGCCATGGCATCTCGATATCCAGAAAAACGACCTGCGGCTTGTATTCCTCGATAACCTTCACCCCCTCTTCGCTGTCAACAGACCAACGAAAAAAAACGCGATTAACTTTCTCATATACTAAAAATAGCCTGACCCTTAGCTCCAACCCACCTATACTTAGCAAGTGGAAAATCTATTTGAGCAAGTGGGAGCGGCCTTTTACAACTACCCACTCACCCTCGCAAACTCCCTCATTCAATAACCGTCAGCGGCTAAATAAACACCCCCACTTGCTAAATCGACATTTCCAGAAAAAAATTTACCGCTACGTTCGTCCACATTTTAAACCGACAATTTTATGCTAACGAAAAGACTTCTAATAGCAGGATTGCTCCTGCTAACTTTTACCGCATTCTTTACCGCATGTAAAAAAGGGGATACCGGCCCAGCCGGCGCCCAGGGCCCCGCAGGTCCCCAAGGCCCCAAAGGCGATACCGGCGTCGCCAACGCCATCTGGTCCTCCTGGGCCTACGCCGGCACTATCAAAGACTCCGTCATCGACAACTCCAACGTGAGCATTGCCCCCCTGCTCGCGCCAGCCCTCACCAGCGCAAGAATAGCCAATTCCACCATCCTGGTATATTTCACCTATGGCTCAGGCTACCTGCTCCTCCCCTACACCTCCTACGCAGGCAACAAACCCAACACCATGGGCTTTGTAACCCTGCCAGGAAAATTTATAATTACACGCTTCACACACGACAACTCAAATGCAGTCAAGCTCAGCTCCATCCTCCAATACCGCTACGTGATCATACCCGGCGGCACCCCCGCCCCCACTTCCTACGACTATAACACAGTCACCCGCTACTACCACGCTCCCCCCGAACAACCAATCTACTAACCCACACAACATAACCCTCACACAAACCCTCAAAAAAACCGCACAAAAAAAGCCGCTGGGGAACCAGCGGCTTAACAACACCCAAGGATCAAGCGACCCAAGATTCATTTACGAACCCCGAATATACCCCACCCCTCCCACCTCCAACAAACCATTGAGCCATTAACGGCAATGAGTGAGTCATTCCCAAATCCAACCCAATATCCAATTTTACCGAAGCATCAATTTATAATACCTTTGAATCGCTCCCGCGATGATTCTTGCCTCCCACCAAGCTCTTAGATTTCTCTAAAAGAGCTTATTATGGACAAGTATATTTTCATCGACGAATCCGGCAATCCCCAATTTTACGCTAAACGCAAACGCCCCCTATGGACAGAACCTAATTTTGTCCCCATCATATGCCTCGGCATGGTCACCACAGACGACAGAATACGCCTACGAAAAGAAATCGTAGACTTTCAAAATCAAATCCTTAACGACATACTGCTTAATTCCATCTACTCTGTAAGCAAACCTGATTGGTTCCTACATGCCTGCAAGGACCATTCAGACATCAATCTAAAGACCGTAGAATTCCTTCGCAAGCTGGATGGTTTCCAATTCCATGCAGTGATTGGACGAAAGATTCCCGAAATATTCATCCGCAAACACAACGGCAACGCCACTGAATTTTATTTTGACTTGATTCACAAATTATTAGCACTATACCCTCCTACAGAAGATACACACTATAATTTATTCCTCAGCCAAAGGAACAACAACACTGCCCAAAGATTTGCACAAGCTTTTGAAAAAGTATTAGCTACAAAAAGTAAAGACTATAACATATCTTATAACTGTACCGTTGTAAGGAGCCGTGATTTTCCAGAATTGAGTGTGGTAGACTACCTTCTATGGGCGCTGCAGCGCTACATCCTGCAAGGAGAAAAACGGTACTTCGCTGCTATGCAGCATCACTATAAACAAATCCTGGATATCTACGAAGATAATGGCCAGGGAAGGCTCTATACTACTGAAAATCAATTTGAATTGGAAAAAGCTTCGCCCTTTGTAATAGAAGAGACAAAAAAATAACGCCTCTCCAAGGCACCGTGCCAATACTGGCAACCCCCACAGGGCGCGAGTTTATGAAACCTTGGAAAAACGTCCACCACAAAGATACAATTTATTCCCGGACTCCAAAATCCCCTGTAACATTTCCCCGCCCCCACCGACAAATAAACTATGAAATCCCGCATACTCCTCCTCTGCATCCTCTCCCTCTCCCTCATCAGCTGGGACCGCGCAAGCAAATCCCTTGCAAAAGAATACCTTGCAAACACACCCCCACGCTCCTTCCTCAACAACACCTTCCGCCTCGAATACGTCGAAAACACCGGCGCAGCCATGAGCATGGGCGACAACCTCCCCCCACACCTAAGCTTCTGGCTCCTCGGCATCCTCCCCCTAACCATCCTGCTGGGACTCTTCACCTACCTCGTCACCCACACCCGCAACATCAGCCTCCCCCGGCTAACGGCCCTCACCCTGATCTTCGCCGGCGGTATCGGAAATATCCTCGACAGACTCCTGTTCGACCGCCACGTCTCCGACTTCATGATCATAAAACTATTCTCCCTCCAAACAGGCATCTTCAACTTCGCAGACATATGGATAACAGCCGGAGTCCTATGGATCGCACTAGACTCCCTCAAGATCAAAAAGCAGCCTGCTTCTTGATCTTCATCACCTGCTTACCGTTTTCATAAATCGCAAGCTCCCCATCACCCGGGAACTCGATCTGCACGTCATACCCCTCTAAAAAAAACCTGCTATTCGATTCCGGATACAAAGTAGCCGTAGGTACCCCATCCCCCGACACCTTTATCGCATTCCCCTCCTTCTCTACCTTCATGATCTTCCCATTCGCCTGTACATACGAACCCGTATACGACTGAATTACCTCATCAGGCAGCGTAATCCGAACATGCGCCGACCCGCTTTTATTCATCGTAGCAAGCACCTGCTCACCCGCAGACAGGGCGCGCTTGATAACCAGGTCACTCACGAACATCCCATTGTCCCCATTTGTCATGACCACCACGCCGCTATGAGACTTAGGCAGAAAAATAGCCATAGTCCGAACACCCACATCCGAGCCCCCATGCTCCAGAGCATATTCTCCATTGGGAAGCCCCGTTACAAGTCCCCATCCCAAACATCGGTAATAATTGTCTTTTACTTTTATCTGCGGCCTGACCATATCGCGGAAAAGCGTATCCGACACCCCTAGCCCACTCATCGTATAGATCCCAAACCGGCAATAATCCCCGACCGAAGCAATAAGGTCATCGGCCGCGCTTATCGGAGTATGCATAGAAATAGTATAAGGCCGTCCCTGACCATCATGCCACATCGCAAACCGCGTGCTATCCATATCCAAACCCCAATAACGCATATCCCCAAGTCGCTGTGGAACCGTAAGCCATTTAGCAAGAAGAGCGCTCAGCGACTGATGAAATTTGTTCTCGAGAGCACGACGAAGATATTCGAAGCCTTCACCGGAGTAGCCGAACTTAGTACCCGGCTCTGCAATAAACTGTAGCTTCATACCCCCATTGTCCGTTCGCCAGTTCGGAAACCCCGTCTGATGGCTAAGCACAAGCCTCGTCGTAAGCTTAACCAAATGAGGATCCCCAGCCAGGTCAGGATCCACCCAGTAACGGGAAAGAGGTTCATCCAGATTCCACAACCCCGCCTGCACCAGCTTTATCGTAAGCATAGCCGTTACCGGCTTTGTCTGGGACGCTATATTGAAGAGAGTATTATCTGGAGCCGGATGCCCCTGCCGAAGAACGCCAAAAACCTTTAACCATTTTATTTTACCTGCTTCGATCAGACCGATACCGGCACACGGAACATGATTCCGCTCCATCCAAACAGGAACATCCCGAATAAGAGAAGGAATAAGAGTGTCTGAAGACTGGGCCAAAAGAGTAGGCCCGGCATAGCATAAGGTAATAACCAACAACAGCAGTCGAAGTCGCATTGGGGTCAATTTCCCTAAATATACTACATCCTCTTCAACCGCTCCTCTTCCAAATCGATTTGATACAATTCCAACCGAATAATCCCCTCATCAACCGCCGGGTCCCTATTCAGCTCCGTTAGATACCCCCGCTGACTTTCCAGCAGCTCGATAAACACACCCCTCGTTCGCTCATTCATCTGGCTATCTTCCGCAGACGTCATCTTCGCCTCCCAAATTTTCAAAACATGCTCCACCCCTGCATGCCCCTTATCATGCTTATCCTTCAAAAAAGCATAGCTATGCGTCTTCAAACCCTTCTTCACGTCTTCCCTGCTAACTTCCCCCGGCCTGCCGATCACAAGATTTTCGAATACACGCGATCGCGTAATAAACGCCGGCAACGTCAACCCCTGTACCACCAGCGTAAGTAGGATGACGATAAATGTTATAAATAAAATAAGATTCCGCTGTGGAAACTCCATCCCATTATCCAATGTAACAGGTATCGCTAAAGCCGCCGCCAAAGAAACCACACCCCGCATCCCACACCATCCCAGCAGCAGCGGGAGCAACGCCGTCCTACGCCTGCTCCCCGATCTCGGAACCACACTTCGCCGGAACAGATAGGTGGCTAACATCGCCATATACGCACTGATAATCCGGACCAGGATCAACGCCCCCGTCACCAATACCCCATAACCAATGGCCGTCCTCAGCGGAATACCCTTCACCCGCAGCCCTTCTACGATCTCCGGAAGCTCCAAACCGATAATCAGGAAAACGATCCCATTTAATATAAAGACGAAACTCTCCCAGACATTAAAGCCCTGGATTCGACTATCGCTGTTCAGAAACTCGAGCCGCCTCGTCGACATAAACAGTCCCCCGCTTACCACAGCCAGCACACCGGAACAGTGCAGTTGCTCCGCCACCCAATACATACAATAGGGCTCGATCAGCGTGAAGGTTATACTGGAGGAAGCATCCATCTGCAGACGCTTATGTACCTTGACGAAAATCCAGGCCAGCAGCAGGCCGATACCCACTCCGCCGACGACCATCCACAAGAAGCTAAGAGCCGCCTGCTGCCAGATAAACTGCCCCGTGCCGACCGCCACCAGGGCAAATCGATAAATGATCAAAGAAGAAGCATCGTTCAATAAACTCTCGCCCTCTAAAATCGCAGAAGTAGACCTGGGGATGGTCACAAACTTCGTAATCGCCCCCGTGCTCACCGCATCCGGCGGAGCCACAATCCCGCCAAGCACAAGCCCTAGCGCGATACTAAACCCTGGGATAAAATGATTGACGACCACAGCGACCGACACCGCCGTAAAAAAGACGACCAAAAAGGCAAAGCTGCCAATGATCCGCCACCACTTCTTCATCTCCTTAAAGGAAATAGACCACGACGCCTCGAACAGCAGCGGCGGCATAAAAATCAAAAAGATCAGATCGGGATTTATCCTTACTATCGGCAAACCCGGTACAAAGCTGATCAGCAGTCCCGCTATGACCAGCAAAATAGGATAGGCAATCCGCAGTTTGTTCGCCCACATCTCCAATAGCACCACGGCGGCAACCATTGCGAGCAGAAATGGTAAATTGGCATGCATATGCCCCTAATTTACAACACATTCTCCAACTTCACCACCCACGCATATCCCCCGGAAGGAAGATTAGGATAAACCCCCTTCAAATCGACAACACACTTCCCCTTGCTAAACGTGAAGCTGACCTTCTTATCGGAAGAACCTAATAAACTAACTTTCCCCGGCGCATGCGCCAAACCCACCGAAACCATCCCCGGCGCCGTAACGATCAAATACACATCCTTACCCTTCTGTGTCGCAAAAACATCCTTCCCCTTCTGCTCCGCAAAAACATCCTTCCCCTGAGCCGCATCCGCCCCGCCCATAGCAACCTTCGGCCCCGCCGTCGTCCCATAAATAGCCTCCCCATTCACCCCCAGCCACGCCCCAAGATCGGCAAGCCGCTGCTGCATAATCACAGGAATGCTCCCATCCGCCGCCGGCCCGATATCCAACAATAGATTCCCACCCCTCGCCACTTTCTGAATCAGCATATGTATCACCGCATCCGAGGTCTCATAATCCCCCAGACTCTCATTTCTATTATACCCAAAGGAACCCCCAATCCCCCGGCACTCCTCCCAGGGATGATCGAACTTCTTCTTGCTCGCATCCTCATCATGCACGATATCATACTCGGTGGTATAATATCCCCCATGCTTGCTCCTCGTCTCCTTCCCCCAGCGATCGTTGACCACCACCGAATTCTTCACCGGACTTTCGTTATACAACCAGGCCAAAAACTCCTGACTCTTCCAATCCCCGCTCGGGTGCTCCCATTCTCCATCGGGCCAAACAACATCCGGCTTATACCGCATCACCAAATCCTTCAGCTGCGGCATCATATGCTCAGATACGTACTTCGAAAAGTCAGACTTATACAACGGATTGAACCACTCATAAAGCGAATAATAAAAACCCATATGCAAACCCTTCGCCTTTACCGCATCCGTCAGCTCACCCGCCAGATCACGATGCGGCCCGACATCCATCGCATTCCAGTTCCACGACTGCGCACTGGGCCATAACGCAAACCCATCGTGGTGCTTCGAGGTAAGGACCACGTACTGCGCACCCGATTTCTTGAATACCTCCGCCCACTGCTCCGGATTGAAAAGCTCCGCCTTGAACATGGGCGCAAAATCCTGGTACAAAAAATTAGGCCCATAGGTCTTATTATGATAGGCCCTAAAAGCCTTCCCCACCTTGGAGCTATCCGTAACGAGCCTATTCCAATACCACTCCGAGTATTTGGAATAAACCGCATAGTCCTTCCCAACCGGGGCCCACGCCGG
Organism: Bacteroidota bacterium; assembly: GCA_018267545.1. Taxonomy (GTDB): domain Bacteria; phylum Bacteroidota; class Bacteroidia; order Chitinophagales; family Chitinophagaceae; genus Puia. The sequence goes on from JAFDYG010000505.1 coordinate 29,886, forward strand.
AACCGAATACACCCCCCAATGGATGAAAATACCCAGCTTGGCATCCCTGAACCACTGCGGAACAGGACGGGCATCCAAACTGGCCCAATCAGCCGTATAAGTTGGCTGTGCATAAACCGCGTGAACCGCACCGCCACTCAAAAAAACCAACAACAATAACTTGAATACCTTCTTCATATTACTCAATATAAAATTGCTCCTATAAACATCGCCTGCCCCTGATAAGGGGCCCAATCCTTCACCACCGCATTACGCGTCTTCAAAATCGCAGCTTTATCTATCGGCGCCTTCGACAACCGGATAGTAGCCGTATGTTTCCCCTCCGGCAGATCCGAAAGGATAAAATAATTCAATCTATAATACGTACAAAACGCATCGAATCTACTAATGACCCTCGGCGCCTGCCCATCGATAACCACTTCGACCGCTCCGGTCCCCGGCCCCATGATATCCGCCAATCCAAAACGCGTCCCCTTGAACCTCACCGTAACGCTCGCATCCGTCGACGAGGTCCCATACACCTTCGGCAACAACGGAAAATATTCCCTCCCCTTCGTCACCGAATCCGTGATCCCCCAATCCCCGCTCAGCTTCGCATTCCCCGGTAGACTAATCATCCCCGCCTCGCTCCAATTTTCCTTCTCCAACGCCGCCGGCAAATTATGCTTCACCGCAACCCCTTGCCCCGCCATCTTCAGCAGACCCTCACCCAACACCCTCGTATATATCTTATGCCCGGTCTCCGGCAACGGATGCACCCCATCTATCGAAAACAAAGGCACAGCAGAAGAATCCTCTCTCTTCCCCAATATCAGCATCTTACCATTAGTAATCTCATCCACAACCCGCAACCCCATATGAATACTGGGAATATCATAATGCGACGCAACCTCTTCCATCGCCGTAACAGAAGTAGGAAACACCCCCTTCTGTAAAAGCGCAAGATTCTCCGCGGCAAAAGTATATATAAAACATACATCCGTAGAAGCCCCACCCTTCCTGATCTGTCTCACTATCCCCTCCATCGTCTCCCTCACAAACCGCATAGGCATCTTATTATCATTGACCGCAAACTCGACAAATACCAGATCAGGCCGATGATCGATCACATGCTCCTTAACCCTGCACGCGCCAAAATCCGAACCCGTCCCACTCACCGCCGCCATGATCTCTTCGAACTGAACACCCGGATACTTCCCGCGAAGCCACGTCATAATCTGATCCCGATAGCCGCCGCCCGCCCTCGTTATACTTCCCCCCAAAAAAGCAACCCGCACAGGCCCTCCACTTCTAATCTTCGCAAAAAAATTAGGCAACCCACCCCTAATCGTAATCTCCTTCGCAGGCAACAACGAATCAGGCCTCCCATACCCCTTCATCGCCTCCAACCACCGGCCGGCAATAACCCTCGCCCCTTCCCGATTCGGATGCACCTTATCATCGATCGTATACTTCGACCAATCCCACCCCTTACTCTGATCCACAAATACCACCGTCGAGTCCCGCAACGAATCCACCATCCGCCGAATAGCCCCATTCAATTCCGGAATATAGGAATACTTCGGCAGCTTGCCGCTGGTGATAACACCCGCCACAAAAACCAAAGCCCTTGGATTGATTTTTTTAATAGTCTGTATAATAGTCAGCTGCGCCCGCACGATCCCCTGCACCGGAGCCTCCTCGACAAAATGATTATGGCCAGCATGCAACAAAACCACATCCGCCGGAAACGCCCGATAGATGCTATCGATATGCGCAGCCAAAAACTCCGCCGTCTTCCCGCTAAACCCCGAATGATACAGGCTGTCGCCCCCCTGCACCGAAAGACGAGGCCCAACCAACCGCCCCGCAAACCCACTCGCCTTCATCAACGAATCCAACGGAAACAGATACGAAAAGAACCCCGGCCCTCCCTCCGTAATCGAATCCCCCAATCCCAACACCGTCATCCCATTAACCCTTCGCACCGGAAAGCTTACCCTACTCCCATCATTCCTAACAGCAACAATATCAAACGCAACAACATCGCCTACGGAAGAAAGCGGAATCGAAAACTCGAACGGATAAGCCGCATCCCTAACCGTCTTCCATTCTCCACCATTGATGCTATATCTCAAGCTGCACTCCTTCCACTCCTTCTCCGTCTTATTACAATAAGCATAAAACACAGCCATCGTATCATTAGGCTGAATAATCATTGCCGTAGCCGTAGCCAGACTATCCTCCCTCGACACAACTCGAACAAATCTCTCCCCACCAACGCGCTTACCAGCCCCCCCCACTCCACCCAAACCAAAAATCCCCTTTATCTGTACACACCCCAACCCTCCCGCCGGCAATTCCACCGACACCTCCCCATTCACCATCTCCCCATTCACTTTCTTCCCCTCCTTATCATATATAACCACCTCATACCGCTTACCACCTACCCACGGAATAACAGACCTATTCAACCGCACATGCTCCGTCCCCCCCACACCCGAAGTATTCGCAAACGCAATAAACAAATCCCGGGAATTCCGCCCCATCAAATAATTAAACGCCACCCCATCCGACACCAACGCCCGCGACGGCATCCACAGCTGCACCCCCTCATTACCCATCATCTTTCCCTTCTTCGCCCCATACACCTGGCTGCTCAAAAACGCATACCCCGGCGCATAAGTCCCCGGAAAATCAATCCTACCGGAAGAACGATAGTAAAAATCAGAAACCAAAAAATCCACCAGCAACGCTAGGTGCGGCCAAACATGGTTATAAAAGATCGCATTGTATTTTACATCATAAAACGGATGCATCGGATAATCCGCTCTTTGATACACATCCGTATGCAACGAAGTGACATAATAGCCCGGAAAATTAGCATACCGCCCCACAACAGCATTATAAGCCGCATTCCTCAATAACGTGTCCCCCGTATAATGAGCCAGCCTAAGCAGCCAGGCCGCATGATGCGCCAGCATCACCGGACCGAAAGCATACGTATTCGGGGCCTCCGGCACAAGCCCATTCAAAGAGGTCTGCCAAGCAGGAACCGAAGCCTCCGGGACCGCCGATACCTCATCCATCGGGACAAAAGGTGAACCCTCCACCGCACTCACCCGCCGACCCGGAAATATCCCTTTGACAGCTCCCCCCTTATTCACAACAACATTCCCCGCCGGCGGCATAGGATTACTTCTCGTCCATAGCAAAAACTGCCTCGCCCCCACCAAAGCGGCTTCCAAAAACTCCCGGTCATGACTCTCCTCGAAAAGCTCGAAAAGATCGTAGATCCTATAACCATAGTCGGTAGTAAAGCCCGCTCCCCGGTCCCTAAGCCCCGGCGAGTCGAAGAAAGACTTCGAATAACGATAATATACCTGCTGCAGATACTCCTTCGCCCCCTCTACCGCCTTGCCCAAATCCTCCTGCCTATGATGAAGCCTATATCTCGCCAGATAATCCTGCCAGCTGCCTCCACCTGTCTCCGTATTCATATTCAATGACCTCCGATGACCGAAAAGTCGATCAACCTCTACAGCAAAAGCAGGCGTACGTCCCCCCGTCAATTCATCCAGCCCCACCAGCTCCCCGATATCCGCACACGGTCCCTTCAACAAATGCGAAGGAGCCTGCGCCTGCCCCGGCGTATCGCTCGTCGAATACAAAAATTTCTCCCGGCTCATGACATATTCCATCATCGGAATCGCCCTGCGCCGCAAAATCTCATTATTTCCCGTAAGCATCGCCAGACTCAACGAATGCAGCGCCGAAACATTCTTTACCGTCCCCGGTACATCGAACTGATAGTTCGATGCTTTCAATTCTTCATTCCACCCGCTATAAACATCGTTCATCGCAAAGTCCAGCATATTGTCCAAAACACCATTCAACGAAGTCCTCACATTCTCCCTCTCACTCCTATAATGAAATACCGAGCCCAAAATCCACGAGATCCCCTTCTGCCAATCCCCAGGATAAAGCAAATACACCAACGAAAGATGAAATTTATCCCCCTTCTTCAACCTCGCACCAGCAGTCCCCGGCAACGGCGCATAAATCGAAGGCTGCGCCTTCCCATTCATACCCCGAACCGCCAATCCAAAAAGACTATTAGCCTTCGGCCCATCCTCCGGAAACACCGACCAAAATTTATTATCAGCCCTACCCGCATTGTTCCACTGCGCAGCCAATGCATACCGATAAGGGATATCCGACAACGACACCGCTAACCCCTCACTATACCCATCATGATTCGTAAACACCGCCGCCGTATTGGCATAAGCCTCCTCCGTCAACGCAAACCGGCTCGGAAACCTCTTCCAGCTCCAGGTCAACGGCTGATAAACAAAATCCACCGCCGACGAATCCACCTGCGGCATTCCAACAAACCCAAGCGAATAATTCCCCGGCTTCTCCGCCTCGAACCCCATCTCAAACACCGGCGCCTGCTGGTCCTCCACAAACTTCACCACCAACGACACCTTCGCAGCACCAAAAGAAAACACAATCCGCCCACCCTTCACCTCGTACGATTTAGCCATCACCTCCACACTCCCAAGCGCCCCTATATCCTGCGTCTGCCCACCACCAACCTTCCACGCCACCACCCCCGGCTGCCCATCCATCGACGAACCAACCATCTCAGTCTCCCCCGCCCTATATACCAACCGCAGCTTTGCTAAAATCGTCCGCTTCAATCCACTCGCCTTATGCATGACCACAAACGACGAACCACCCGCAGGCTGCACCGAGTAATAGGCATTCTCAATGCCAACCTGCCCCCAGACATCCACAGAAAAAAACAATAGCGCCGCAAAAACGAAAGTCTTCATATCATTTAATAATATCAGGTTCAATCTGAATAAGCCGCATCCCATACGCATCCACCCCCACAGAAAGTCTAACCTCCCCTCCCTCAGCCTTAACCACCGACGACCTCCGGTCCATCCCATTCAACGCTGCCACCTCCTCCGAAGAAAAATCCTTCTCATACCGGTCAGCGCCCCTCGTCAGCGGCAACGTCTGGTACTTTCCTTGCGACAAAACCTTTTCAAAAACACTTCCCCCGGAGCTACTATACCACTCCGTAACCTTCACCCTCCCAAAACCAGCCGGCAGTCCCTTCACCAGCACCTCCACATCCGCATAACGAAGCGGCGCCGCCTCCCTATAAAAAATCGAAGGAGACGCACAAAAAACCAAAACACTGACCTTCCCCTCCTCCTTTGTAGCTATCGCATGTAACCCATACCCCTGCTCATCCACAGGCGTTGCACGAACCGGCACTTTCCAATCCCCCAGCTTACTCCGCAACAACATCCCCTTCGCATAGGCGGATAATACATTCTGCCGCCCATAAGTAAGCAAGGCAAAATGCCACCCTGCCCCACTAATAGGAAGCCAACGACCCAAAAATTCTTTTTCATAGTAATCCTGAAGCGCCGTCGTAAAAGAAGCCATCGCCGCCTCCTTCTTCATCGCCCCCTCCAAATCGCTCAGGTCCTCGATCGTAGACGGCTCCGCCAGCCCCATCTCATCCACGATCACCGGCAGCCCCATATCCATCTTATGAATCTTCAACAAACGCCGCAAGCTATCCCCCACCCCCTGCACCATCGCAGGATAGTTACCCGGAAATAGATAGGTATGCCACGTAATATAATCGAGCCGCTTTGCAGCAGACTTATCCCTGCTATACCTCGACAAAAATCCGTCGATAAACGCCCATCGGCTGCCCGGATTATTGCTCCCCAATCCCGCAACCATCAATTGCTCTCCCAAAGGCCGTCCTTTATTGAACACAGCTACCGCCTCATACAAACACTTAAAAAATTCATAATGCGCATTCGCATGCACCTCGGACGAAGACATATTATCCAGCTCATAAGGCATCTGAACAATCTTCAATGCAGGACAGGCCCCCTTTGCAAACCGAAGCGTCGTCAAATATCCCTCTCGTATCTTATCCCATTCCGCGCCCGGAATACCCGAAGCCGGCAACGCCAAACGCCCCGCCTGACTATATTGTCTGTATAATTTTACGATCGGAGACAGCTGCAAATCCAGCACGACAGTATCGGAAAAATCCCCCGCCACGCTCAACCAATTTCTCAAATAAGCCGCCTCCACAGAATCCATCTCCGAAGGATTATCCATCTTCCAAGGCAGATTATGATGTTGATATCGGAACAAGGAAAACCGCCTCCCCAACGCCCCCGTCACCGCCCTCGCCATCTCTTTCATCTGCCCCGACGGCGCCCCATACTGAAAATCCTTAACCGGATTCCCAGAATAAGCCGTCACCCGCAGTTCCCCCCTATCTCGTTTCTCCATAGGCCCCTGACAAAAAACCTCCACCTTTCCCTTCTTCATCAATCTTTCCGACACTAAAGCCGTCGACTCCTTCCATTCCCGAAGCCGCTGGTCATGCAGCCGGGAAGCCGCCGCAATAGAATCTACAGAAACCCCGCCAAGCAAATCCACACTCCTATACAACGATCCCAACACCAACGACGACTCCACATCCATATGATGAGTAACCGAGCTAAAAACAAACCGGACCCTCTCTCCATATGCCACCAATTGCGGATACACCCGTATCCGCATCATCCCCACCACACTCACCAGCGGCTTCACCCCCACAGGACTAACGACCTTCTGTGCAATAAACTCCACCTTACACATCCCGCCCGTAAAAGAAACGAAAGGCTGCGGACGCAGCTTACAAACGATCGTCTCCTCTCCCGCTCCCTTTATCCGAAGCGAAAAAGCAATATCTTCTTCCGACCCTATCGTATACATAAAAGGCAGCAAAAACGAAACCGCCGTCCCCGCCGCCCCATAAGGCACCACTTCACTAACACACTCCACCTCCCTCGCATAAGGCGAGCCTCCCCTAAAAAGCAACGGCACACCCTGTATCACCGAACCATCCCACCCCTGATACGACTGCGACCACAACGACCCATCATACCACCCAAACTTCCCCCGCATCGCATCCTCCCGCGCAGCTGCCCCTTCCGGAAACGGAAACTCGCTATACCCATACCTCCATTTAAATAATATCTGCTGATCTCCCCGATACTCCTGCGCAGCACCCTTGACACAAAAAAGCAGCACCAGCCCCAAAACCATATACTGCTTCACCAGCACTCCCCCCGCAACACCCACAATCACAATCCCCACCACAAGTGCCACACCCCCATTATCCGCAATCGCCCCCAGCACCGCAATCCCCAACCCCACAAACGCCGTACTCCACGCAATCACTCTTATCCCAAACCGATTTTGCCGAACAGCCTCCTCCGAACCAGACCGCTCTCCGCCCCCATCCCCCGATGAGAGCGACAACGACAAATAATCCATATCCTTCCCCTTCATCCACCCATACAGCTCGAACAACAACAGTAGTACCAACGGAAAACCCACCCCCAACGCCGTCTCAGCCGTACGAGACAGCTTGACCCCAATCACCACCGGCCCAAGTATCTTAAAAAACAAACTCACTACCAATGAAACCACAGAAACAAAAAGCAGCGACCCCGAAGTCTGCCGCCGGGAGAAAAGCGAATAAATCACCGGCCCAAACAAACTCCCACCCGCAATAGCCGCCGTACTCAGCACCACCTCCACAATACCCCCAGCCGCCGGCACCAGTATCGCCAAAAATATCGTCCCCGCGCCAAACAAAACGGTGAACACACGAGCGACCAATATCGTCCGCTTCTCCGAGCTCCGCTTAAAAAAGACATCCCTATAAATATCCTGCGCAAAAATGACCGCCGCAGTATTGATCGTCGTATTCGCCTTGCTCGCAGTAGCCGCAATCATCCCCGAAAGCACCAGACCGATCAGCCCCGCCGGAAGCACCTTCTGGCAAAGCATCATATAAGCCCCCTCGGCCTCCATCCCCTGTAATCCAGGATTGATGACCCGATAGATCATCGGCGGCAGCATCCAGATAACCGGAGCAACCAGGTAAAGCGCCGTAAACAAATACGCCACCTTCTTCGCATTACCAATAGAAGACACCGAAGTGTACCGCTGTACATAGCTCCAATTACCCGCAATGTAGACCACCTGGTAGATAAAGAAGGCTACCATAAACCCAATACTATATTCCTTATTGACCGGCTCGAAAAACCGCGCAGGCGCGCGCTGCAGAAATTCCCCCATCCCCCCGACGGTATGAAGGGACAGCGGTATGATGATGATCACCGCCGCCGTAAGAATGACAAACTGCACCACATCGGTCGCAAGCACCCCCCAAAGACCACCCCCGGTAGTATAAATGATGATCGTAATCCCGATAACCGTAATACAAGCCTCCAAAGAAAAAGGTGTAGCCACATAAACGATCTTACCCACCGCATACAAAACCGCGGCCGTCGAAGCAAGACTATATAGCAGCACCATATAGCTATAATACTGCTTTGCCGTCTTCCCAAACCGCTTTCCCAAATACTCCGCAGCCGTCGTAGCCCCGGTCTTCTTCCATCGCCCCGCAATAAACAAGGCCGTAACAAAACCGCTAAGACACATCGTAAACTGTATCGCATTTGCCACCAGCCCATATCGATACGCGATAGAACCCCAAACCACAAAGGTTGCCGCAGAAAAGTAGGAGATAAAAAGCGAGAGACCATTGATCCACCAGGGCGTCTGACCACCCGCCTCGAAAAACGACTTCGAACTCTTGCTGCTTTGCACAGTAAAGACCAGCCCGATGATAACCATAAGGACGGCAAAAATGCTCATTACCCCAAAATCCAGTTTACCCATAGAATCCGATTACTAACCAGGCTGCGCCTGGCTATAACACCTAATCTCAAAAATAGCAGCAGGAACATTGGACGACGGATGCTCGCATTTAATTACAAGCTCATCCGTAACAAGCGGTTCCTCCAGCTCGACAATATTCCTCGTTTGATAATTACCCGTGATCGCCTTAACCAACACACCCCTACCATCATAAATATAATAATTTCGAACGCAAAAGGGCATGCCCCTATCCGGATGCTGCATAAGGACCGATTCCATTGGATGATCCATATCGGTATCCAATACTACCTGAATCCTCCGAAGAGAAACCTTCGACGGCCACTTCAGCAAAATCCGCGGCGACGCATCCGTCAGAGACGCCGCCCACGCATTAGGAGCAAAATACGGCCTCGCCACCCCATTCCCCACATTCTCCGCCTCATACGCATGAATCGGCTTCGAAAAGCTCATCGCCAGATTCTGCCCGCCCGGCCTCCTTTTTGGCGTCCAAAATTCAAAAGCATCTACACCGATATTCTCCGGAGGCGTCTGCACCCCCGTATTCGAAACCGCCTTATTCTCCGCCTGGAACAGCGACAACACCCCCGTCAGACGCAAATCGGACAAATAAGCCGAAACAGTCTCATTCTTCCGAAGAATAATAAACGCATACTGATGTTCAGGAAAAACGGTCTCCCACTCCAGCGTTACACAGTTACGCCCCTTCTCCAGCGACAAAACACGCTCCTCCAAAATAACGTCAGGCGTATAGCTTCCCTTCCGGCTACAAACAGCCAGATGCGCAAGCACCGTCGTCTTCTCCCCCGCATGCAGGTGAAACCGAATCTCCGGCAATTTCCCCGGCGACACCGGCAACAGCTGCGCCACCCCCGTATCCATAGGATACAGCTCCCCGCTCTCCGGCATCCCCGACAATTTAAACTCCGAGCTGGCGCTAATCGTCGCCCCCTTGACAAGGTCGAGACTATCCTCATTTCGGATCCCCGGTATGAATTGTCCCGCCTTCAGCAATCGCTGTTGCAGCTCTCCAATCTTCCCCAGCACCCCTCTAGGCAACAGCCCATACTCCTTCGCCAGAACAGCGGCCATAGCCACCGCCTGCGCATTGTTGGCAGACGTGGCCATTACCCGCGAAGAACCAAACGCCACGTGCGAGGCGCTGATAATTCGTCCTGTCAAAAAAAGGTTATCGATATTTTTACTGTAAAGCGAACGATAAGGAATGGAATAAATGCCCTTACTATGCCACTGATTACAACCCGGCAACTCGCTAAAGACACCATCCGCCGGGTGAAGATCTATCGACCAACCGCCATACGACACAGCATCCTCCTGGTACCGCTGCTCCACCACATCCTGCTGTATCAACATATAATCCCCTTCGAACCGCCGGCTCTCCCGCTTCCCCGGGATCGAACCAACCCACTCCAATGTATAATTGGCAGCTTCAGGGAACTTCCCCGAGTTCTTTATGTAATTCCACACGCCATATACGATCCTCCACAGCTCCCACTTTATCTTCTCCGTATCCTTCACCGTATCCAGCCTGCCGCCATATTCCAGCCACCAGAGCTTACAACCCTGGTCCTGCAGGCTAAACGTCTTATAGCGGGGAATGGTCTCGATATCCATCAGCGCAAACGAAGGCGGGATAAACTCCACCGGCTTCCCCGTATCTCTCGAATAGAAATAAAGGCTATGACCAAGCAGCTCACCATACGCCGCAGAAGGCGCGAACTTCTCATCGAACTCTTCGCGAGATTCCGCCCCCATCCGGAACGACGCCCCCGATAGAAAAGCCACGACACCATCGCCGGAGCCATCACAGAAAAGTGGAGCGGACAACGTATATTCGGTCTGATTCTGACTGCAAAATCCTTTAACGGCCTTAATCCTATCCGCCCCTTCCTTCACCACCTCATACACTCCCGTATTCAACAAAAGCCGGACATTCGGCTCCTTCACCACCTTCTCGAGCAAAATAGAGTCGAATATCACCGGATTACCCTCCGGATTGCGATACGTATTCTCTACCAGCAGCTCATCCAGCAAACCGCCCTCTCTCGCCCACCGGTTGTTATTACCCATATGCGAGGTAGCGCCCAATATCCACAACCGTATCTCGCTCGATGCATTCCCCCCCAATACGGGCCTGTCCTGCACCAGCACAACCTTCAACCCTTCCCGCGCAGCGGTTATAGCACAACACACACCGGAAACTCCTCCGCCCACAACAACCAGGTCAGCATTGATTGATTCATTAAAAAGACTTCTCGCGTTACCGCCTTCATTCAATATCATGATAAGGTACTTTATTACTATTTCCAGGCATCATTCTGCGTCAGCAGAGGATTCGCATTGATCTCCACCTGGGGTATCGGAAAATATTTATTCTTCGCCGTAGGAGTCCGCGTCGGATAATCCGCATTCACCGCAGTCGGAATCACCGTCAGGAACTTCCCCGTACGCGTAAGATCATACCAGCGATCCCCCTCGCCATAAAACTCCCAGGAGCGCTCCTGCAAAACCGAATCGACAAATGCACCCTGCGCAAGTCCCCCCGTAAGCGCCGGAACACCCGCACGCGACCTCACCGTATTGATATACGAATAGGCCGTTGCCGTTGCCCCATTGGCACGACCTTCCGCCTCGGCAGCGATCAGGTACGCATCCGCAAGACGCAGCAGATAGATGTTATTGCTCGCATAAGCTCCGACAGAATTGGGGTCCTTATACTTCCCCATGAGCACGAGGTCTTTGGTGGCCAATCGTGTATCGATGCTCGCCTGCGGCACAAACACCCCCGCCGTAGTAGTATAGCTGGTGGCCAGCAAATCCTTCCGCTTGTCCCCGGCAGGAAAAGAATTATAAAAGGCACTAAATACGTAGATGCCGCCAGCTCCACCCTTATTATAATCGGAAGACCCGTTCGGCGCATAGAAATAGTGAATCTGCGACTGACGCACAGGATTGGTCGTATTGTTCAGCTCGACATCGAACAGAACTTCCTGGCGGCCCAGGTCTTTCTTGGCAGCCGTAAACAGATCCGTAAAAGAAGGGACCAGCGAATACTTGTTGGAAGTAATCACCGCCTTCGCGCTGGTCAACGCATCCGCCCACTTCTCGTTATAAAGGGCCGCCTTCGCATGCAACAGCTGGGCACCCTGTTTGTAAACACGTCCCTTGACCGCAGTAGCAGCCGCATAATCCGGCAGAAGCGATTCGGCCTTGGTAAGGTCATCGAAGATCTGTTTATAGACATCGTCGATCGACGACTTCCCGACAAATGCATTATCGATCGAGTTCGTCGGCTTCGTCTTCACTACGATGCTCCCGAAATTCCGGCTGAGCGTCCAGAGGCAATAGGCCCGCATAAACAACGCCTCCCCGACGATATTATCCCTTCTCGTAGCATCCATAGGCGTCGACGGAACCTTATCGATCACCCAGTTGGCGCTTTCGATAGTGATATAGGCCCTCTTCCAGACCTCCATCGGAGACTCATTGGACCGGCCAAAACTGTTCTGCAAGGAGTAAGCCGGATCATAGGAAAATTGGGTAAGCGTATTTCTACCCACGACATTCCTTGGAAACGTCTGATCCGCCGACCAGTCGGACGCAAAGAACGGGGCGCCGCTATTGTACATTCCATAAAGATTCCCATACACAGCGGTAATCGCCGCCTCGGCCTCGGCCGCATTGGAATAAAAATCCTTGGTATAGGTGGCAGAATAAGCCTTTTCTTCCAGCGTCTTCTTGCAGCCGGAAAGAACCATCAGCAGTATGAATATATAAATGAGTTGTTTCATGATTTCGGTATTAGAAAGTGACTTGAACACCTAAAAGATAAGAGCGGGACGCAGGATACACGACGTTATCCACCCCGAATTGCGTGTTGGAATTGCCAAAGCTGCCCACTTCAGGGTCGAAGCCCGTATACTTCGTAACCGTGAACAGATTATTGGCGCTCGCATAAGCCCTCAGATTGGAAATGCCCTTTACTTTGAAGGTATAGCCCAGCGAGATATTCTTACAGCGCAGAAACGACCCGTCCTCGAGGTAACGATCCGACAGCGGCAATCTTCCACCCTGGCTGCCCGCCGCCACCTGGAAAGTCCCGGTCGTATTGGTCGTGCTCCACCGGTTTGCAGCGCCCGCCAGCAGATTACGTCCCCCCGAAGGATTCTCGAGCGACCAGCGCGCGAGGTTGTAGATCTTACCGCCATACACACCCGAGAAGAAGGCGGAAAAGTCGAAGCCTTTATACTGCACATTGGTAGAGAACCCATAGATGAACTTGGGATTCGCATTGCCGGTGATAATCCGGTCTGCATCCGTGATCTTGCCATCGGGTTTACCATCAGCACCACCCGCTACATCCTTCACCCGCTGAGCGCCGGGACGGGGATTGGTCACCGGCTGACCAGGAAGAATCGGGTCGCCTACCTGGAACAGCCCATCATAGACATAGGTCTTGAAAAGACCCAGCGGACTTCCTACACGCAGGATATTGTAGTTGTTGATAGCCGTCTCCTTGGTCGTGTCATCGGAAAGACGCAGCAGCTTGTTCCGGTTGATGGTGAAGTTGGTATTGACATTCCACCGCAGGTCCTTGCTCCGGATGATGTCCCCGCCAAGCGAAAGCTCGATACCCTTGTTTTGAATAGAAGCAAAATTCCCCGTTACCGCATCATACCCGGAGGATAGCGGGAGACTCTTCTTGTAAATCAGGTCCGTCGTCTTTTTCTGGTATACATCGACGACAAAGTTCAACCGGCTATTAAAGAAATCCGCTTCCAAACCGACATCCGATTGTACCGAAGTCTCCCATTTCAAATCGGGGTTGGGAACTCCAGTCGGCAGAATAGCCTTGTTGAGCGTATTGTTAAAGATATAATCGTTCCCCGCAGAAACCGTCGCCAGCGACTGATAAGGGTCGATAGCCGCCTGGTTACCCGTCTTCCCGATGCTGGCCCTGAGCCGCAGATTGGAAATAGCCCGCATCCCCGACATAAAGTCTTCCCTCATGATATTCCACGCCGCCGAAGCCGCCGGGAAGAACCCGTACTTGTTGTTGGTCCCGAACTTGCTGCTGCCGTCCGCACGCGCAGTGAGGTCCAGGAAGTATTTACCCTTGTAGTTATAATTGATCCGGCCCAGGTACGAAAGAAGGTTGTCCTTCGTCCTGCCCGTGCTGATCGAAAAGTTCTTGGCCGTTTGAAGGGCCTCGTTGGTAGTGGCATCATTGATGAAGCCATAACCGATCATATAGTTGTAATTGTTATTGTTCGATATGGTGCTGAACACGCCCGTAAACTTGAACGTATGGTCTTCATTAAAGGTCTTGTCATACGTCAGGATGCTTTCGTGCATCAGCCGGATGAAATTGCTGTTGTACTTCATCCCATAACCACCCAAACCACCCGCCAGCGAGATCTCACCGGCAGAAAAGGCGGAAGTGGGGAAATAATAATCGTTCAGGCTATTGTTCGTATTCACACTCAGGTTAGCCCGGTACTTCAGCCCCTTCAGCAGGGTCAGATCGACATAGAAATTGCTGAGTATCGTATTGGTGCGGGTTACATCCATCGTCTGCAGACCCAGCGCCGGGTTTCTCAGCTCGGAATAATAAGACCCATAAGGCTGATCCTTCCAGGCATACACGCTGCCATCGGCATTATAAGCCTTCAGTACGGGCGGCGCAGACAAGGCCGCTCCGATCAATGACTGGGTAAGCCCCCCACCGTCGTTGTTGACCGACCCCGTTTGTACCCGGTTATTGATAGAACGCGTCATCGTCGTATTCGTCCCGATCTTCAGCCATTTCTTTACTTCATGGTCCAGGTTCAACCGTACCGAAAACCGGTCGAATTTTGAATTGACCACAATACCCTCCTGACCGAAATAATTCAGCGACATCAGCACCTGCGTCTTATCCGACCCGCCGGAGAAAGTAACCTGGTGGTTCTGAATAGGCGCCGTACGGAAAAGGACGTCCTGCCAGTTGGTGCCTACGCCAAAAGAATCCGTATTCGGATAACGCGGCGTACCGCCATATATCTCGTTCTCAATCTTTGCAAATTGCGAAGCATTCAGCACGGGGATTTCCCTCGTTATCTTCTGGATGCCGTAATAACCATCGTAGCTAACGGACGAATTACCCGCCTTGCCCCGTTTGGTCGTAATGATGATTACCCCGTTTGCCGCCTGGGAGCCGTAAATGGCGGCCGCAGAGGCATCTTTCAGCACCTCGATCGACTCGATATCGTTGGGATTCAAAAAAGATAAGGAGCTTGGCGCGTTGGCATTTCCACCCACCCCGCTGATATTACCGAGCGTGGCAGGACCAGAAACCCCCGGCGCCGTAGTGTTCTGCACCTGAATACCATCGATGATATACAGCGGCTCCGACGACCCATTGATAGAGTTGGTGCCCCGCAGTCGGATGCTGATGCTCCCGCCCGGCGCCGCATTGTTCTGCGTCACCTGCAACCCGGCTACCCGGCCCTGCAGCCCCTGCGCCAGGTTGGCTACAGGCGTCTGCAAAAGCTCCGAGCCCTTCACCTTGGTGATAGCGCCCGTAACCTCCGACCTCTTCCGCGAGCCATACCCCACCACGATCACGTCGTCCAGGCTCTGGTTCCGCTTTTTCAGCAGAACCCGCTCATACCCCTTTCCCGAGGTGCTAAGCTCCTGCTCCTCGAAACCGGTATGGCTAATAATAATGGAAGCCCCGGCCTTTACATTCGCCAGGGTATAACCGCCGTCTTCTCCGGTCATGGTCGTCTGCCGCTCGCCTTTTACGCGTACGGTAGCCCCCGCAACCGGTTGGCCGTTCTCATCGATGATAGTTCCCTTGATGGTTTGTGTCTGGGCTGACGCCGCCAGCATGGAGAGTAGTGCGACTAATAGAGTCAGGGTCGAGCGTAACCCCGCCAGCAGCCTTGGTTTTCTTTTGTTCATAAAGCATTCAATCGTTAAGGTAATAGAAGTTTGCTGGCCCAATTTACAATCGTTCCCCAATCTGCAAAATTGCCACATATACAATATGTATCGGGAACGATTTCGGCACCGTTCCCGATAAGCAATCCGCCAAATTTTCGTACTTTCAACCCAGTGATAAAATGTATAAAATGTAATGAAGTAAGCGGCATCGCCAAAGCCGGCCAGGTAAGAGGCAAGCAACGCTATCATTGCAAATACTGCAACTATTACTTCACGATTGGTTCCAAACCCCAGACCTCTCCCACCAGCACGTCCAAACACCACGCAACCATCCTCGACATTGCCACCAAGCTCAAAATATCTAAATCCACCGTCTCCCGCGCCCTAAGAAACAGCAGCGAGATCAACCAGGAGACCAGGAACGCCGTCCTAAAGATGGCCCAGCAGCTCAACTATGTCCCCAACTATTTCGCATCGAGCCTCGTGAGACGAAAAAGCTACTCCATCGGCATCGTCGTCCCCGAGCTCATCACCAACTTCTTCTCCCAATTCATCATCATCGCCCAAAAAGCCGCCTCCCTCGCAGGCTATGAGGTCGTCATCTGCCACTCCAACGAAAACTACAGCAACGAAATGGACGTCCTCAAACGCCTCTTCGCCTACCAGGTCGACGGCATCCTCCTCTCCCTGAGCAGCGAGACAAAATCCCTCGACCACCTCCAGGCCTTCGAAGACGCCGGCGTCCCCGTCATCCTCTTCAACCGCGTCAAAAACCGCCCCGGTCTCCCCAAAGTCCTCGCCGACGACTATCAGGGCGCCTTCGCCGGCGTCGAGCACCTCATAAAAAACGGCTATCGTAAAATCGGTCACATCGGCGGCCCAGGCAACCTCCAAATCAGCAAAGACCGCCTCCGCGGCTATCGCGACGCCCTCATCAAATACAGCCTCGAATTCAATCCCAACTGGATCGTCTACCACGACCTCACCCCCCAGGGCGCCCGCAAATGCGCCCAAACCATCCTCGAACAACCCCTCGACGCCGTCTTCGCCGTCAACGACCCCGCCGCCATCGCCCTCATCATCGAAGCAAAAAAACGCGGCATCCACGTCGGCCCCGACCTCGGCATCGTCGGCTTCAGCAACGACTCCCGCTCCGAAGTCATCGAACCCTCCCTCACCACCCTCGAACAACCCATCGAACAAATGGCCGAAACCTGCATCCACCTCCTGCTAAACAAAATCTCCGACCCCCAATTCTCCCTCCCCGCCACCACCGTCCTCAAAACAATGCTCATCGAGCGCTGCTCCTCCAAAAAATAACCCCCCAATCTCCCCCATGCATTCCGAAGCTCAAATTCAACCTTCCGAAAGATATTTATTATGCACCGCGTACTTCTCCGATCAGTTGGTGAAAAAAATAAAAACCGGAGTAAAAAAATTCATGGAGAATCGGCCCAAAGACGAGACTTATTACCGTTTCATGAGCTGGTCAGGGAAAAAAAATGAAATTGCCGTATTGACCACGTATGCCTCGGCAGGATTTTCACTACCTATATCTTTTGACTTCATTTTTGCAGACAACGATCATACACTGACCGTCGATACCAGGTACAAAGCCACACAAGCAGTTTGGAATGGCTGGACCCCAATAGAATTCGTAGATCGTGGTCACAAGCATATCCTTATACTCGAATTCGACACAGAAATTCCCACCATCTTTTCTTCCCTCCCTAAGTTTATAGAAGGAACCTATCCTGACGGTCAATACCTGTGTTTTTGCAACAAAACTGATTTCGAAGCCATCAAAAATAAAAAGGGCATTCTTGAGCCTTAACACGTACCGATTTTGATCAGTTTTATTTTTTAACTTGGCCCCATGTTTAGAAGAGATTTTATCCGACTGGCCTCACTCGCCGGAGGCGTCTTCGCGCTCCCCGACAACCTCCGATCATTCGTCACAACCAACGACAACTCCGACAAATTATACGAAATCTTCTCCAACCCCAGCGCAGAATACCGCCCCTTCGTCCGCTGGTGGTGGAACGGCGACCGCCTCCAATCCGCCGAGCTCCTCCGAGAGCTCGACGTCCTAAAAGCCGCCGGCATCGGCGGCGTCGAAATCAATCCCATCAAATTCCCCTCCTCCGCCGACCCCATGAACATCCCATCGCTGACCTACCTCAGCGACGAATGGATCGACATGCTAAAAATTGCGCTAAACGGCGCCAAAGAACGCGGCATCATCTGCGACATGATCGTCGGCTCCGGCTGGCCCTACGGCGGAGAATTCCTGACCCGCGACGACCAATGTCAAATGGTAGCGCTCGGCACCCGTAACCTCGAAGGCGGAGCAAAAGTCCAGCTCTCTGAAAAAGAACTCGTCGACAGCGTCCACCCCGCCTTCGTCTCCGCCTGGTCCGACCCGCTAAAAGAGCTGATCGCAGCCTACCTCGTGCCCGCCGAAATGAAGGACATCACCCAAAGCAAAGAAATCCACCTCGCCCCCTCGCAAGAACGCGAAACCATAACCATCGACGTCCCCGCAGGGCCCCACGTACTTTATTATCTGATCAAAATAACCGGCTTCGCAGCCGTCATCCAGGGAGCCCCCGGCGCCGCCGGCCCCGTCCTCAACCACTACGACGCTGCAGCCGTCGAAAGATACCTCGACCGCATCGAATCCAAGCTCACCCCAAAGCTCGGCAAGCTCGGCGACCACTTCCGCGCCCTCTTCACCGACAGCATCGAGCTGGAAGGGGCCAACTGGTGCAACGACCTCTTCGAACAGTTCAAAAAGGTCAAAGGCTATGATCTCAAACCCTGGCTCCCCTTCGTCCTGTTCAAAGTCGGCGAAATGGGCAACGCCGTCCAGGAAGCCTACGGGGCCCAATATACCCCCGAACTCCAAAGCCGCATCGAAACCATCCGCTACGACTTCGAAACCCTCAAACGCTACCTCTTCCAGGAACGCTTCATAAAAACCTTCGCGGACTGGTGTACCCGAAACGGGGTCAAATCCCGCATGCAAGCCTATGGAATGGACTGCGACCCCATCACCTCGGGCATGATGGTAGACATCCCCGAATGCGAAACCTGGATCTGGACTGAAGCCATCGACGAGTTCGGCACCGGAGACTATCGCAAAGGAAGGAACTATACCATGATCAATAAATTCGTTTCCTCATCCGCACACCTGTCGGGCAAACGACTCGTCAGCTGCGAGGAAATGACCAATACGGACGATCCCTTCCACGGCACGCTCGAACGCATAAAGCTCGCCGGCGACCAAAGCATGCTCTCGGGCGTAACCGGCTCCGTCCTCCACGGCTTCAACTATACGCCGCTAGAAGCGCCCTTCCCCGGCTGGATCCGCTACGGTTCCTTCTTCAACGAACGCAACCCCTGGTGGCCCTGGTTCCACCTATGGGCCGACTATAAAGCCCGCCTCTCCGCCGTCTTCCAACAATGCGACATGCAGGCCGCCGTTGCCGTGCTCCATCCCATGGCCGACCTGGCAGCCAAATACGGCTTTCAACGCGACCCCTATCCCGTCGTCACCTATCCGTCCTACGCGCCCAAAATATGGGAAGCCATTCACCAAAACGGTCACGGCTGCGACTATCTCTCCGAAGAAGTCATCAGCCAAAGCACCGTCAACCAAAAAGGACTAACCTATAAAAACCGAACCTACAAAGCCATCCTCCTGGCCGAAGTAGAAACCATCCAGCTCTCTACCGCAAAAGCCCTCGGAAAATTTGCAGCTGCAGGTGGAAAGATCATCTTTATCGGCAAGACACCTCACCTGTCCGCTGGCATGGTCGACCACCAGAAGCGCTCAGCGCAAATAAAAACCCTCATGGAATCCGTAATAAAAAAACACCCTACAACCACCGGCATCGAAGCCATCGACGAAGCCAACCTCGTCGACTGGTTCGGCAAGCTCGCCGACCGCTATAAGCTGACCCCTGAAGTTAAGATCAGCCATCCCGTAGACTATATGAGCACGCTCCACTATTCTAACGGTGAGCATCAGCTCTACTTTTTCTCCAATTATAGCGGGACCAAAACAAACACCTTCGAGGCAACCTTCCCCGAAGGAAACAAACCCGCCTGGATCTGGGACGCTGAAACCGGCGAACGCCGCCCCTACCCCTCCCGCCAGAGCGCCGCACTAAAAATAACCCTCGGACCCACAGAGTCGAAACTAATCGTTTTTAGTCCCGAAACCCCGCCTGCCGTCCTCCCCTCCGAACCAGCATCAGAGCTCGCAACCCTGCTACCAGGCCCCTGGGAAGTAACCCTTCATCACGTAAACGGAGTCACCCGCACCATCACCGTAAACAATCTCACCCAACTCAGCGAAGACAAAGACTGGATGACCTTCGCCGGAACCATCGAATACCGCGCCCGCTTCCACAGCACCAAACCCTCCCCCACTAACGCCAAACCCTCCCCCGCCAAACAAACCTGGATCGGCCTCGGCCGCCTGCGCGACCTCTCCCGGCTCGAGCTAAACGGCCGGCCCATCGGCACAAAATGGCATGGCGAACACCTCTACGACATAACATCTGCCATAGTCGACGGCGACAACTACCTCACCATCCAGGTCATAACGACCCTGGGCAATTACATGAAAACATTAAAAGACAATAAAACAGCGAGGGAATGGACCTCCCGATCGCCCTACTACCCGGCGGGTTTAAAAGAAGTGACCTTGGTAACTTTCTAATCTACTGAGGCTTACGCCCCCCGTCCTTCACTTCCTTGATATTAAGGGGGTTAGTCCCCAGCACCTTACCTTGCAGAGCCTCCATAGCCTGCTTAGCCTGAGCATCTTCCATCTCCACGATGCCCTTTCCCCGGCTCAGCCCGGAAAGCGGATCGATGAGGATTTTCGTATAATTCACCCACCCGTAGGGGTTGAAAAGCCGTTGAAGATCAAACTTGTCGAAGTGGCGAGGAAGCCCGGATATTGTCATACGCATACGACAAATATAGGGTTTATTCCGTTCTTAGGCTTTTTCTCCCCTCTCGCAGCCCACCATTACCCCTATCCCCAGCCCGCTATTACCCGCCCCCCAGTCCACCCACTGGCTTGTCGGCAACCCTCCGCCACCCAAACCACCTGCTAAACCATTCCTGCCAATTGCTCAATTAACCACTTCCGTCCCCAGCTGAACACTAATTTGGAGACCATGCACATGCGTTTCGGGAAACAGCTGGCAATACTAATCTCTCTCCTGCTAACCATAGCAGCCAACGCCCAAACCAGCTTCTGCCGCACTTCTTTCAGCTTTAGACAAGCCACCCAATCGAATATACCCATCATTCCCGCCGGAACCGGAGCCTGGAGTCAGTTTTACAATACCAACGGTTATACCTGGGAAGCCTGGTTCCGCCTAAGAGCCCCCATCGTCAACAACAGTATAATCATCAGCACCGAAGACGCCGTACCCTACCAGGACGTTTTCCTGGGCTTCGGATGGGGCTCCATCCCCAATGCCCTCTGCTTCCACATCACCGACGATGGGACCAGCAATACCGTCGTGGACGCAGAATCCCTCCAAACCTTTGCCCTCAATACCTGGTACCACGTTGCCGGCGTATGCGACTACGCCAACGCAACCCTAAGACTCTATTTAAATGGAAATCTTATAGCGACAAAAGCAATCCCCGCAAACGTGCTCGCCCATCGCATGTCTCAAAATCACAGCACCTTTATCGGAAACGCCTCGGCCAGCGCCTCAGCCTCCGACATCGACATCGACGAAGTCCGGTTCTGGAATACCGTAAGAACCCAATCCGACATCCAAAGCGCCATGACCCAATGCCTTTCCCTGCCCCAAACAGGCCTTGTAGCCTGGTTCAAAGCAAACGAAGCAGGCGCCCCCACGGCCAAAAGCGCCGTCGACGCCAACTTCACCGCCACCCTCCAAAACGCCGGCTACGGCCCCTCCGCCCCCGTTTCGGACTGCTTTACGATGACGATCGGCCAAACCCCAACCTCCTGCAAAGGCATCGACTTCGCTGCAACAGTTAGCAGCGGCATCACCGTCCTCGACTATTCCTGGGACTTCGGCGACGGCAACACCGGCAGCGGACAGAATACCTCCCACACCTACACGAGCTTCGGCAACAAAACCATAACCCTGGATGCAAAAGACAACGCCGGCTGTGGCGCCACGACAACCCTCATCCTCCCGCTAAACCCCGCCTACGTATACGATAATAAAAACATCGACATCTGCCAGGGACAAACCTTCCTCGGACACACTTCCAGCGCAACCTTCACGAGCACTATCACCTCTCCCGACGGCTGCGACACCATGCGAACCTATAATTTAACGGTGAAAGATAAACCCGACCTCGGCCCCGACCAATCCACCGACTTCTGCGAAGGCAGCTCTGTAGCCCTCCCCCCCTTATTTGACCTAACCGGCTTTACATCCATCAGATGGAACAACCCCGATCCTCAGCACGCCATCGCCGGCACAGACTCCCTTTTCGTATCCAACTCCGAAGGCTGTAGCGACACAGCCGTCGTCACCGTCATCGGACATCCCAAACCGCAACTGGGCCCCGACCAAAACATAGACGTCTGCTATTCGACCTCCGTCAACCTCGACGACCTCTACGACGTCACCTCCTTCTCCTCCGCAACCTGGAGCACCCCCACCGTCAGCAACGTCGGCCCCGGCTCCTACACCCTCATCGTCTCCAACAACAGCGGCTGCACAGACACCGCCATTGCAACCATAAAACAATATCCCCTCATCCGCACCGTTATCGATACCTCCCTCTGCGAAACCACCACTATCGAAGGCTACACCAAACCCGGCTCCTACACCGACATCTTCCACGCCGCCAACGGCTGCGACTCCACCCGCATCCTAAACATCACCGCTTGCGAAATCTTCTTCCCCAACGCCTTCTCCCCCAACGGCGACGGCAACAACGATCTCTTCAAAGCCATCAACGCCACAGGCCTCACCGACTTCCACCTCACCATCTACAACCGCTGGGGCCAGCAAGTCTTCGAAACCACCAACCCCACCACCGCCTGGAACGGCCAAATCAACAACAAACCCGCTCCCCCCGGCAGCTATATCTACTTCTGCGAATACGCCAAACGCCAACAGCCCCAGCACATCAAGCTAAAGGGCATGCTATTACTTCTCAGATAATAACCAACGTCCAACTATGTCGCCTTATCCCTCGTATTCTTCACCAACGCAATCCCCGAAAAGAAAAAAATCGCACCCAAAATCGAATAAATAAAAATCATCCGAATCCCCTGCCCGCCCGACACACCATTGGCAAATCGTACCGCGGCTAGTATAAGCCCGATCACCCCCAGTATAGATAGGACAACCCCCAAAATGCGTTTTTCCATTCTATTTGTTTATGACTGCACATGCAAATCGAATGCCCCTACCAAAAACAAAAAACCGCTGAAAACCAGCGGTCGCAATATTAGTCTGCCCAAGGCCAAACCCCACAGCCTACACTGAGGCTAAACCCCCTTATAAACCAACCTCGCAAAAAAATCCGGCCCAATCACAAAATTCCCCCACTTCTTATCAAACTCCTTCGTCGGCTTCGCCGCCACCACCTCCGCCATCGTCCTCCCCTCCTTCTTCAACCCCGCCACCTTCCCCCTTACCCCACTCAACATCTCATGATACTCCACCATCGCCGCCCTGCTCCCCAACGGCCCATGCCCCGGAACGATAATCGTCTTCTACGTCGTCACTTTTAGATTCCTCTCCGCCGCCCTTATCATCCCATCGATATTCCCCCCCGTACTATAATCGATAAAAGGATAAAAGCCATTCCACCACGTATCCGCCACATGCAGCACATCATCCTCCTGAAAATGCACCGAAATATCACTATCCGTATGCGCCGGCCCATAATACTGAAGAACAATCGTCCTCCCATTATGGTGAATCGTCTTTCCCGACTCGAAAGTCGTACCCGGCAACGCACCCGCAGGAGCCGCCGGAAACGTAAAATTCCAATCCTCCACCCGCGTCGAACGAGCTAAATGCCGACGCGTATTCACATGAGCCGTAATAGCAGCCCCCGACTTATGCAGCCATTCATTCCCATCGGTATGATCGAAATGCCAGTGCGTATTGACCAACCGGCTCACCGGCTCTCGACCGATCGCCTCCAACGCCACCGATAGCTGCGGCTTCGAAACATCAATCCCCGCATCGACCAGCAGCTTCCCCTCCTTCCCCGGCAATACAACAACATTTCCCCCCGAACCATCCAGCATCGATATTCCCCCACGCAACGGAGTCGTCGTAATTTTAGCAGTCGCAGCCGCTTTCCTGATAATTATCACCGGACTGGTCCCACCACCCTGCGCAATCGCAGGAAAACCTTTCAATACCATCCCCGCAGCAGCCATTCCGCCCATAGCGATAAAATTTCTTCTCGACAGATGTTTTGTATTTTCCATCCTACAAAGCTATCGTTCCCTCACCCTCTTGTCAATTGGCAAACACTCGAAAAACTTGTGCTTTTTACTACACCTCCCCCGGGCACTCATCCCAACATATTATTTTCGTAACTTTATATTATCATGCGACGCGGCAGCAGACCATACCAAAAGCTCCTATTCACCCTCGGGGTGATCCTCTTTCTATTACGCCCGTTCACATTCTATTTTCTTATAGGAAACTCCGGCTCATCCGCCGATGGACAGCGAATAAACCAGCTGATGCAGCGGACCATCAAGAAAAAAGAAGACCACCACGAGCCCGAAGCCGAAGCACTTTCAGAATCCGGCAGGCATCGCTCAACCCTCCGCCTGCTCACCCCTAAGTATCTTTGGACCACCTGCCAATCCTTTTGGAACACCTGCCAATCCCTTTGGCACGCCCGAAAAACGCGGGACAAACACCCCTTCACCGCCAGCGTCTTTCTAATCACCCCGGATAATCATCATTACCGATCGTCATCATTATTCCGCATCTGATACCTGTTACTCCCAAGGACCATTCCTTCCAGGAAAAATTCTCCATTGCTAACAAGTAACAGATCAACCCATGAATCAACATTTTTTTGTCTCCGTTCCACCCGTTTCAGCAGCCCTGAAAATGGCGATAGCCATTGCAATCGGCATGCTCATCGGCATGGAACGCAAATGGTCGCATAAAGAAACCGGGATCCGCACTTTTGCCATTGTTGCACTGCTGGGCATGCTGGCCAGCGAAGTGGGTGAGGCCTTCGAGCTCGCAGGCTTAGCCGGCGTGCTGCTATTGGTAGGATTTGCCAACTACCGCAGCTTAAAAACAGAAGCATCACTGGAGCTCACCACATCGGCCGTACTCATGGTCGCCTATATCCTTGGAGTATTGGTCGGAAGAGGACATATCTTTATGCCCGTCGCAGCCGCCATCATGGTGACCATGCTGCTGGCCTTAAAACAAGAGCTCAATAGATTTGCCGGCGGACTCAAACCGGCCGAAATCAAAAGCGCAATCCTCCTCGGCCTGATTGGCTTCGTGATCTATCCCGTAATGCCCGATCGATACATCGACCCATGGCAGCTCCTAAACCCCGCCGACGCTTGGATCAGCGTAATCGCCATTGCCGGCATTGCCTTCGTTAACTATGTATGTCTGCGATTGTTCAGCACCAACGGCCTCTACCTCGGCGCCGTATTCGGGGGACTCATCAACAGCAGCGCCACAGTGGCCGAAATCAGCTCCAATGCAAAAAAGAGTGGAATGACCTCGCGGTTGACCAGCCTGGTGCTCATCACCACCATGGCCATGTTCGCCCGAAATCTCTTGCTGGTGGTCCTGTTTTCACCGGCTTCTCTTGCCTCCGTGCTGATGCCGCTGGCAGCCATGATGATCGTTTCGGCTTGCTGGCTTTGGATGGACCAGCGCCAGGAAACCTCGACAACCGAAGAAAGGATTACCCCCCAGCTCGACTCCCCCATCTCGCTAAAGAAAATTCTATGGTTTGGTCTGCTCTTTGTACTCATTGCCATCGGCGGAACACTGCTAACCCGGCTTTTTGGTAATTATGGGATGATGGTCACCGGCTTCTTCGGCGGCCTGGTAAGCAGCGCCAGCACCACGACAGCGGCTGCTACAATGGCCAGCCATGGCAAGATCAGCGCGGCGATAGCTGGCAGCGTCGCGATCATCTCATCGCTGGCCAGCGCTGCGGTCAACCTTCCGATTATCTGGAAGACGGCCAAAGATAAGCTCGTAACCCGCCGCCTCATCGTGGAAATGATCACAGTGCTCACCGTAGGGATTACAGTCGTATTTTTAGACCGGACCTTCGAAATCTCGGAATGGCTTTTAAAAAACGTACACTAAAATAAACACATGAAACAGTTGCTCACCCTCTTAGGACTATTCTTATTCAGCCATGCCTTCACGCAAACACCCGCATGGCCCCATCATAAAAAAGCCGTGATCGTCCTTACCTACGACGACGGCCTGCTCTCCCAGCTGGACAACGCAGTACCCCAGCTAAAAAAAGCCGGCTTCAAAGCCACCTTCTTCCTGACCAGCGACGTAGACAGCTCCACAATCCCCCGATGGCGCGCCCTGGCCAAAAAAGGCTTCGAGCTGGGAAACCACACGCTCTACCATCCCTGCTCTCCCTCCGAAGACGTACCCGTCACGTCCGAACACTACACCCCCATCCAGGTCATCCGCGAGATCGAGATCATGAACCGCATTCTCTTCGCCATCGACGGCCGTAACGGTAGAACATACGCCTACCCCTGCGCCGAAACAACCGTAGGAGGAGACAAAGACTACGTAGACACCCTACGCCGTTACAACCTGGTAAAATATGCGCGCATCGGCGGCGACACCGGCGCCATCATCACCGACTTCCACCACCTCGACCCACTACGCATCCCCTCCCTCGGACTGGAGGACAGCACAAGCGCCAGCGCCCTTATCGACTACGTAAAAAGCGTCCAAGCCAGAAACGGCATGGGAATAATCATGTTCCACGGCATCAGCGGCGACTACATCACCACCGACAAAGCCGTCCACCAACAGCTCCTCGACTATCTCAAGAAAAACAAAAAAGACATCTGGGTCACCACCTTCCGCGAAGCCATGGACTACGCTACTCATTCCTCAACACCTCCACCGGATTCACACTAGCCACCCTAAACGTCTGGAACCCCACCGCCACCGCAGCCAACAACAACGCCGCACCCCCGGCCTCCACAAACACCCACATATCCATCGCAACCCGATACCCATAATTCTGTAGCCACGTATTCACCAGAAACCACGCCAACGGCGAAGCAATCACTATCGCCATCATAACCAGCAACAAAAACTCCCGGCTCAAAAGCAACGACACCCCCGCCACCGTAGCCCCCATAACCTTCCGTATCCCGATCTCCTTCGCCCGCCTGCTCGCAGAGAACAACGCCAGCCCAAACAACCCCATACACGAGATCAACAGCATAATCACCGTCGCCGATTGCATCAGCATCGCCGTCCGATTCTCCTCCAGATACAACCGGTCCACCGTCTCCTGTAGCGAACTAAATGTAAACGGAGCCCACGGAAACATCGCCCTCCACTTCGACGCCAGCGCCGCCGTCACCCTCCTCGCCGAGTCCCCCTTGACACTCAATCGAACCGCCACGCTCCTCGCGTCGGACAACCACGTAATGACAATCAACGGCTTGATAGTCTCATGAAAAGAAGTTTGATGATAATCCTTGATTATCCCCGAAATTGTATACCACAAGCCATTCTCCCGGTATAGAAGCTGCTTCCCGCAAGCCTGCACCGGGTCGTTAAAACCCAACGCCCTGGCATACGCTTCGTTAATCATCACGAGTATCTTATTCTCCCCCGGATACACATTCCCACCCGCCACCAGCTTCATCTGGTAGAACTGGATAAAGTTATTGTCCCCGATCTCGGCTTCCACCGTCATCTCACGCGCTTTCTTCATATTCTCCCACCGGTACACAAACGTCGCCATTGGATGCTCCCTGCCCATCGGCGCATGCCCCTGCAGGATCGCCTGCTTTACACCCGGCAGACCACTCACCGCCTCTGCATATTTCTGCATCTGCCCCCGCTCCGCCCCCTGATAATCCACCGTCACCACTCCCTCACTATTAAATCCCTTATCCGCATTCTTCATATACCTGACCTGCCGGCCAATGATCAGCGACCCAATGATAAAAAGCAGAGAAACGGAAAATTGAAAAATGATCAACGCCCGTCGCAGCCCCACACCGCCCTTTCCGCTTTTATCCAGCGACCCCTTGAGACTCAGCACAGGCAGATAAGAAGACATCAGCCGCGCAGGATAATATCCCGCCACGAGCGTCGTAAATGCTACCATCCCTAGCAAAAACAACCAGTTACCCCCATCCCAAAACCGAAACCGAACTCCCACAGGAATAATATCGCCAAAAAGCCATAAAGCCGGTAATACCAGCATCATCGAAAGAACAAGAGCGCACATAGTCAGCACCAGCGTCTCGATAAAAAATTGTCCTAGAAGCGCCCCCCTGCTACTCCCCAGCACCTTCCTCACCCCCACCTCCTTCATCCGCTGAAAGCTCTGCGCCGTCGACAGGTTGATGAAGTTGATGACGGCCAGCCCCAATACGAACAACGCCACCCACATCAACGAATACAGCAGCGGCAAATAAGCCTTTCGAAAATCATCGCCCAGATCTGCAGCGTGAAAATCCGGAGTATAGTGCATCTCACCCATCGACTGCAAGTACAGCCGCAGATGATTCGAACCGGCGAAAAGTACCGGCGTCGGGACCAGCGTATGAATATATTCGGCGATCTGCGCATTCACGCGCGCAGGCATTACCCCTTTCTTCAGCCGGATAAAAGCCTGCGACTGCCGGGGCCGCAGACTGCTCCAATCCTTCGTCGGAATCCGCGCCCGAAGCCAGCTCTCCGGTGCCGTACCGATCGAGATAAAAGAGGTATAACCGACATCCGAAGGCCGTCCCCAATCCCTCACGATACCCGACACCGTTAGCACCAGGCTGTCATCATAGATCACCTTCCGCCCCATCATCAGCTGCAGGCTGCCCGCCCCAAAATACTTCCGCGCCACACTCTCCGCCAGTACTATTTGCCCCGGATGATCAAGCACGGAAGAATCCCCCTCCATCCACTCATGCGGAAAGAGACGAAAAAACTCCGGCCCCGTCAAAATCGTAGATAACGCATAGCTGCCTTCCTGCCGATTATCATAATTCTTCCTGGTCTCTCCCTTCTCCGAAGGCACCGAAATAGTCCCGCTAAAAAGATGAAAAGCCGCCTTTGCCTCGACCCCATCGATCACATGCTCGAGCCCCGCCACCTCCTTAAAGGGACTGTTGAGAAAAATCACATTCCCATCCTTGTCCCGCACATCCCCTATAATACGATAGATCCTATCCACCCCCGGATGAAATTTATCGAAGCTCAGCTCATACCTGCCGATCAGGTAGATCACGATACAAACGCAAATGCCTATCGCCAACCCCAGCACATGTATAACCGAATACCACCGTTGCCGGAGAATATTACGCCACGCTACCTTCACCGAGATGGCACCTGCAGACATAAGATAGATTTTATAAAAACATACCCGGCAATCCTACTGCCAGACTCATAACATCCCTGATACTCATCCCAATATCCTTTTCCTCCCGCCCTCGCTTGTCCGCAAACGATACATCCACTGTCCGGTCAAAATCCCCCAGCGCCGCAACCGCCGATACCCCCGCCCATCACAACCACTCCCACCCTGCAAATAATCCCTCCTCAAGACTACTTTCCCATTTCAGGAACACTCCTTCCCACCCCACTCACGAAACCCCCTAAAAACCAATCACTTAAAAAATGGCACCAAATTGACTGCTCCTTCGGTAACCGAACGTCCATTTGACCTAAACAAGGCCTCACCAGCCTTAGGCCCTAACCAGGCCCCTAAATCCAAATCTCATGAAACATCTGACACATGTTTTATTGTTCATCGTCCTGTCCGTATCCTGCCTAAAAGCCTCCGCGCAACCAGGCAACAACAACTTCGCCAACGCCACAGACGTAACCTCCCAGATCAATAATACATGTACCACCGGAGGCGCCTACACCACCCAAGCCGCTACCGGCGACCAAACTAAACCCGCCTGCTGGAGCAACGGCCCTAACAACAACGTCTGGTTCAAATTTACCGCCACACCTACCGGCTTCATCAACGTAAAAGTAAAAGCCAGCGGCTCCGGCGAAACAATCCAATACCCCTTCGTCGCCATCTTCGACGCCAGCGCCAACCCGCTCGCCTGCCAGAACTACCAGGGAAGCAAAACCGACCTCAGCCTCAGCTACCTCGGTCTCACCCCAGGCAGCACCTACTATATATCCGTCGACAACTACGCCGGCTACGCAGGCTCCTTCGACCTATGCCTTTCCGACGTAGTAGACTATGACTTTAAACAGGGAGCAAAAGACGTCACCTCCCAGATCAATAGCTCCTGCACTTCCGGCGGAACCTATACCACCCAGTTCGCCACCCCCGACCAGTCCAAAGCCTCCTGCTGGAGCAACGGCCCCAATAACAACGTCTGGTTCAAATTCACCGCCACAGCCACCGGCTTTATCAACGCAAAAGTAAAAATCAGCGGCTCCGGCGAAACAATCCAATACCCCTTCGTCGCCATCTATGACGCCAGCAATAATCAGCTCGCCTGCCAGAACTACCAGGGAAGCAAGACCGACCTCAGCCTCAGCTACCTCGGCCTCACACCCGGCAATACTTATTACATAACAGTCGACAATTACGCCGGCTACGCAGGCTCCTTCGACCTTTGTCTCTCCGACGTAGTAGACTATGACTTCAAGCTAGGCGCCAAAGACGTCACCTCCATCATCAACGCTTGCACTTCCGGCGGAACTTACACTACCCAGTTCGCCACCCCCGACCAATCCAAGGCCTCCTGCTGGAGCAACGGCCCCAACAACAACGTCTGGTTCAAATTCACCGCCACGGCCACCGGCTTCATCAACGCAAAAGTAAAAGTCAGCGGCACCGGCGAAACCCTCCAATACCCGTTCTTAGCCATCTACGACGCCAGCACCAGTCAGCTCACCTGCCAAAACTACCAGGGAAACAAAACCGACCTCAGCCTCAGCTACCTCGGCCTTACGCCCGGTAACACTTACTATATCGGCGTCGATAACTACGCCGGCTACGCAGGCTCCTTCGACCTTTGTCTTTCCGACGTGGTAGACTATGATTTTAAACAGGGAGCCACAGACGTCACTCCCCTGATCAACTCCTGTACTTCCGGTGGTACCTATACCACTCAATTCGCTACACCCGACCAGTCCAAAGCGTCCTGCTGGAGCAACGGCCCCAACAACAACGTCTGGTTCAAATTCACCGCCACAGCCACCGGCTTTATCAACGCAAAGGTAAAAGTCAGCAGCACCGGCGAAACGCTTCAAAACCCAGCCGTAGCCATCTACGACGCCAGCACCAATCAGCTGGCCTGTCAAAATCTTATCCAGGGCAAGACCGACCTTAGTCTCAGCTACCTCGGTCTTACCCCCGGCAATACTTATTATATCGCCGTCGACAACTACGCCGGATACGCAGGTTCCTTCGACCTCTGCCTTTCCGACGTAGTAGACTATGATTATAAACAGGGAGCAAAAGACGTTACCGCCCAGATCAATTCCTGCACCTCCGGCGGAACCTACACCACCCTTTACGGCACCCCCGACGGCTCCAAACCCTCCTGCTGGAGCAATGGCCCCAATAACAACGTCTGGTTCAAATTTACCGCCACCTCCACCGGCTTCATCAACGCAAAAGTAAAGGTCAGCGGTACGGGCGAAACTATGCAAAATCCCTTTGTCGCTATCTACGACGCCAGCAGCAGCCTCCTGACTTGTCAGAACTTCCTCGGAGCCAAGACCGACCTCAGCCTCAGCTATCTCGGTCTTACCCCCGGCAATACTTATTACATCGCCGTCGACAACTACGCCGGATACATAGGCTCCTTCGACCTCTGCCTCTCCGACGTGGTAGACTATGACTATAAACAAGGAGCAAAAGACGTTACCTCCCAGATCAACTCCTGTACTTCCGGCGGAACTTATACGACGCTCTACGCCACACCGGACCAATCTAAACCCGGATGCTGGAGCAACGGACCCAACAGCAACGTCTGGTTCCAATTCACCGCCACCTCCACAGGTTTTATCAATACAAAGGTAAAGGTCAGCGGCTCCGGCGAAAGCATGCAGAACCCCTTCGTCGCCATCTACGACGCCAGCCTGAACCTCCTCAACTGCCAGAACTATAAAGGAGCCAAGACCGATCTCAGCCTAAGCTATTATGGCCTCACTCCCGGCAGTACCTACTATATCGCCGTCGACAACTATGTCGGCTATCGAGGCTCTTTCGACCTGTGTCTCTCCGATGTACCGGACTACGATTATAAACAAGGAGCGCTCGATGTCAGCGGCCAAATGAATAGCGTTACCTCAGGCGGCGCCTACAGCACCTTCTACGCCACACCGGACCAATCCAAAGCCTCCTGCTGGAGCAACGGCCCCAATAACAACGTCTGGTTCAAGTTCACCGCCGCCACCGCCGGTATCACCGCCGGCGTGAAAGTCAGCGGCTCCGGCGAAACCATGCAAAATCCCTTCCTCGCCATCTACGACGCCAGCCTGAACCAGCTCGGCTGCCAAAACTATTCGGGCGCCAAAACCGACCTGAGCATCACTTATACATCCCTGACCCCCGGCAACACTTATTATATCGTCGTCGACAACTACGCAGGCTACGCCGGCTCTTTCGACCTGGCTGTCTACGACAACATGATGATCCTTCCGCTGAAGCTGACATCCTTCACCGCATCGGCATCTCAAAAACAGGTCAATATAAATTGGAGTACCACCCAGGAAGAAAATATACACTCATTCACTATTCAGCGAGCTGCCACCCTGCCCGACTTCAAGGACATCGGCCAGATCCCACCCTCCGCTCAAACTAACTATACCTTCATCGATAACACTCCCCTACCCGGAGACAACTATTATCGCCTAAAAACAACCGAGACCTCCGGCACCACCTCCTACTCCAGCACGGCAAGGGTAAACTATACCAGCGCCGCACCCATATCCTTCACCCTATACCCCAACCCAAGCAGCAGCAAGGAACCTACCTGGATCCGAATAGAAAACACGCAGAATCTAACACCTATCATCATCAATATATACGACATGCTAGGCAGAACCCTGTCCACCCAAACACAGAACCTAACCAACCCTGGCCCCAATCTTATCCGGCTGCCCATAACCCAGCGCCTAAACACTGGCTGCTACAACGTAACGATAACCAATGCCAGAAACGGCGACATCATCGACCGCCAACAATTACTAATTAAATAAGCTTGACATTGGACTTCAAATAGTCCGTCGGAGAAACGCCGAATTTTTCCCTGAAACAGGTGCTGAAATACTTGGCGTCATTAAAACCTACAGAATACGCGACGGTCGAAATATTCGTTTCACCCCCGTCCAGATACTGCTTGCTGCGCTTGAGACGCATATCCCGGATGAATTCCACCACGGTCAAATTGGTAAGACTCTTGAATTTCTTATAAAAAGTGCTCCTCGCCATATTCATCGACTCGGCCATCGAATCGATACTAAAGTCGGAATCCGCCATCCCATTCTCGACAATTGCAATTACCTGCTTCAAAAAAAGCTCATCCCGCGACGTAATAGTAATCGTCTCCGGATTAGGTTCGAACGAACCTTCCTTAAATGATCTCTCCTTAACCCCCTCCTTCGAAGAAGAAATCGACTCGAACAATTTCCTCCGCCGGTGTAACAAATTTGCCAGCGACGCCATCAACAGATCGTTATTGAAAGGCTTGACCATATATAGGTCCGCCCCATACTGCAACCCCTCGATCTGATTCTCTACCGACGACTTCGCCGAAAGCAACACCACCGGTATATGACTGGTTGCTATATTATCCTTCAGATGCGCCAGCATTTTTAAGCCATCCATCCGCGGCATCATCACATCGCTTAAAATAAGGTCCGGCATGACAGCCGTCGCTTTCTCCAGTCCCTCCTCCCCATTGCTGGCCGTCTCCACACGAAAGATGACGCTAAGCTGGCTCTTCAAAAACGCCTGCAGCTCGAAATTATCCTCCACTAACAACAGCAGGGGCAGATCTTCGGCATGCAGCCCCCTTGACTGCACCCCCATATCCTCGACCGCCAAAGCAGACTTAGTCTCGGCAGGAGTATGCAGAACCGTCCCCGGAGAATCGACCCACATGGTTTCACCCGCCGGAAAATGATCCTTCCCGGACAGCAATTCTATAAACACCGACAATCCATGCGCTGCATTATTTTCCGCCCAGATCTTGCCCTGATGCAGTGCAATCATCTCCTTCGAAAGCGCCAGCCCTATTCCCGAACCCTTCACATGATTTCCATTCGAAGGATTCTCGACGAAATAAAGCTCGAAGATCTCCTTCAGCATCTGCGCAGGTACCCCAGTGCCCTCATCTCGGATTTCGATCGTAACATTCCCTCCTTCCACCCGCTGCCGCACCTCGACCCGAATCCGTTTCCCCGGCGGTGAAAATTTAAACGCATTCGCCAGCAGGTTATAAATAACGATGTCTATTTTCTCCGCATCGACAAAAACATACAGCTCATCCTTTTCCGAAATCACTTCCAGGCTGATCCGCTTCTCCCTGGCCGTATCGCCGAAATACTCACCGATCTGCCTTATAAAAGAAACGATATCTACCTTCGATATGCTCATCGTAGCCTTCCCGCTTTGCACCTTCCGCAAATCGAGCAGCTGATTGATAAACCGCACCATCCGGTTGGCGTTCTTCTGCACGATCTCGGCATACGCCTTCCCCTGATGCGAAAGGTTTTCCCTTCCTGCAATTTGCTGAATGGGATTTAGGATCAGCGTCAAAGGAGTACGCAATTCGTGCGAGATATTGGTGAAAAAATTGAGCTTCAATTCCGTCACTTTCTGCTCGACCGCAATACGCTGCCTCAATCGCAGCATTGCCAAAGCATTCCTCCTCACAACGACTAGAACAACCACGCCCAACAAAGTATACAACAGATACGCCCACCACGTCCGCCACGGCGGCGGTAAAATCGTGATAGCCAAACTCCTTACCGGCAGATGCAAATACTGCTCGTTATTCTCGCTTCTAACCTCGAACACATAATGACCCGGCGCAAGATTGTTATAGGTAGCCCTCCGCTGTTTCTGATTGCTATGCCACACCGTATCGAAACCATTCAGCCGGTAGACGTAATCCTGCTTATTCACCGTGCGATAGTCCAATACCATGTAGTCGATGCTAACGTTGTTTTGGTAGTAATTGAGCCGTAAGCCGTCGGTGTAATTGATATTGCGGTGAAGAATCGAATCCGGATCACCCGAGACCCTGTTCTCGTTATTGATCTGGAGATTGGTAAGCGCTATCCTCGTATCTATCTTAAAATCGTTTATCTTCTCCGGATTGAAGGAAATATACCCCTTGAGCGTTCCAAACACCATCGTACCATCTGCCAGCCTGGTGCAAGACGCCTCTGCATACGCCGACTTGGGCAACCCATCGTCCGAATCGTAATTCCGGATTTGCCCCGTCGCGGTGTTGAATCGGGCGATCCCATTTTGCGTAGACAGCCACAAATTCCCATGCTTGTCTTCCAGGCAGCTCAGCAGATAGTCATTCGGCAACCCATCCCCAACCGTATAATTTCTAAACTTCAGTCCATTAAAAGCGCCGCCCGAAGCCATCGCCAGCCCTCCTCCCGCAGTCAGCAGCCACATGCTGTGATGCGAATCCATAAAGACGAATTGCACGTCGTTGTTTCCCAGGCTCTCTTTATCGCCCGGAGCCTTACGATAGCTCATAAAACGACTCGCGCCCGTCTCATTCCCCGAAGAAGCCTCCATGACCAATAAACCCGTAGTAGTGCCTATCCAAAGATTATCGTCCCGGTCGAAAGCGATATGCCTGATCCGGTTGAAAGAATTTTGCGGATACTGCCGGAATGAATTTTTTGTACTGACGAAAGTCGTACGGTGATTCACCGTTACAACCTGGTTCAGCCCCTTGTCGAAGGTCCCCGCCCAGATCCGCCCCTGCTTATCCTCGACAAGCGTATAAACGTCATTCCCATTGATGCTGCTGACATCCTTTTCGTCATCCTGGTAGTGACTTATTTTATAGCTCGTACCCGCACTGTCGAGAGGTTCGGCCTTAAACAAGCCGTTTAGCTTCGTGCCAAGCCAGATCACCCCCGTATGATCCTGCAATACGGAATATACCACGCCAAATCCATCCCTCGGCTCATCCACAAAACGAATCGGAACATCCTTTCCCTCTTTTTGCACATACAGCCTCCCCATCTTCGTCCCAATCCATAACCGGTTTTGCCGGTCGGTATAGATCCCCCTCACCTCATTGTCCGACCTAAAATTCGTATTATCCACCAATACATGCTGGTCGAAATGATTGTCCGGAAAGATGATCTTGTCGATTCCCCGGCTATCCGTACTCAGCCACAAAATCCCCGACTTGTCATAATAAATGCACGTCACCATATTGGAAAACCGGTGCGTCGCCGGGTCTGGGCCATCATAAAAATACTCGAACGTCCGGGTGGAATTGTTATAATAGCCAAAGCCATAGTTCTTCAACGTCACCCAAACCGTCTCTTTATTATCTTCGAATATGCGGGCATGGCTGCTTTTATAATTGTACTGGGCGTCTTTTTCCTGCGTGTATTTGTTAAACGAGCCGTTGGAAGGGTCGAACCGGATAATACCCTCCACCGATGGATCCACCCATAAGCACCCCTTCTTGTCCTCATATATTTCATAGACCGGCTCACCCGCCTTGAAGCTCGTCACCATCACCGACAAATCCTCCTTGGCAATGCTCAGCACCTGCCCGTACCCGGTCGAACAATATACAACCCCGCTCCTTTTCGATGCACACAAGCTATTCAGCCGGTCAACCGGCAGCCGCTTATTCCTCCAGGTCCGGGAAGTTTTATCATAAACAGCAAGAACACCCTCTGCCGTACAGAAGTACAAATTCCGCGCATCCTCCGCCACCGCAGTGAAGTTTAGAGACGTATCACGAGTCGCAACCTCCCCTCCAGCCTTCACCATATGCGCCAGCCCCTTAGGAGTACCCACCCAAACTTGCCCTGCCTGGTCCTGGTAGAAGAAGTTGATCTCGTTCGAAGGCAGCCGGTGCGATTTTTCGACGCCCTTGCCATACCTTATATATATATGTTCCGGCTGAGCCGTATTTGGAATAAAAAAAATCCCCTGCCCATGCGACATCAGCCATACGCTGCCCTTGTCATTGGAGAGAACATGGTCGAAATTCAGCTTCTTCTTCCCCGCCCCCTGGATAATATCGGACATCGCCAGGAACCGCTCCGTCCGCTTGTCGAACCGGTACACCTGCTTATCGTAGTCTTTCACCCACAAATACAAGGTCTTATCATCGACGATCTCGTCGATCCGGTTATTCTTCAGCTGGGACTGGTCTCCCGCATATGACTTATAGGTAACGAAATTATGCCCGTCGAACCGGTTGATGCCATCCCAGGTCC
The DNA here is from genome assembly GCA_018267545.1 of Bacteroidota bacterium. Taxonomy (GTDB): domain Bacteria; phylum Bacteroidota; class Bacteroidia; order Chitinophagales; family Chitinophagaceae; genus Puia. The sequence goes on from JAFDYG010000505.1 coordinate 67,274, forward strand.
CAAACCACATAAAACCCTCGTTGTCTTTGATTACACTGGTAACCCTATCACTGGACAATCCATCCTCCGTACCATAATGGTCGATCTTGCACCGGGGCTGCGCCTGGGATAAAAATGGCGTACAGAGGAAGAGAAGTCCCCAGATGCGGAAGTTGGAAATGGCAAACATGATTATTTTACTAAAATACGAAAATTTAAACCATTTAGGTCATTTTTTAAACCCATTAACTTCCTCATTATAATAGGTTTGTAGCAGATAAACGACTACTGCTATATGGAAAAAAAACGTTTCTTGCTATGCATCGTCCTGCTCCTTGCATCCTGGGTGCAGGGACTCTCCCAGGACCAGAAAATCACGATTACCGGAAAAGTAACCAGCAGCCAGACCAACGCCGGCCTTGACGGCGTAACCGTTTCCGTAAAGGGGGGCAGAGACCTCACCACCACGGGAAAAGACGGCTCCTTCAAAGTTACTCTCCCCAGCCGCGGCCTGACGCTCGTCTTCTCCTCCGTAGGATACGGGTCCAGCGAAGTCCCCGTCGATAACCAGACCGAAATCAACGTATCTCTCGTCCCCGGCTCGAAAGGCCTCGACGACGTGGTCGTCGTGGGGTACCAGACGAAAAGAAGAAGGGACCTCACCGGAGCCATTTCCTCCATCGGCGCCAAAGACCTGAAAGACATTCCCATCAACTCCGCTGCAGAAGCACTGCAGGGTAGACTCGCAGGCGTCCAGGTAATCGTATCCGAAGGCGCACCCGGGGCAGACGTGGACATTTTTATCCGCGGCCGAAATGGCATTACCTCCACAAGCGCCCCACTTTACGTCGTCGACGGCATCCAGGTCGACAACGCCCTCTCCGTCATCTCCCCCCAGGACATCGAATCCATCGACGTACTGAAGGACGCGGCTTCCACCGCCATCTATGGAGCCAGAGGGTCCAACGGCGTCGTCATCATCACGACCAAAGGCGGTAGAAACACCGGCAACAAAACGACCGTCACTCTCAACACCTTCGCGGGCGTAACCGAGCTGGCAAAGGAAATCAAGATGATGGACCCCTATAATTTCGTCCTGTACTCCTACGAAAGGGCCAAGTATACGGAGAACGCCCAGGATACCGGTGTAACAGCCCAGTATATCCGGAACATGAGCAATTTCGACACCATCAAAAATTATAAAAACAACCCCGGCGTAGACTGGCAAAAGGAAGCCATGGGACGCTCCGCCTTTCAAACGACGGAAAACCTGAGCGTTTCCGGCGGCAACGAAAAGACACAATTTAATCTCAGCACCACCTACAACCTCCAGCGAGGCCTCGTGCTGAATTCGAACTATTACCGCAAGCTGGTCGCCTTCCGCTTCGACCACAAGGTCAGCGATAGACTAAAGGTCGGCTTCAACGTTCGATACAACGAAAACAACGTAACAGGAGCCGGTACATCCGACGTAGGCGGCGCAGGCTCCAACCGCCTGAGACAGTACGTCCGCTACAGACCCATCCTCCTTCCCGGTCAGGCGATCGACTACTATGACCCGACCCTCGATGCCAATAACCCCGGCAACGGCCTGAACCTCTTGAATCCCCTGCAATTGCAGGCGGCCGAATACAGGAACAAGATAACTACGGCATATAACTACAACGGCTATCTCAATTTCAACATCACCCAAAAAGTGACCTTCCGCAGTACCTTCGGCTATGACGTCAACGCGATAGAGGTAAACGCCTACGACGACACGCTTACGGCCAACTCGAGGTCCTGGAGCAGGATGCCAGACCTGACCGTTACCAACAACAGGACCACGACTATCAATAATTCCAACGTATTCACATACATCAACCAGGGGATTAAAGGTTCCAAGCACGGCCTCGAAGTGCTGGCCGGACAGGAAATCTATCAGACCAATATCAAAACAAGAACCGTCGAAACAAGATATTTCCCCGTAGGCACCGAACCCAAAATCGCCCTTTCCAACCTCGGACTCGCCACACCTCCCGCAGGTCTGGCCCAGCCCAAGCCCAGCTCCACGGAAGTAAAAACTACCCAGCTGTCCTTCTTTGGTCGTATCGGCTACAACTACGACAAGAAATACCTGCTGACCCTGAACTTCCGCGCGGACGGCTCCTCCCTTTTTGGCCCCGACTACAGCAGCCCGATACCCGCAACAGGCCCGAACCATAAATGGGGATACTTCCCCTCCGCCGCAGTCGCATGGCGTATTTCACAAGAGAACTTTATGCAGAGCATCGCCTGGATCAACGACGCCAAAATACGACTGAGCTATGGACAAGCCGGTAACAACAGGATCACGGCCTACGGCTATACCACCGGCTACTCCTTACCAGCGAACGGAGGATACGGATTGAACGACGTGCTCAACTATACGTTTATCACTCCATCTCAATTGGGCAACCCTGCGATCAAATGGGAAACGACTACCTCCAGGAACCTCGGGTTCGACCTGACTATGTTTAATAACCGGCTGTCAGCCACGATCGACCTCTATTCAAATACCACAAACAATCTGCTGATCGCTAACGCCATCCCTGCCACTTCCGGCTATACCACGCAATACCAGAACGTGGGCGCCACCCGAAACAACGGTCTCGAAGTACAATTATCCGGCACCATCCTGAGCAGAAAGGATTTTACCTGGACCGGTAATTTCAATATCTCCTTCAACCAAAACAAAATCACCAGCCTGGGCAGCCAGCAGACCTTTACCGCCAATTCCGGCTGGTTCAGCACTACGGCCAACCCCAACGACTACCTGATCAGGGTAGGCGAACAGGTAGGAACCATGTACGGCCTGAAGGTGGACGGTATGTATAAGGTAAGCGACTTCGACGCAACGCCATACGTCAACGCCGCCAACAACGCCAGGTATCCCACACTGACTTATCAGTATACCCTGAAGAAAGGTATGCCCGACCCCGCAGCCGCCCTATCCGACCTCGTCGCCCCGGGCCAGATCAAGTACCGCGACGCCAACGGAGACGGTAAGATAACCCTGGATAGCGACCGCGTCATCATCGGGCACGCGCTGCCCAAATTTACCGGAGGCTTCGGTCAGCAGTTTGCCTACAAAGGTTTCGACGCCAGCATCTTCGTCAACTTCGTATACGGCAACCAGATCATGAACGCCAACAAGCTCGAATTTTCTACACAATATGGCGTGGACGGAAACATGCTCGCCCTCATGGACGATCGCTGGAAAGTAATCGACCAGAATGGAGCGCTCGTACAAAAGCAGCCCGACGCCAAGACCGTCATCGGCATAGCGCCCGACCAGCTGGCCGCGCTAAACGCCAACGCAAAAATATGGCAGCCCATACGCACCACCACCGGCTTCTATCCCAGCAGCTTTGCCGTAGAGGACGGGTCTTATATCCGCATCAACAACATCACCCTTGGATATACCCTCCCCAGGCAATGGATTCGTAAGCTCGGTATCGCGAACCTAAGAGCCTACGTGACCGGTACCAATATCGCTACCATCACCGGTTACTCTGGCTTCGACCCCGACGTAAGCACCCGGCGCGGCACCCCATTGACCCCCGGTGTCGACTACGGCGGCTACCCACGCGGACGGACATACCTCTTTGGCCTGAACGTTTCCTTTTAACCTCTCAATTGCTTAGTATGAAAAATATAAGAAACTTATCGATCGCGGCAGTACTTGGAAGCATCCTGCTCCTCTCCGCATCTTGCAAAAAATATCTCTCGCCTTCTCCTATTTCTACCTTTGACGCCAGTATCGCCTTCAGTAACCTGCCCAACGCAAAAGCCGCACTGATGGGCTCCTACATGGCGATGGCCGGCGACTATGGCTATGGCATCAGGGCTAGCTATTATTATGCCTATGACGACGACTGTATCATGGGCGGCGGCGCAGGCCTCGACCAGGCAAGACACCAGGAAGCCCACTATACTATCCAGGCCGGTAATGCCGACATCGTCAATACGTTCAACCAGTTTTACTCCGGTATCGAACGGGCCAATCTCTGTATATACTACATCCCCCTGATGCCGCAGTACACTTCCGGCAGCGCAACCGACAAGAGCGAGCTCCAGCGTATGCTTGGAGAAGCGCTGATCCTCCGGGCCCAGTTCTATTTCGAGATCGTTCGCATCTGGGGTGACGTGCCCGCGCAATGGGTACCCTCCGTCTTTGCAAAAAACCTTTTCCTGGGCCAGACACCCCGTGACACTATCTACAATCATATCCTTGCCGACCTCGATCAGGCGAAAGGTCTGATGGCATGGCGCACGCAGGCCAGTAGCCAGGACGAACGCTTTACAAAAGGCACCGCCATGGCGCTAAGAGCAAAGATTGCCCTATTCGCTGGAGGCTATTCCCTAAGACACGACGGAACCATGAAACGTCCGACCAACTACCTCGACTATTACAAAATCGCCAAGACCGAATGCGATACCTTGATCGCACACCGGGAACAGCACACCCTCCTCCCCTCCTTCCAATCATTATGGAAAGACGTCATCGACGCCCATAAGGTCATGGACGCCTCCGGTGAGCTCATCATGCAGGTCGCCATGGCCAACGGAACCAATTCCGACAGCAAAATTGGCTGCCAGAACGGCACCAAGATCAACGGCGTCGGCGGCTCTCTCGGCGTATTGTTACCGACTTATTTCTACCAGTTCGACTCGACCGATCTTCGCCGGGATGTAACCGTCGTCCCCTTCGAGGTCGTACAGGACAACTACGGCCGCGGGCACAACATCAACGGCTTTTACGACGGCAAGTTCAGACGCGACTGGGTGACCAGCCCCAGCTTCTATATGAGCACGGGCAGCACTACCGGCGCTACACCCGTTACGCTAACTCCGTCCTCTAATCCCTCGATTCAAAATATGCAGCTCAACTGGCCGCTCATACGCTTTAGCGACGTGCTGCTGATGGACGCCGAAGCCGACAACGAGATCAACGGCGGCCCCAGCGCAGCAGCCATCTCCTACTATACCGAGGTCAGCAAAAGAGGGCACGGCGGAAATGCCACCCTCGTCCCAGCCGCACCCACCAACCACGACGATTTCTTTAAATTGATCGTAAGAGAAAGAAGCCTCGAATTCGGCGGCGAAGGCATCCGCAAATACGACCTGATCCGCTGGAACCTGCTGGGTAAAGCCATTGCCGAAACAAAAGCGAACCTCGCCATCCTCGCGCTGCCCACGCCCACCGACATGAAGCAGCTTAGCTACCAGACGCCGCAGCCCACCTATACCCTGGGTTCGCACCTGCCCGATTCGCTGTTTTCTGTTTATTCCGTCGTAACCACAGCAGGCAGCACGATCAACGTACAGCCGGCCCCAACCACCAGCGCGGTCTTCACCAGCTCCTACTACGCCCCGGCGACTTCGTCGGCAGCCATCGCAGCAAACTATGCCGCGACCCTGGGGCCGGTCAAGACACTCACGTTCTTTAAGCTGTCCTGGCGCGGCTATACCGCCATCACCACTACATTCGTCAATTACTATGGTTTTGGCTATGTGGCAGGACATAGCGAGCTATATCCCTTTCCCCAGGCTTCCATCGACGCCAATAACAACCTGAGACCCCAAAACCCCGGATACTAGATGAGAACGAGGATGACCGCGATACTCTTGTTGTTTTTTGCTTGGAGAACCGAGGCCCAGGAATTTATTCCGCTCTGGCCAAAGGGGAAGATGCCCAATACAAAAGGTCTGCCGCTAAAAGACAGCATAATCAATGAAAGGGCCTATCGCATAATGGACCCCGGCATGTATGCCTTCTTTCCATCGAAAGACGACAACAACGGAAGCGCCATCCTCATCTTCCCCGGCGGCGGCTATGACCACCTGACCTATGTGCTGGGTGGCTTCCAGCTGGCCAAATGGTTCAACATGATGGGCACAACAGCATTTGTAGTCAACTATCGGCTTCCTACATCACCGGACCTGAAGCAACGTGAAACCGGTCCCCTGCAAGACGCACAACGAGCCATGCGAATCGTACGGGCCAACGCAGGAAAATGGCGCCTCAACCTTGATAAGATAGGCGTACAAGGGTCTTCCGCAGGTGGTCACCTGGCCTCCCTGGTAGCTACCCATGCGGAAGACCTCTCCGCCATCGGCGATACCCTCGATGGGATTTCTTTCCGCCCCGACTTCATGATCCTCGTATCACCAGTCATCGACCTCGGCGAATACGCGCATAAGGGCAGCCGCAGCAACTTGCTGGGCCCCAGCCCTTCCGCAGAGCTGATAAAAAAATACTCTACCCAAAACGGAGTCGACGCGCATACGCCGCCCGCTTTTATAGCAGACGCCATTAACGACAAAACAGTACCGCCCATCAACAGCCTATTGTTTTACCAGGCGCTGCTCCAAAACAAAGTATCCGCATCCTTTCACGTATTCCCGCAGGGTGGACACGCGATCGGCACCAACAACAACCCTGGCTCCACCGCCTTATGGACAACCCTCTGTGAGATGTGGCTAAAAGAAATGGGTTTTATAACATGGAAATGAAACACTACATGATGGGATTATTGTGCGTATTCATCACAATCAATCCCCCGAAGAAAAACATACGCGTCTGGATGGTCGGAGATTCTACCATGTGTCCCTATACCCATGACCGGTCTCCCATCACCGGCTGGGGCATGCCCTTTGCCGACTTCTTCGATTCCACCGTATCCATACAAAATAGGGCGAGAGGCGGACGCAGCACCCGCACCTTTATCAGCGAAGGCCGCTGGACCAGCGTCGCCGACAGCCTTAGCGAAAGCGACTACGTGCTCATCCAATTCGGTCACAACGATGAAGCAAAAGAACCGCAATACAAAGACCGCTACACACCAGTACCGGACTATAAGACGAACCTGACCCGGTTTATCACCGAAACGAGAAATAAAAAAGCAATCCCCATCCTCATCACACCCGTTACAAGAATGTCCTTCGATGCCAATGGACATATCAAGGAAACACACAAGGAATATACCGCCGCCGTTTGGGAAATAGGCAAGCAATACGATGTCCCCGTCATCGACCTGGACGCAGCAAGCCGTAACCTCCTGGATGAGCTGGGCCCCAAATCTTCAAAGCTGCTCTTTATGCAGCTCGATTCATTAGAAAATCCGCACTACCCCACCGGCTCGCATGACAATACCCACTTCAACGAGCTGGGCGCCAGACGCATGGCCGAGCTGGTACTGGCGGAAATACGAAAACAAAAGCTCGAGCTAGCCGAAAGAATACAAACACCTCACAAATGAACTCGAAATACATGAAGACAACTACTCTACTCCTCTTTATCAGCATATCTCTTCTGCACGCACACGCCCAGTCTACAGAAGCATATTCCTGGTCGCACCTACCCCAGGCAGCAAAACCCACCTTCAAAGCCGACACCTTTAACGTCGTCGCATACGGCGCCATAAACGGCGGGCTAACCCTCTGCACCGAAAGCATCAACAACGCCATCAAAGACTGTAGCGCCAAAGGCGGCGGCGTAGTGCTCATCCCCCAGGGTCTTTGGATCAGCGGCCCCATCGTACTGCAAAGCAACGTAAACCTGCACATCAGCCGCTCCGCGCTCCTGCAATTTACCGCCGACAAATCTCAATACCACCTCATAGAAGGCAACTTCGAAGGCCACAAAGCCATCCGTAACGAATCCCCCATCTCTGGCACCAACCTTACCAACATCGCCATCACCGGCGAAGGCGTAGTCGACGGCCACGGCGAAGTCTGGCGCGCAATGGGTAAAGACCGCGTCACCGAGAACGAATGGAAACAAATGACCGCCACCGGCGTCATCAGCAACGACGGAAGAACCTGGTACCCCTCCGAAAGCTACGCCCGCGGAGCCCAGCTAAAAGACCCCACCCGTGCTCCCAGCGGCGGCTCCCTCGACGCCATCCGTTCCCAAGTCGGCTCCTCCATAAAAGATTATGAAAATATCAAAGACTTCTTCCGCCCCAACCTCCTCGTACTAAATAACTGCAAACAGGTCCTCCTCCAAAACACCTGCTTCCAAAACTCACCCGCCTGGTGCCTCCACTTCCTCCAATGCGAAGACCTCACCCTGAACGGCGTCCGCGTCCGCAACGAAGCAAACGCCCAAAACGGCGACGGCATGGACATCGAATCCTGCTCCCGCGTGCTCGTCGAAAACTGCACCCTTGACTGCGGCGATGACGGCATCTGTATAAAATCCGGCAAAGACGAAGAAGGACGCCGCGTAGGCAAAGCCTCCCAATACATCGTCGTAAGAAACAACGTCGTCTACAAAGCGCACGGCGGCTTCGTAATCGGCAGCGAAATGTCCGGCGGCGCCCACGACATCTTCGTATACGACTGCACCTTCATCGGCACCGACAACGGCCTCCGCTTCAAAACAGTCCGCGGCCGCGGCGGCATCGTAGAAAACATCTACATCCGAAACATCAACATGCACGACATCGTCCACGACGCCATCCTCTTCGACATGTATTACTTCACCAAGGCCCCCACCCTGGCCCAAACAAACGGAAAAGTAGACATCCCCCCCGTGGGCGAAGGCACTCCCCAATTCCGCAAATTCTACATCAGCAACCTCGTCTGCGAAGGCGCCGAACGCGCCATGATCATCCGCGGCCTCCCCGAAATGAGCATCCGCGACATCTCCCTCGAAAACGTCATCATCAAAGCCAAACGCGGCGCCGACATCATCGAAGCCCAAAACATCGCCCTGACCAACGTCACCCTCTCCTGCGACCAAACCCAACCCCTCATCAACATCGAAAACAGCCAGCAGCTCACCTTCACCAAACTCCAATCCCCCACCCCGCCCGCACTCCTGTTCTCCATAAACGGGGACCGCACCAAACAAATCAACCTCGCCCAAACCTCCCCCTCCCTATCCCCCAACACCGCCGACTTCAAATACGGCGCCCCCAAATCCTCCCTCAACATCTCCAAATAATCCACCCCGCACCCAACACACCGCTCACAAAAATGCCCCGCTTCCCAAAAGAAGCGGGGCATTCAATAATTTTTCTCCCCCACCAACCCTTGCCGAGAGCATTTATCCATCTAATTACTCTATTCATCCCGACATATCGAATGTTCATTCAACTCTTATCACAAAAATTAGGTTACAAATAGATTTTTAGTAGCTTTTAATAAATGTTGAGAGAATATGAGATTAGTATTCACACTATTATGTTGCATCTCAATGTCTGCATTTGGACAATCCAGCGATGTAATAGACACTGGAAAGAGAACACCGACAGGAGTTACGGTTAGAATCATCTGTCAAAACTCGATCGCAGATACCAAGGACCCATTTTTTATTATTAATGGCAAACCATATATCGGGAATGCTCTTTCTACTCTAGATCCTAAGAAAGTCCTTTCATTACAGATTTTAAAGGATTCCGACGCAATTGCCATATATGGCTCTCGAGGAGTTAATGGTGTTATACTAATACGGACTACAGACACTCTTTCTACTAAACAGAATGCGTACATTTATGTACCCGGCGCCATAGATTCAATCTTTAAAGGTGGATCGTTTTGGAGATATTCCATCACCCGGATCGGAACAGCACATGATAGCTTACATTTTTACTCTATCCAATTAGATATAACAAGGCATGATAGTACAGGAAAAATAAAGCCATTTGAAAAGCTACGCGCCCCCGGCTCTGTTATCTTTTGCCGATTCCATGAGAACGGCACTACTCGAAAAATCCCATTTATTTGGCAAGGAAGTCAATGGTATTCAGATTTCATTATTCATTCAAATCACCCATTGCCGATTGAGATTGTAACCTATTATAGAAATAAAAAGAAGATCATGCACGCCGTCTTGAATAAAGGTACTTATCCTGGTGAGAACGACAAATGACAAGTCACAGCTCCCTTTTATCTGACTCTAGAAATTCAACCTGCTCTTCTTTAATGACTGCCCTACCTTCGAATTCGCTTTTAACCATTGAATTTGCGCCAAAGCTCTTTCAAAGGAAATTTCTTTTCGCTTCGCAAGAATCTCTTTACCTCTCCTGGCATTCTCTTCAAATGAGATTTTCGCACCAATGAGCATCTCATCCTCCACGATCGCCATTATTTGGTACGACCAAAGTATAAAATACTAGTCGCCCCCGATCGCGCAGCTGCAATATCGAGTACCCCGTCTTCATTGAAATCCCCCACAGCGTACCCATAAACAGTCCCCTCCGCATCCCCAAAAGAAACCGCCGTAAAACCTCGCCCCTTCCCATCATTAAAAAACACCGTCGACGGCGCCCCCACATGACCCACGATGATATCCATCTTTCCGTCCTTATTCAAATCGGCAATCGCCAACGCATAAGGAACCTGCTTCGAATCAGCCAGCGAAACACCCGCAGAAAACGTCGCCCCCTTTTGTCCGAAATAAAGATTCACTCCTTTCTTTTCATCCACCGTCACGATATCAGCCATCCCATCTCCATTAAAATCTGCCGCTGCCGCCAAGCGAATCGTAGCACCCGCCGGCCCGAACGGAATACGACGACTCTCAGGAAACTGTCCATCCGAGCCGCCCAGATACACATAGCTCTGCCCGCTGTCACGATACGGCACGACCATATCGACGTAACCATCTTTGTTGATATCGGCAGGGAAAATCGTCGTAGCAGGATAGGGAGCAAAAGAAATACAATCGGTGCTAAATCGCCCTTTCCCTTTATTTAAGCAGACATAATTGGACGTCTTTCTTATATCGCCTCTGTTCGCCAAAACAATATCCGGCAACCCATCGCCATTGACATCGGCGATCGATATATTTCTCGTCGGCCACTCAGGCATCCCGAATTCAGACCCAATTTTAAAATTCCCCTTCCCATCATTAAAATAAACCAATTTCCGGTCCGGGTCATCATTGCTCACCGCAATATCGGGAAAGCCATCTCCATTGAAATCAGCCACAGCCCCAGTATATGAACGGTCTGCTACCTCCCCTAGATTATAAGCACTTCGTATAGTGCCCTTACCACCACCCAGCAGCACCCTATCGATCATAGGCCAATGCCTTCCTTTAACCAATAAGATGTCAAGGTGGCCATCGCCATCGAAATCGGCCAAACTTACATTCGCCGTTGTGTCAGGAGCTGCATCCAGCTGTAAACTACGGTCGAAGCTTAGAAGATCAGCGCTACCTTCCCGATCAAATACACGCTGAGCCAACAGCCCCATAACGCATAGGACAAACAAATAAGCCTTCATTGAATTTTTATTTAAAGTTGTTTACTTCATTCCTTTCCACTGCGCATACCTACCCTCCAAAAACTTCGCCCCCGCCCCCTGGTACTCCGGCGTATTGATCGTAAAATGGTCCCCCGGATAATACTCGAACACAAATCGCGTATCCAGCTTCTTCATCTCCCCATCCAGCAGCCGCACGGCATAATTCAACAAAAAATTATCCTGATTCCCTATCGATACCCTGATCTTCCCCTGCAGCCCCTTCTCCAACGCCGGCCAGTTCCCCCGCAGATACGCACAGATATCATAAGACTTCCAATGCTCGAAGCAAGCCTTGTCGATAGCCCCCGTCACCGGGTCACATATCGGAACAGGCAGACCATCCGCGCCCTTTGCACTAAACACATAGTTGAACGAATGCATCTGCTCACCCCTATACACCACCAGCTCCTGCTGATAGCACTGCTTCGTCGTCGCAACAGGAAAAGCCCCGGCAATCGTCGCCATCGCATTCATACTCCCATTCTTTCTATAATAAGCATTCTCGTCTTCATAAAGATTGATCCGCTGAAAGCTGCGAAAGTCCACCGGGTCCGGCGAGCTCGACCAGCATCCCGCAAAAACTTCCGGGTAATGCGTCTGAAGCCACAGCACCGTCCATCCCCCACTGCTATGCCCAGTCAGCAATCTTGCGCCATTGCAGCGATAAGTTTTCTCGAGCTGTGGAATAAGCTCCTTCGTCAGCGCATCCCCCCACGGACCATTGTTATCGCTATTCGCATAGACGGAATGTCCACCGGGACAATTTCCATCCAGCCACACCGTGATACATTCTACCGTATCCACCGGTCGGCTAAAAGTCCCCGTATCGCCCGAAAACCGGTGATAGTCCCCGCCATACCCAAAGACCGAAAACACCACCGGGAATTTCCGCTCCGGCTCGCTATAATAACCCTTCGGCAACAGCACCGCAGCATCTACCGTCATCTCCCTTCCCTGAAACTTCGACAACAGCGGCGAAGCAACCTTCAGCTCCTTTACAAACTTCGTATCGGTGAATTTCACCTGCGGCACCACTTGGTCGCAGCTAAGCGTGAACGAGGCATTCGCATCTTTTGTGATCTGGACCTTTTGTGACGCGGAGTAAAGATTGCCCGGACTCGCCGAGATCGCCCTGCCCCCCAGGTTCCGATCCCAAACAGCCTGCACATAATATTCTCCCCTTTCTATATCGGATAGCTTGGCAGGATAGCTCACCGCCTTGTCGTCAAAAACAACGACAGAACCCGGCTTCACATCCCGCACTTCTATCGAAAAGCAGGGAAAATAATCGAGGCCAACCATTGCATTCTTTGGATTCTTGTTCTCCTTGTTCAGGTAGAGAATCACCTTGCCGCTAAATGTCCCGCTCAAAGCAGTAGAGGGGAAACTGACAAGGAACTTTTGACCATAGGACGTCGCGCAAACAGATGCAGCGAACAGCAGCAGCAGATATCGTTTTAGCATATAGGAAAGATACGTCATACGCTTTCAAGGCAACGAACATAAGTGTAAACACTTAGTACGGTTACGTTCAAATCACTAACACTTACTAATATTAAAACGAACACCTATGAGACGAATGCTTACCTCTATTCTCCTTCTTGCCGCCCTTACATCACAGGCCGCATCCGGTCCAGGACCCAAAGAAGTCGCCAAAATACTCCGTAGCGACGTATCAACAAATACAGGAGTTGCCCGCTTCCAGTTTAAAAACCTGATATCCGGCCTGGAAGCAAGAGATTCCATCCTCATCATCTTCGATCGCTTCGATCACACCGGCGCCGGCATCGTTCACAAGGTATTTGCCGCCAACAGCGACCAAAGCATCACCGTTCCCGACGTCCCCCCAGGCAAATATTATGTCACGATCCAGTGCATCGGCCTTCACCGCGATCGCCTCGAAAAAATCATCACGATCAAACCGCAACAAGACCAAACGATCAAAGTCAAGCTGACCCCATCTGAAATCTATTCCAAAAACGGCGTCATCATTCCCTCTTTCAATCCCGATTTCGCCGACCTGACCATTACCCGGTCCAAATAAGCGCCCCCAGGCTCCGCCCCCGGACTCCTTATCTATTCTCGATCCTTTTCCCCTGTTCATCCTCCGACCTTTTCCCCCGTTTCGATTCACTGGCACTATTACCAAAGCGCCACGTAAAGCTCAGCAAAGCCCTCGCGCTATACGTAACCCGCTGCCAGTCCAATAACAGTGCATCGCTAGTCCGCAAAAACGCCGGCCGCCGGGTACTGAATATATCCCTGGCGCTAAAAGACAGCGTAGCCCTGTCACGCCAAAAATCGTACTTCGCCCCGGCATCGAAACCATAAGCCCGGCGATACCTATCCTGCAAAATCACTTCGCTGGCCTTATAGTCCGCCCTTACTTGCAAACTAAGCCCCTTCGCCAGCGAAAAATCACTGGTCACATTCCCATTCCAGCTGATACCGCTGGTAGCCTTAATCCCATATTGCGCCGCCCCCGAATTTATCCGTTCATAGACGTTGACATTCGCGGTCAAGCTCCAGAACCCCGAGACCCGCCAATTGCCGATCAGCTCGAACCCGGTATTGATCGCCCGCCTGAGGTTTTCTGGAATCGTTATGGTGACATCACCCACAGGGTCGACCTGGATATGCTTGATTACATTATTCACCTGGTTGTAATAAAGCCCAGCCGTAACATATGCACCAGACCAATTCTTCTTATAGGTCCCTTCGATGGAGTAGAGATCCTCGGGCTGAAGCGCCGGATTTCCCCTATCATAGTTGACCGGGTCGGATACGTCCTGGGCAGGATTGAGCTCCCTGGCAGTCGGCCTGTTAATCCGGTGCGTATAGCTTAGCTGCACTTGTTGAGCATGCTCTAGCTGCCGGGTTACGAACAGGGCCGGATAGAACCCGTTTGTATTGACGTTGATAGGCATCCCAACCAGCCCCCTAGCAGAATCGTAGTTTCGCACTGTAGCCGCAAACCGCCCCGCTTCTCCCCTCAGCCCGGCCTGAATGGAATAAGGTCCAATCTGCTTTCGATAATTGACATAAACTGCATGCACCCAGCTGTTGCTCTCAAAAAAATTAACCAACGAATAATCAGTCACATACCCCCCACTGGACGTATCCAACCGTGCATCCCACTGCCGGTTATTAACCGTACTCAGCTGAGTACGCACGCCCGCTTCCAACCAGCCCCCCTTACCAAGAGGCAGCGTATAATCCAGCTGGATATTGTAACGCTTATTCCTTCCCCCTTTCATATCCTGCAACACATCCGGCACTGGTTTGACCGCCTGCCCATCGACATTGAAAACGCTGGCATCATACACATAGAAGCTATTGCCAGAACCAGCAGAAAAGGCAAAATCAAAATCCAGCTCAGCCCCCGGCTTTTTAAATTTATGCACCCAATCTATAGTTCCCCCCCAGCTGGTATTCCATCCATCCGTGTTATTGGCCCGATTGCTAAGCTCCACAGGTGTCTGCTGCTTCGTCAGATTGTCGACAGTCAAATATTCCCGGCGCCCTGTGGTTGAAGCATTGTACAACCCGGTAACGCTCAGCAAATCCTTCACACTCCACCTCCAGTCAACCCCTCCCTGCGCCACATGCACATTGCTGATCGTCGTCGACGGGAACAGCTCATTGGAATAATAAGTAGGCCCTCCCGAATTTAAATAAACCATGTTTTGAAAACCATTGCTGTAAGTATTCCTGTGTTGAAAGGAATAATTACCGTACAGATCCACTTTTCCAGTCTTATAATTAAGACTAGCCCCAGCATTATAATTCATCCTCGTACCAGCCGATGCCGTTACCGCGCCATAACCAGTCTTCAAGCCCTTCTTCAAAATAATATTGATCACCCCTTGCCCTTCGGCGTCATATTTCGCCGAAGGATTGGTAATAACCTCGACTCTTTCAATAGAAGCCGCAGGAATCGATTGCAAGACCTGCGCAACGGACCCGCCGCTGATCAGCGACGGCTTCCCATCTACCAGCACTTTCACATTCGTCGCCCCTCGAAGACTGATATTGCCATTACGATCCACCTGCAAGCTCGGAACGTTCTGTAACAGGTCGACCGCCGAACCGCCCGCACTTACCAGGCTCTGGTTGACCGAAAAGACTTTCTTATCTAGCCCGCTTCGAATAGCAGGTCCCTTACCCACTACCTCCACCTCTTTAAATACCTTTACACTATTCAAAAAAGCCGAATCCTTGGCAGGCGTTTGCGCCAGTACGCCCGGAACCACGCCCAAAAGCAGAACGCCCATATACGCGGATAGTTTTTTCATACGACCAAAA
Organism: Bacteroidota bacterium; assembly: GCA_018267545.1. Taxonomy (GTDB): domain Bacteria; phylum Bacteroidota; class Bacteroidia; order Chitinophagales; family Chitinophagaceae; genus Puia. The sequence continues at coordinate 82,838 of JAFDYG010000505.1, forward strand.
TACCCCCGCATCCCCGCGCCGCATCCGACAATTCAACCCGCCCGCCCGCAGACTAAACAAACAGCCGATCCCAGGTACATTGAGCGAAAAGGTAAATTCATTGAATCTCCCCCCGATCCTCTTTGAAATAAATTACTTTGCAGTACCGTATGAGTTATTTATCAAAAGGAAAAATGACGCTCACCCAGCTGCAATACCTGGTATGGCTGGCCATCCTGCTGATCAGCTTCATTTCGATGCTGTCCTCGGATGGCGTCGCAGGCTCGGCGCTCTTTTCGCTCAACGGCGTCTGCTTTTACGCCCTCATCATCTATGGAAATATCCACTTCCTGTATCCCCGGTTTTTCCAAAAGAAACGCTACATCCTTTATACCGCAGGAGCAATCCTGCTCGTAGCAATAGCCGGATTTGTAAAAGGCTATATCTCCCTTTATATCAGCAGCCAGTACTTTCACAAAACATTCCGTATCCAGGACACAGCCACCCACCTATCCTTCTTCCTCTCCGGTGTAACGATTTTTGTGCTGAGCCTGGTCATCCGGCTGGCAATCGCCTATTTCGCGGTGAAGCAGCAATCCGAAGAGGCCCTGCTGCAACGAAGCCAGTTCGAGCTAAAGCTCCTGAAGGCCCAGGTGCAGCCCCACTTCCTCTTCAATACCCTCAACAACATGTACTACGAAGCCTATATGGAAGCACCCCGCACCGCCCTGCTCATCGAACGGCTTTCCGAGATCATGCGCTACTTTATCGATCAGAATATCGAAGACTTGGTTCCCATAGAAACCGAAGTACAGTTTTTGGAAAACTATATCGCCCTGGAAAAAATCCGAATATTGCCCGAACCGCAAATCGAATTTTTAAAAAGCTTCAAACCAGGCATCCAGCTTCCACCTATGCTCCTGATGACCTTCGTCGAAAACATCTTCAAGCACGGCATCGACAAAATAAGCGGCGACAACCAAATCCGGATCAGGATCGTCGAAAAAGACGGCTACATCATCTTTGAAACCAGCAACACTATCAACCAGCACCCCGGCAAGACCCAACCCAACGGATTAGGATTAAAAAATCTCAAACAGCGGCTATCACTGCTCTATGGGACCAACTTCGAGCTAAATACCCGCAGCGACATCAAATATTTTACGGCATTCCTAAAAATACCCTTGTCATGAACCTACGATGTATGATAGTGGATGACGAACCCAATGCGGTTAACCTTCTGGAAGTGCTCATCGGCCAGACGACGGGCTGGCAGCTGCTCGCCAAATGCCTGAATGCGCTGGACGCCATTTCGTTTTTAAAAAACAACTCCGTCGACCTTATCTTTTTGGATATAGAAATGCCCTTGCTTAGCGGAATGGAGCTGGCAGGCCTGCTGTCACCCGACACCGCAATCGTCTTTGCCACGGCCTATAAAGAACACGCAGCAGAAAGCTACTCCTTTAATACGATTGATTACCTGCTAAAACCCATCACCCTAAAACGATTCATCGCCTCCACAAAAAAGATCGAGAACCATTTTCAAAACCTGCTGCCGGCGGAGAAAAAGGAAGAGGAATACTTCTTTGTAAAAACAGGCTCCGAGCTACACAAAATCCAGCTCGCCGAAATACTCTACTTCGAAAGCCAGAAGGAATACGTAAAGATCGTAACCCAGAAACGCGAAATCTTAACCTATCGCCGGCTAAAGGATATCGAAGCCCAATTGAACCCGCCCTTTACCCGGGTACACAATTCTTTTATCGTCAATATAAAGCAGCTGAGTAAAATCCACGCCAGCTCTATCTACATCGGCCAAAAGCAAATTCCCATCGGCGACAAGTTCAGAGACGAGCTGATGGCCATTATCCAAAAAAGGACTTTCTAAAATCCTACTCCCAAACTTCCATCCCTCCAACACCTCCCTTTAATATGCAACTATATAATAATCAATCAATTGACTAATTATAATTATCATACTCATCCAAAATCTTCAAAATAAACAAATTTTGGACACTTATACTCCTCCATTCCCGTCCAAAATCATGATAAAATCGTAATTTTGGCTCGAAATAACACGCATGACTATCATTGGGCGAAGAGTAGAGCAAAAAATGCTGGCTGCGAGGTTAGCAACCAACGAACCCGAACTAATTGCCGTTTATGGCCGTCGCCGTGTAGGCAAAACTTACCTTGTACGAACCTTCCTTAAGGATACGATTGTATTTGAATTTACTGGTATCCACGAAGCCACGATGAAGATTCAGCTTGAAAATTTCAGTCAGGCTCTTCAATTGGCTACAAAAAGCCCCGTGGCTTTAGCTATACCAGCTAATTGGCTGCAGGCGTTTATGATGTTGGAATCCTTCATCAGCACACTTCCTTCCGATAAACCCGCAGTTATATTTTTCGATGAGTTTCCGTGGATCGAATCACGCAAATCCGGTTTTCTACAAGCTTTTGACCACTGGTGGAATGCTTTTGCGTCCAAAAGACCAAATTTAAAAGTAATCATCTGTGGATCGGCCGCATCTTGGATGATTGACAAAATCATCAACAACCGTGGTGGCCTGCATAACCGGGTTACTCAAACTATACGATTATTACCATTTACTCTGGCGGAAACCCAGCAGTACTTGCAAAGCAAAGGTGTCATACTCGACCAATATAGCCAGCTGCAACTCTATATGGCCATGGGCGGCATACCGCACTACTTACGAAATATTAATCCTGGAGAAAGCACAGCTCAAATAATTGACCGGCTCTGTTTTACTAAAGACGGACCTTTGAAAAATGAGTTTAACAACCTATACAAATCGCTATTTGCTCATTCAGAAAACCATGAGCTTGTGATCCGGGCATTGGCCTCAAAGGGACTCGGCCTCAACCGCAACGAAATTATCACCGAATGCAGCTTTACTTCGGGAGGTACAACATCGAGGATACTACAGGAACTGGAAGAATCCGGTTTTATTACCCGTTATATTCCATTCCAAAAAAATACCAACGAAAGCATTTATAAGCTCTCGGACGAATACTCGTTATTCTATCTGAAATTCATCGAACATGCGAAAGATATCACAGACGGCGCCTGGCTCCGGCAATTCGGGACGCCTGCTTATATAATATGGAGCGGATTTGCGTTTGAATCCGTTTGCCAAAAGCATGTTTTGCAGATCAGGCGTAAACTTGGAATCGAAGGCGTATTGACTAATTCATCGACCTGGCGGCATATTCCTGGAAAAGGGACACAAGGAGCACAGATTGACTTATTATTGGATCGTCAGGACCGTTGCATCAATATGTGCGAAATGAAATTCTCAAGCAGTGAGTTCGTAATTGATAAAAAATACGCCGCCGAGCTGGACATGAAAGTAAATGTATTTCGGGCCGAAACAGGTACAAAAAAGACTATATTCCCCACCATGATAACCACATATGGCGCCCGGAGAAATGAATACTACCTTGGACGTATACAAGCCGAAATATTGATGGAAGATTTGTTTACATAAGCAAAAACTTAAGCCTCCGCCTCACCGGCACATCAAACAAAACCATCACCGCATAAGCCAAACCAACCAAAAACACAATCCCCCCCAGCACCACCAACAACAGCTCAACCCCACCCGGCTTATACTTACTATAATACCCGGCAAAAATCCATATCGCCCAATAATGACTCATATAAAGCGGGTAAGACAGCTTCCCAAAAAACAAACAAACCCTCTCCACCCTGGGCGACACAATAGCCCCAGCCCCCAAAGCAACGATCAAAGGAAAATAAACCAAAACGATCAATCCCTCCGACAACAAATTCCATTTCGAAAAAGGAACCAAAAAAGCCACCACCAACATCGCAGACATAATCAAAAACCCAAGTCTGTTCTTCACACCCCATCCATAACGATACACAACCATCCCCGCTAAAAAAGAATAAGAAACACGCACGAACCCATCCCAAAACGTCAGCCCATTCCATCCCCCCAGCAACGACCCCTCCTTATAAATAACCCAGCCAATCGCAGCCGCAGCCGGAACAATCAATATCGACAAATAGCGCCTCTTCATCCTCGAAAGAAAAACGCCATAACAAATATTGGCCACATACTCCCAAAACAACGACCACGCCGGAGCATTCAGTCCAAAAAGATTATACGCCCGGTCAGCCATCGCCGGCAACGGAATCAGCAAAACAGAACCCACAAATAACCATGCAATCCTAAAAGCACCCGGCAGCTGCCCCCCAAACGGGTCAAAAAGATAACCCAGCAACCCCAGCACCGACCCGAAAACCACCAACGGGTGCAGCCGGATGATCCTCGACCGAAAGAACTCCCGAAGCCCCAGCCTCACGATACGATCATCATACGAATAAGCGATAACAAACCCCGAAAGACAAAAGAAAAAATCCACCGCCAGAAATCCATGCCCGATAATATTCTTCGCACTCTCCGGCTCGATCACCTCCATAAAATGAAATACCACAACCCCCAACGCCGCAATCCCCCTAAGCCCATCCAATACCTCGAAATGTTTCTTTTGACTATGCATCCCCAATAATAGCTAAATCCATGCACAAATCACTCTACTGCAAGCGTCGGTTTTTCCATCGATTGTCCATCGGGCAACAAATACAACATAAAACTCACCATGATCACACAAAACAAGATCATCAGTATTCCCGCATGATACGCCGACTGCCACCCTTCCCGCGCAAAATAAAAGAATACCCCGCCGATAATGCTCACTCCCAACGCCGAAGCAGTCTGCTGAAACGTCGAATAAACACCCGCCGCAGCGCCCGCATATTCAGTCGGCACATTCTTAAGCGCAAGATTCAGCAAAGAAGGAAGAACAAGCCCATTTCCAAGCCCCCAGCCGCTCATGAGCAGTATAATAAGGCCCGTGCTCGTCCCCGGCCTCCATATATTCATCTGCAGGAAAAAGGCGATAGCCATAATCAACGCTCCTACCTGCAACACACGCTTCCCAAACCGCACGATCATCCTGGACGCCACAAAAGACGAAACCATGAACAAAATACCCGGCGCGACAAAGTACAATCCGCATTCTACCGCCGAAACCCCCAGCCCGTTTTGTAAATACACGGCGCTCATCAGCAAATAAGAAGTATGCAGCATAAAATGAAACAGCACCGCCACCAATCCAATATTGAAATCCCTTATTTTAAATAGCCGCACGTCGATTAAAGGATTGTTGTTCTCCCGAAGCTTCTTCTTTTGATTCTGGATAAAATAAATAAATATCCCAAACGAAAGCACGATCAGCCCAATGCTCCAAAGCGGCCATCCAGCCTCCCGCCCCTGTATCAACGGATAAATAAGACTGAACAAGGCCAACGTCAATATCGCTATCCCAGAGTAATCAAACTTACTGCTCGAACGTTTATTCGTTTCCGTCAGGTACAAATGAGCCGCAATAAGCGTCACCGCCCCGATCGGTATATTTATAAAAAAGATCAACCTCCACCCCTCGATCGCCCAATGCGTGTCGGATAGATACCCTCCCAGCACCTGGCCAATCATCGCCGCCACCCCAAGCGTAATCCCAAAAAGACCAAACGCCTTCGCCCTCTCTTTCGTATCGGTGAATAGCACCTGGATAAAAGCGATCGCCTGCGGCACCATAAACGACGCGCTCAATCCCTGAAAGAACCGCGTAACGATCAGCTGCAACGGCGTCGTCGAAATACCGCAAAGCCCCGAAGTAATCGTAAACGCAAGCATCCCCCAGAAAAACACCTTCTTCCGCCCCCACTGATCACCGGCCCTTCCCCCCGTAATAAGAAACGCAGCGTACCCCAGCAGATAACCCGCAATCACAAGCTGAACCTCTCCATCGGTCCCATGCACTCCCTTCTTGATCGCCGGGATGGCCACATTGATAATAAATACATCTATAACCGACAGTAACGGCGCAGCCAACACTATCGCCAGCTCCAGCCATTTATTTTTTAAAGGTTTCATTCTATATCAATTTTTTTATGATTTGCTTTGCTGATTCTAGATCACTAGTGTTCTTGAAAACCGAAGCCGCAGCACTGCCGCCTTCGACCAGGACGAAAATCAAGTCCGTCAGCTCCTGATCCGTCAATATCCCCTTATGACCCGAACCAGCCACTAGCTCTGCCGTAAGATCCCTGAAATGTTGCTTAACCACCTGTATCTGCTCCAACACCCGCGGCTCCCCCGCACCAGCCTCATCATTTGCCTTGATAAAAGGACACCCACCATACTCCCGAAACTCCTGCCGGCCGATGTGATAGTCGAAAATCGCCAACAGCTTCTCCTTCGGATCTTCGACCCCATCCACATGCGTTTTCAATCTATTAAACCACCCCTGATGATTCAGCTCGATATACCCCACCAGCAAATCCGTCTTCGACGGAAAATGCTGATATACCGACCCCTTCGCCACCCCCGCCTCCTCGATTATTTGATTAATTCCGGTCGTATTATAACCCTGCCGGTAGAAAAGCCGGTTGGCCGTCTCCATTATTTTATCGATCACCTGCTGTCCCCTTGGCTGCTTCATAACCTAAGATTTAAAAATCTAGACAACTTTGTCTAGAATACAA
>JAFDYG010000506.1 GCA_018267545.1 Bacteroidota bacterium
CTGGGATTTACCGCGGATTTGACGCATTACAGCTCGCCGAGGATGGGCGCTACGATTACGCAGAACAACAATATCTACATGGTCAATCCTGCGTTCCTGGTGAAGACGACGAATCTTTTCCTGCAGGCGGCGGTGACTCCGTCCTGGGACCAGAAGACCTTCCATCTGCTGCCGAATTTCCTGGCGGATATCTCTACGTCCGACCAGCGGTTCACTTTGCAGCTGGGTTGGATCGGTTATTACGACAAGGGGTCGTATCAGCGGTTTCAGTCGATCAATCCCTGGATACGGCAGCCGGATTCGCTGTTGAATACGCGGGTTCAGGAGTGGTATGGCGGGTTCAAGGGGTCTATTTCGAATCACTTTAGCTATGCCGCCAAGGTGGGATTCCAGCAGTACAAGAACATGCCTTTATTCGTGAATGACTCGATAGGGGGTGGGAAGTCGTTTTATGCGCTTTATGAGCCTTCGATGAATGCGCTGCAAATCCATGGTGAGCTGAGCTATATCCAGGGTGAAGACCTGAATATTACGGCTGGTCTGGACTTGCACAATTACCGGAATCTGAAGCTCAATCAAAAGGCTTATGGGCTGCTGCCGGTGGAGTTCAATACGCATATCAAGTGGCAGGCCTTTAAGGATTTCTGGGCGAAGGTCGATTTCTTTGCCTTTGACGGGGCGAGGTATCTGACGGGGGATGGGAAGGCGTTTAAGGGAGATGGAGGGGCGGATTTGAATGCCGGGGTGGAGTTTAAGATCTTGAAGCAGCTGAATCTGTGGTTCCAGATGAATAATATCTTCAATAATAAATATGAGCGCTGGCATCAGTACCAGGTCTATGGATTCAATGTATTGGGGGGAATCATATTTACGTTTGGGCAGAAATAGTTAGATTCGCAGCCGAACTGGACGACGGTTTGGTAAAACGATAAAAAAGCAGCCCATGTTTGCGGTCTTGAATGCCTATTTATTTCAACATAGAAGTATCAGTATCCCGGGTTTGGGCACCATCTACCTGGAGACCTCTGCTGCTGAAGTAGACGTGGCAGAACGTACGATGCTGCCGCCGACGTATCGTTTCCGCTTTGACAAATACTTTGACGCTCCGGATAAAGAATTCTTCTCCTACCTCGCATCTCAGAAAAATATACTTGATTATGAGGCTATTAAGTGGTACAGCGAGTTCGCTTTCGAGCTTCGTAACAGGATTAAGAATGAGGACCTGGTCAGCTGGGATGGGGTTGGTGTTTTGAGAAAGGATAGCTCGGGGAATGTCTTGTTCGAGTCGGCCAAGGCGCCGGCCTTCTTTTTACAACCTACGCCGGCTATGCGGGTCAACCGGCAGGACGCACAGCATACCCTGCTGGTGGGCGACCGGGAGCGGACCAGCGGCGAGATGAACGAATGGCTGCTGGAGGAAAATGCCAATCGACGGAGGGCGCCCTGGTGGGTTTGGGCGCTGGTGATCGCGGTGGTTGCGCTGGCGGTCCTGGGCTGGCACTTTTATACCCATGGCTGGTCGATCGGCAATCAATTAAAATTTTAACCCCGCGTCTACCTACCTTTTATTACTATGTCCCTGATTCATTATATTTCCTGTCCTTCTTGTCATTCAGAGAATATACGACTGGCGATCAAGGCGGTCGATTATACGGTATCGCATCAGACTTTCGAGATCTGGGAATGTGTCGGGTGCGGATTGAGATTTACCCAGGATGTACCGGATGCGGCTACGATCGGGCCTTATTACCGGTCCGACAATTACATCTCCCATAGCAATACGAATCAGGGACTGGTCAACCGGCTATATCATATGGTGCGGAAACAGACATTGTCCGCCAAGTACCGGTTGATCAGCTCGGCTACCCGGACCAAGCAGGGGAAGCTGCTGGACATTGGGGCTGGGACGGGTGCTTTTGTCGCGCATATGCAGGAGCGGGGCTGGGAGGTGACGGGGCTGGAGCCGGATGATGTGGCGAGGGAGAAGGCGAGGACGGACCACCGGGTACAGCTGTTAGGGATGGAGAATCTATTTTCTTTTCCACCGGATAGCTTCGACGCGATTACCTTATGGCACGTGCTGGAGCATGTGCATGACCTGCATCCTTATATCGAGCAGCTGAAGAAGCTGATCAAGAGGGATGGGCGGATATTCATCGCGGTTCCTAATTATACGTCATATGATGCGGGGATTTATGAGGGGTTCTGGGCGGCTTATGATGTGCCGAGGCACCTTTATCATTTTTCGCCGGATGCGATGGAGCAATTGTTGAATATGCATGGTCTGCAATTGCAGTATAGCCAGCCGATGTGGTTCGATAGCTTTTACATCAGCATGCTGAGCGAGAAGTATAAAAATGGAAAGGGGAATAACGTGAAGGCGGCATGGAATGGGCTGGTCTCCAATATGAAGGCGTTTGTCGACAAGTCGAAGTGCAGCTCGTTGATTTATGTGATCTCCAAGTAGGGGGGCGCTGCTTCGGCGTCAGCTAGAGAGGAAACTTTATCTCATAGATATTCGACCATAGCTTTCCTGTAACATAGATCTTGTCGGTTGTGGAGTCGTAAGCGATTCCGTTGAGCACTTCGGCGCCGGGGTAGCGGTTGCGGGCGTCGCCGACGAGGTTATCCATATTCATCTTTCCTACTACTTTTCCGCTGGCCGGGTCGATCTTCATGATATAGTTCGTTTGCCATTGATTGGCGTAGATATAGCCCTTTATCATCTCGAGCTCGTTGATGTTGCTGACGGGGCCGTTGTTGTCGGTGACGCCCAGGATTTTGACCTGCCGGAAGGTGGCGGGGTCGAGGTAGGTGATATTGCTGGTGCCGTCGCTCATGATAAGATACGTCCCGTCGGTGGTCATGCCCCAGCCTTCTTTGCTGGGGAAGGTGAATTCTCCCAACTTCTTAAAGGTTTTGGCGTCGTAGATAAAACCCACCTTGGTGGTATAGGTCAGCTGGTAGACCTTGTCTTTGAGGAAGACGATGCCTTCGCCAAAGTATTTGTTCCGGTCCAGCTCGACTTTGGGGCTGATCCTGCCGTTGGCCAGGTCGACGGTGCCGAACATGGAGCGGCGGTCGGCGGGCATTTCGGGTTCGGTGCCGGTGCTTTCATAGAGGAGGCCGTCGTGGAAGAGGAGGCCTTCGGTATAGGCGCTGGTGTCGTGAGGGAGAGTCCGTACGACGGTATAATTTATGGCGGGAGGAGTGTTATCGGGGGTCGATGGCGCTGTGGCCGTAGCGTCTTCATGGGAGGAATTGTTGCAGGCGCAGAGCAGGCTGAGGGCGCTGAGAATAACGATCGATCTGTTCATATGTAGGCAAAAATAAGCTTCGAATATGTTTTTGGCGGTCAGAATGTGTAAAAAATGTAGAAAAAACTTGCATATTTAAGAAAAAATTTATTGTTTTACAGCGGCTTATCATTCTGGATACCACCCCCTGCACCAACAATCCGCAAGTTTTATCTCACATGGGTGTTATTCCCGGCCTCCTCGAAGAAGTATCCTCCCTGAATAACTAATCCTTTTTCCTAATTGGGTTACGCCCAATAGACACATTGCTCAATCTGGGCTATAGGATTCCTATGGCTGTTTCCCTATGAAATACCTATCGTAAAAGAAGGTATAATGAAGAATTTTCTACCCTTTGTAGGATTATTGTTGATTGCACTACCCGGTTGGACGCAACGCGATTGCCGGTCATTGGATTACCGACAGCAGCAGCTGAGTGGAAATCCAACGCTTGCCGCTTCGGTTGAGGCCATCGAGCAATTCACCCGTTTGCAACTACGGAAGGCTTCTGTCATCGTCAATGGACAGGGCGGTAAAGAGAGCGCTCCTTCGCGCATAACTATTCCTGTTGTCGTGCATATCATTTACAATTCCCCCTCGCAAAATATCAGTGATGAGCAGGTTCTATCGCAGCTGCAGGTATTGAATGCCGACTATGGCAAGACCAATGCCGATACGGCGGCGATTCCCGGTTATTACGCTTCCCTTGCCGCGGATTGCGGTTTTTCCTTTGTCCTGGCGACGGTCGATACGGGTGGTCATACGACTACCGGTATTATCCGCAAGCATACCAATGCCACCTCTTTTACGATCGATGACGACGTCAAGTTCGGTTCGAGGGGTGGGGATGACGCCTGGGACCGTGATCGCTATTTAAATCTTTGGGTTTGTAATCTGTCGGGAAGTGTATTGGGCTATTCGAGCCTGGTGGGTGGTCCCAGGGAGACAGACGGAGTGGTCATCAAATACACGGCTTTTGGAACGAAGGGTACGGCACAGCCTCCCTATAACCTTGGCCGGACTGCGACACACGAAGTGGGGCATTGGATGAACCTGATACATATCTGGGGGGATGCCTCCTGCGGGGACGACGAGGTGGGTGATACGCCTCAGCAGCAGGAAGCCACTTATGGTAATCCGAACGGGGTCGTTCTTTCCTGTGGGAATATGCAGTACGGAAACCTTTATATGGACTATATGGACTTCACGGACGATATCGGGATGCACCTCTTTACCGGTGGTCAGCGGGATCGGATGCGGACGTTGTTTGCTCCGGGTGGGTTCAGACATGCGTTGCTGTCTTCTCCGGCGGCAGCGGCTGTGACGGGCCCCGTAGTAGTGTCGGGTGGAAATACGATCTCGATGACGGTAACGGAGGTTCGTCCGAACCCGGCGATCGGGATGGTATCAGTTGTGGTGCAGGACCGTGCGGTGGTTGGAAGCCTGATGGAAATTTATAACCAGGTAGGTCTTCGGGTAATGGCGGTAAGAGTGACGGATTTATCCACGCCTGTCAATCTATCAGCGTTATCCGGCGGCGTCTATTTTATACGTATTGGAGGAGGACCAGGCTTCAAGCTGGTCAAGATGTAAGTTCTTCGAGGTCTGTGCTGTCTTCACCTCCTGTCATCAGGGTTGCGATCTGTTCTCCTACGATAGGAGCCAGCGCAACGCCCATTCCACTCATACGGACGGCGCAGAATACGTGATCATTTACGGCCTTGACGATCGGCATCTTTTCACTTCCCATTCCCATAATGCCGCTCCAGCGATTTTCGATGGTATAAAAGCGGCCTGGCAGAATCACTTCTGCGAGAAAGCGCTCCAGTTCCTGCTGGATGCCGTCGGTAATCTCCATTTCGGTTGTCGTTTCTTCTTCGAAAGCTATGTTGCGGGCGCCACCGAGGAGCACTCTGTCGCCCAGGTTGCGGAAGTAGTAGAAGCCTTCGTCGAAGTGGAAAGTTCCTTTGAAGGGGAGGTCTTCTATCGGTGAGGTCACGAGCACCTGGCCGCGGGCCGGGGTAATATCCAGCTGGGGGAGGAGCTGCCTGGCAAAGGCGTTGGTCGTAACCAATAGCTGATCGGCGATCAGGGGCAGGGGGAGCTGGGTGTGGAGGAGGAGGTGTCCGTGGACTTTTTCGAAGCTGAGTATTTCGAGGTCATTTAGTATGGTGACGCCCATGGAGGTGACGAGGCGGATGAGGGCCTGACATAGTTTGCCGGAGTGGAGCTGGGCTTCGAGCTTGTTTTCGATGAGGTATTGGACGCTGGTAAAACCGAAGGTTTCGATCTTTTCGTTTTGGATAGAGAAGGTCTTTTGCTGGCCGGTGATTTTTTTTAAATGGCGGTTGAACTCGTCGATGGAGGAGCGAAGCTGGTCGATCCCGGTGTCAGGGGCATCGCTGGATTGCCCGCTGGTCGAATGGCCGATAAGCTCATAGCCGCCGTGCTTCTCGTAGCTTATGTCTTCTTCCTTGAAGGTCTTTTTTATTCTTTTTATTCCGCGATAGCGCATGTCGACCAGCTCGAGCAGCTGGTCTGTTCCCATTTTTTGCTGGTCCGCGACGAGCTCGGTCAGGCTGCCGAAGCAGGCGAAACCTGCATTGCGGGTGCTGGCGCCGGTGGGGATGCGGCCGCGTTCGATGATCGTGATGCTTAGGGAGGGGGCTAGTTTCTTGAGGTAATAGGCGCTCCATAGTCCAACCAGGCCGCTACCGGCGATGACGATATCGGATGGTGCATAAAAACTTTCTTTTTCCCAAATGGACAGTTGTGACATAATTTTAATTCTGGGTGAAAAGTACGCTAATTTTGGAATACTATGGCTAGACGAAGTACGATACCGATGCATAAGCTGAGTGAGCATACCGATCGGCAGTTTCATCTGGAGATGGTTGATGTCAGTGAAGAAGTGAAGAAGGATATAGCGATCGATGCACACAGAGACGATCACTATCTTTTTATGTTGCTGGAGACGGGCTGGACCAGGGGGATGATCGAATTCAATCGATGCGACCTTAGAGAGAATATGATTTTGTTTGTGCTGCCGGGGCAGGTGCATGATTTTCAGGATGCCGGTCTGAGCTCACGCGGCTGGCTGCTTGCCATAGAGCCTAGCTTAGTACCGGAGCCGTGCCGGACTGTTTTGGAAGACCCATTTTTAGAGCAGCAGGCGCTGACGATCGATGCGGACATAAAGCAGCCGCTAGTGCAATGTTTACGACTGATAGATACATTGCAGCAGCGAGAAGATTCGATGTATTTGCGACAGTCTATTTATTCTTTGCTCGCTTCTTTTGCCGGGATGATAGCGGACCTCTATGCGGGGCGGGCTGTGGGTGCGGAGGGAAAGCCGTCGCGGGCGAGGATGATTACAAGGGAATTCCGGCAGCTGGTAGCTCATCGGTTCAAGACGCTGAAGAGCCCTGCAGAGTATGCCTCGGAGCTGCATCTTTCGCTTTCTTACCTGAACGAAATCGTCAAGGATGCGACGGGCTACACGGTCAGCTATTGGATACAGCGAGAAGTGATACAGGAAGCCAAGCGGCTTTTATACTATAGCCGGTGCAGTGTAAAGGAGATCGCATTCGAGCTGGGATACGAGGATCATACTTATTTTTCCCGTCTTTTCAAGAAAGTCGAGGGGCGGACGCCGGGAGAGTTCCGGGAGATGTACCGCGAATAGTCCAATCATTACCTATCATTGGCCATTGTCCGGCATGGGGTGTTGTCGCTAGATTTGTAGTATGAATAAGTTAACGCAAAAGGCGCTCTCCCTGGCGGAAATTCCTTTTATCCGCAGCGCTACCGTATTGGCGGTCCGGGTTTGGGAGCCGGACACGGTCCGTGAGGTCGACATTCATCTGCCGGATTGCGACGTGTCGAAGTGGACGAGTACACAACATATCAAATTCAAGGTGGACAGCGGGGTATACCGCGACTATACGCCTGCGGGCTGGGACGGCGAGACGAGGACTTGTACAATCATTATGCATACGGCGCATGACGGACCCGGGAGCCGCTGGGCAAAGCAGCTGCATGCGGGGGATACGGTAATGTACCTGGGAGTTGCTTCCTCGCATCAGCAGCCGGTGAAGGGAAAGCCGCTGGTATTTCTGGGAGACGAGACGACCATTGGTCACTTCCTGGCTTTACAGCAGCTGGCGGGTGCCGGCGCTTCGATCAATGGCGCGTTGGTCATGGCGGAGCCTCATCACCGGGATGAATTCGGACAATATTTTTTGGGATGGGGTCTGCAGTCTTTGCGAAAGGGTGCATCGCGGAATTATGGGGAGCTGGAGGGGTGGCTGGAAGACCATGCGTTTTCGGAGCAGCAGGATGCGGTATTTTACCTGGCGGGTTATAGTCCTGAGGTAGGGAGACTGAGGAAGCTGCTGAGGAAGAAGGGGGTGCAGGTGGTGGCGAGAGGGTTTTGGGATTAAATCGGGAGGATGATGGGGTTGAAGGTTTGGGAGGTGACGATGATCTTTTGACCGATGTGGAGGAGCGCTGCTTCTGCGGGTGTGACGACTATCTTTATCGTAGAATTTCCGGATAATACACTTATTATGCAGGCGACGTCAATGGTGGTAATGTCGATGATTTCACCGGTCGCTTTGAATTTGTCGCTGGCTTTGTCTTGATGGAAGACGTCTGCGACTTTTCCTTTTTTCTGAATACGTCCTTTTTCCAGTACGATAACTTCGCTCGCCAGCCGAAATATTTCGGGCAGGTGGTGGCTTACCAGGATAGTGGTGAGGTCATAGTGTTGGTGGGCTTTGAGGATAAAGTCCTGGAGCTTGGAGCGCATCTCGTCGTCGAGGGCGGAGAGGGGCTCGTCGAGGAGGAGGAGTCGTGGACGGCGGGCGATGGCGCGGGCGAGTGCGACGCGTTGTTGCTGGCCGCCGGATAAGGCGGCGGGTTTTTGATTTTGCAGGGCTTCGAGCTCCATCATTTCCAATAGTTCGGCTATGATTCGCGTGTCTGCTTTTGGTGGCAAAGCAAATTCGAGCTGCTGGCGAACGGAGAGGTGGGGGAAGAGGGCGAAGTCCTGGAATACGAAACCGATGGAGCGATGGCGGGTGGGGAGGTCCAGCTTGCGGGAGGTGTCGAGCCAGATTTCGTTTTCCGTTTGTATGTGGCCGGTAGTGGGGTGGGTGAGGCCGGCGAGGATGCGGAGGATGGTCGTTTTGCCGGCGCCGGAGGGGCCATAGAGGGCGAGGATGTCGCCCTTTTTTAATTGAAAGCTTAGGTCGAGCTGCTGGGGACCGTGGGCGGTGTGCAGGGTTTTGGCGGCCTGGAATTGGAGGAAGGTGGTCGCTCCGCTTGTGGTGGGGGTGATGGGTGAGCTCATAGGATGGTTTTGTTGTAGCGGCGGTTGATTAGGTATACTGTCAGGAGTATGGAGAAGGAGAGGGCGAGGAGGATGAGGGCATAACGGCTTGCCAGTGGGTAGTTGCCGGACTGAACTTCGTCATAGATGGCGACGGAGGCCACTTTTGTCTCGCCGGGGATATTACCGCCGATCATCATGACGACGCCGAATTCACCGATGGTATGGGCGAGGGTGAGCACGGCGCCGGTGATCAGGGAAGCGCGCATGTTAGGAAGCAGGACCCGGAAGAGGATGGTGGATTCGGTCTTACCGAGGGTGCGGGCTGCTTCGTGGATGTCGGGTGGGATTTGGCGGAAGCCTGCCAGCAAGGGATTGATCATGAAGGGCAGGCTATAGAAGATGGAGGCTACGACGAGACCGGGGAAGGTGAACACGAGGCGGATGTCGAGCCAATGATCGAGAAGGCGGCCCAGGGGGCCCGATGGGCTGAATGTCAGCAGCAGATAGAAGCCTAGCACCGAAGGTGGAAGAACCATCGGCAGGCTGATGATCGTTTCGACGATGACCTTCCACCGTGGGCCATTACGGGTGAGCCACCAGGCCAGGGGGATGCCCAGGACGAGTAAGACTGCCGTGGTGACAAGCGCGAGGCGAAGGCTCAGGAATAGTGGTAGCCAATCGATCATAGGCTGAAGTTAATCAAGGTTTGTCGAAGCCGAATTTATGGAGAATGGTTTCCGATGCGGGGGAGGCGAAGAAGGTTGCGAACTTTTGGGCCCCCGTGTTTCCTTTTGCGTGGGGCAGCAGGACATAGCCTTGCTGGAGGGGCTGGTGTGCGCTGGATGGGATCGGCCAGTATTTGCCGCCGCTTTGCTGCATAGTCGGGGACAGGGCCAGGGAAAGGGCGATGATGCCGATGTCGGCTGCGCCTGTTTGTGCGTATTGGGCGGTCTGGGCGATATTTTCTCCCATCACGAGCTTGTCTTTGACCTTGTCATAGAGCTGATAGTAGCGAAGGCTTTCTTCGGCGCGCTTGCCATAGGGGGCGTGTGCGGGGTTGGCGATCGCGATTTTTTTAACGGAGGTATTTAGTATCGAATTCATTTGTTCCGTGGAGGGGTCGATGGACTTGCTCCAGAGGACGAGCTGGCCGGTGCCATAGAGCTTGACGTCGGATAGTGTTTTTTGCTGCTGCTGTAACTGGCGGGGGTAATCGATATCGGCGGAGAAGAAGATGTCGAATGGGGCGGCGTTGATGATTTGCTGGAAGAAATTGCCGGAGGAGCCGTAGGAGACTTTGATATTAATGTCGGGGTTGAGCCGGGTGAAGGCGGCGACGACGGAGTCCATGGCGTATCTAAGGTCGGCTGCGGCGGCTATGAGGACTTCGGTCGAGGTGGCGTCGGTTTTTGGGTGGGATTGCGGGGCTGTTTGCGGGCGCGCCTGGGTAAAGGAGGCTATGATCAGCAGACAAAGGAGGGTTCTTCGCATGAACGGGAATTTATTAAAGTAAATTTAGGACCTTCGTGCGTCAATCCAGTTATTAAATCACACTATGAGTCATTTATTTACACCCTTGACGATCAGGGATATCACTTTTAATAATCGCATCGTCGTTTCGCCGATGTGTCAATACTCTGCTTACGATGGAATGGCCGATGATTGGCACCTGGTACACCTGGGCAGCAGGGCTGTAGGGGGCGCGGGTTTGGTCTTTACGGAAGCGACGGCGGTGTCGCCCGAGGGGCGGATATCGCCTTTCGACCTGGGCATTTGGAAGGACGAGCATATAGAGGGACTGCGGCGTATCGTGAAGTTTGTCCGGGCGCAGGGCAGCGAGATCGGTATACAGCTGGCACATGCCGGGAGAAAGGGGAGTGTCAGCGAGCCGTGGAATGGGGGGAAGCTGGTAAGTGAGGGGAGTGGCGGCTGGCGGCCGGTGGCTCCCAGCGCGATACCTTTCGATGCGAATCATGGCGAGCCGGAGGCATTGAGCATCGAGGGAATCCGGCAGGTGGTGGAAGACTTTAAAAGGGCGACGCGGCGGGCGATGCTGGCCGGTTTTAAGATCGTCGAGATACATGCGGCTCACGGATATTTACTTCATCAATTTTTGTCGCCACTGAGCAATCACCGGACCGATGAATATGGAGGGAGCTGGGAGAATAGGGTAAGGCTGGTGCTCGAGGTGGTCGATGCGGTGCGTTCGGGCTGGCCTCCGGGTTATCCGTTGTTCGTGAGGATCTCGGCCACGGACTGGGCTGATGGAGGGTGGACGGCGGATGATTCGGTGAGATTGGCGGTATTATTGAAAGAACGGGGTGTAGATGTGATGGATTGTTCCAGCGGCGGGCTGGTACCTTATCAGCAAATACCGGTGGGACCGGGCTATCAGGTGCCCTTTGCGGAGCGTATACGCAAGGAGGCGGGGATGATGACCGGAACAGTGGGGATTATTACCGATGCGATACAGGCCGAGACCATTCTTGAGACGGGGCAGGCCGATTTGGTGCTAATGGCCCGACAATTGCTGCGGGATCCATATTTTCCCCTACACGCGGCCGATGAGCTTGGTTATCAGGAGATGTACTGGCCTTTGCAGTACCAGCGGGCGAAGCGGGGAAAGAAATAAAAAGTACAACTTTCACGAACATTTGTTAAACCATTCTGTTATTAACCAATCCAAAAACTGACCGGATGCAATTGACTTTTTACGGGCATTCTACTCTTTCCGTCACCGTCAATGGGAAAACTGTTTTATTCGACCCTTTTTTTACCGGGAACCCATCTGCGAAAGACATTGATATTGAAAAAGTTAAGGCTGATTTTATCTTTATAACCCATGGTCATGGGGACCATACGGCCGATTTGGTGAGCGTTGCGAAGAAGACGGGCGCTCTTTGTGTGGCGGCTGCGGAAGTAGTGGGGTGGCTGAAAAAGAATGGGGTGGAAAATGTACACCCTCTCAATCATGGAGGGCCCGTGGATTTTGGTTTTGGGAAGGCCCGGGGGGTAAATGCGGTCCATTCTTCCTCTTTTAGCGATGGAAGCTATGCCGGCAATCCGTTGGGATTTGTTTTTACGACGCCAAAAGGAAACTTTTATATGGCCGGGGACACGGCGCTGACGATGGACATGCAGCTGATACCCTTGTGGGCAAAGCTGGATTTCGCCATCCTGCCGATCGGTGGGAACTACACGATGGACCCGGCCGATGCCATCCATGCCGCCGACTTTATAAAATGTAATAAAATATTTGGTATTCATTATAATACGTGGCCAATTGTGCAGATCGATACGGAGAAGGCAAAAGCGGATTTTGCGGCGGCCGGGAAGCAATTGCTGCTCCCCAATCCTGGTGAGACCATCGAGTTATAGGGAGTAAACAGGGATATTTGTTATTGGATTGTGAATGGGATAATTTTGTGGCTTAATTCGGCTAAGATTTTTCGACTATTGCAGCGCAAAAGGGATAAAAACTGTCATTTGAACTGGACGAAGTTTAATTCGTACCGGGGCCTTTGGCAGGGGAATTGATAAACGAACTAATAGACTGACCTAAAGAATCTGGATTTGATAAAAATTTTACAGCATGGACATTAGCGGATATTTACGAAGAATCGACTACGACGGCATAGTTTACAGGGATCTCGACACGTTACGAGAGCTGCAACGAAAACACGTTTTTTCCATTCCATTCGAGACACTGGATATACACAATCAGATTCCCATTTTATTACAGATTAATTTTTTGTATCAAAAGGTTATCCTGGATAAGCGAGGCGGTTATTGCTACGAGCTAAACGTATTGTTTCATCGTCTGCTGACGCACTGCGGTTTCGACGTAAAGATGATCGCGGGCCGGCTGCACCATGGCAATAACAAATATGGGCGCGAGTTCGAGCATATGGCTTTGCTGGTGGAGCTGAATGGCCGGAAATGGCTGGTGGATGTCGGTTATGGAGATTTTTCGCTCACTCCGCTGGCGATCATGCCGGGTGAGATACAAAGCGATGGACGCAACTACTACCAGGTCATCGATCCGGTTGTCATCGATGGCAAGTCTTATCTGGGTGTGGCCAAGTGGAATACTACCAAGCAGGATTTCAAGATCGATTATCTCTTCACCCTTACTCCGAGAACGCTGGACGACTTTTATGAGATGAACGAATTTCATCAGACTTCGCCCGAGTCGCATTTTGCCCGCAGCCTGATCTGTACGCTGCCGACGCAGGAGGGAAGGATTAGCCTGATCAATAATAAGCTGATCCGTACGGAGAATGGAAAGCGGCAGGTGAAGGTAATTCAGAATGAGGAGCACAGGGAAGAGATTTTGGAGAAGTATTTTCATATGGATATGGTCTACTTACCATAAAATGACTTTAAGGTTAAATAATAAGCGGCCGTCTCAGGAATGAGACGGCCGCTTTGCTTTTGAAAAAAGGGCCTGGCAAGACTACCTGGCCCGTTGGATTAGAACTCTAGCTTATAGTTTAGTACGGGGATCAATCCCACCTGGTAATTGGTGATGACCTTTCCTTTTTGGATATCGTAGGATTGGCTATACACATTTTTATTGCCGGTAAGATTTTGCAGGTCGAGAGACAACGTAGTCGTGAGGTGGTGGTAGTCGCGTTTCAGGCTGAATCGCAGGTCGGTCCGGAAATAGGCTGTGTTCTGCTGGGTATAGGCTTCTTTTTGATCAATCACGGTCTTTTGCTGGATGCGGGAAGACTCGACGTCGATGGGCGTCGTGCGGTAGCCGCCTGCGTAAACGAGCTTGAGATTGACCCCGAATGTTTTCGCTCTTCCTTTCGCGGTGGTCCAGACAAAATCCCTACCCGCCACTCCATTGATCAGATAATTGCCGTTGAAGCGGGTGTTTCGTTCGACACCATCCAGGGCTGTATACTTAGACTGGTAGATGGAAGTATTGAGCATATAATAGAGATTTCGGCTGAGGTATTTTTCCAGTGAGATTTCGATACCGTAGTTGCGTCCTTTACCCTTGTTGACGAGCGGGTCGGAGACGTAATCGCTGCTTTCGATGTTGAGAGTGGAGAAGGTATTGGTGTCGTTTGCATTGACCGGGACGTTGAACAGGTACTGATAGTAGAGTTCGGTCTTCAGGTTGAGGTCCTTACTCAATCTATAGTTATGCGACAATACGAAGTGATGGGCGCGGGTGAGTCCCAGGCCGCTGTTGGGGTGATAATACCTTCCATAGGCGTTGGTGTCCTGTGCGTAGTAGATACCGAGCTGCTGGATCTGGCTATGGAGTCCATAGCCGAAGGAGAGGCTGCTGCGGTTGTCGAGCTCGTACTTTATCGAAGCGCGGGGTTCGAGGGCGCGGGAGTGGTTGTAGAATAGCTCGAGATAGTGGAGGCCGATGTTTGTCTGAAAGCGATCGGCGGGTCTTGCCTGCCACTCGGCAAAGGCCTGGATAGTTTTGGTATTGCCGATGCTATTGATCTGTTCTTCGAGCGGGGCGATGGGAGACTGCCTGGCCTGCTGATAGAACTCATAGTGCAGGAGATTGAGGATGGCGCCTGTGCGCAGCAGGCTGGTGTTGCTGAAGCGGTGATCGAGAGTGGAAGAGAGGGTATACTTGCGTGTCTTGTCGTCGGAATTATAATAAGGGATAAAGGAATAGTCATCTTCCATATAGTCTCCTTTTATACGATTGCCGGTATAGGAGGCAGCGAGAACCGAACGAAGGCTGGTATGGCTGCCGAGGAAGATGCTATGTGTCATGCCGGCGATGCCGGTAGGGTTATTGAACTTGATCTTATAGCGGTCGTCCTGAAACTCCCATTTGGTGGAGTCCCGTTTGGGGTCGGTGGTTTGGGTGCTGAGTCCTCCGAAGCCGAAGAAGGTGAAATTCCCGGCGCGGGAAGTGGGGAGGGATATATTGTAAGAAAGATCCTGGAAGTCGATAGAGCCGTCCGGTATGCCGATGTTCATTTTACCGAGAAGGGCGAGGGTCGAATAGCGATAATTGACCAGGAAAGAGCCCTTGTGTGTTTTGGAGAGGGGGCCTTCCGCAGAAGCATCCAGGCCCAGGACGCCGGCCTGGAGCGTATATTCCTTCTTTTCGTTGTTTCCCTTGCGAAGGTGGAGGTCGAAGACACCGCTGAGGGCGTTGCCATAGTCGGCGGAGAAGGCTCCGGTCAGGAAGTCGGAATTGGCGAGCAGCTGGGCGCTGAGGATGGAGATACCGCCTCCGCTGCTGGCTGCGCTGCTGAAGTGGTTGGGGTTGGGGATCTCGACCCCTTCCATCCGCCATAGGAGGCCGGTGGGGGAGTTACCGCGGATGACGATATCGTTATTGCCGTCGAAGGGGGCCATGACGCCGGCGAAGCTGGTAGCCATCCGGAGGGGGTCGTTGAGGCCGGCGGCGTATTTACGGGTCTCTTCGACGGTGAAAGAGCGGGCGCTGACGACACTCATGTCATTCAGGGGCCGATGGCGGTGGCTGTTGCCGGTGACGACTGCTGCTTTTTCGGTGGTGTTATTTATTTCCAGTGGAAGATTGAGGATGGTTTCTTTACCGGCCAATACTTCGATATTGTCCTGTGTCATTTCTTTGAAGCCGACGTGCGTGATGGTGATCGTCTGTCTTCCGACGGGTACGTCGCGGAAGGAGAAATTGCCGTTGCTATCGGTGACCGTGGACCGGTGCAAGGTAGGGATGGTTACCGTTGCACCGGCCAGCGGCTTCTGCAGGATTCTGTCCGTGACGGTGCCCCGGATGTGTTGTGTCCACTGGGCCTGCAGGGATGACACGATTGCAAAAAAAGAGCAAAGGAGAAGGAGTATTTTTTCTGTTGGTGCTTGCATGTGTGGGGCTGTTTCTTATATCAACAACTTGTTGAGCAAGTACCCCTATGCGTTATAAAAAATTAATAGCTGCGCGCCAGCCGATCCAGCCGCTGACGTCTTTGTTGCTTGAAAAGGAAAAGCTGGAATAGCCGTTGGGAAGAGGATGGTACAGCTGCCCGTGGACGTAGAAATCTTTATCGTTTACATAGACCGCTAAAGAGGGGCCGCCGCTTATGGAAAGGTATTTGTTGATCTTCCAGTGGAGGTCGAGATTCAGCCTGTTTAAGAAAGCGGAATATTTGAAATTATCCCATACGCCGGGGGACAAGTGCTCGGAGCTGCCTTCGAGGTTCAGTCGAAGCTTTTGGTTGAGGTAGAAGGAGTGGCCGAGGCCAAAACCATAATAAAACAGGCGTTTGTTTTCGGTGGGGTTATAGCCGGCGAGCCAGATGGTGTAGAGCTTGTAATTGCCGGAACGGAAAGCCAGGTTCAAGGGAGACACTTCGTCGGCGAAGAGAGAGAGCTCATAAAAGCCTTTGTGGCGGATGATATTGACGAGGCCGAGGCTGACGCCATCGGAAGTGTCGGCGATATTGATGATTCCAACCTGGAGGCCGCGAAGGTGGCGGGTATGGTTGAGGGCGCCGGACATCTGGAGGCCGTTCACGGTGCGGGCGTAGTTATAGGCTCCTGCGAACTGTGCTCCGACAAGTGAGTCGAGACTATTATTATAGGCGCCGGCCACCTGTATTCCGTTTACGGGACCGCCGACGATGTTGACGGCTCCGGCTGCCTGGAAGCCGTTCATTCTTTTCTTGTCGATATTGAAAGCTCCGCCGAGTTCCAGTCCTTTCAGGCCGGCTTCGTAGCCGCCGATGACGTTTATGGAAAGCTTATTGGTAACCTGGGAATTGAGTCGTCCGTTGGTGCTGAGGCCGGGCAGGAGGGAGAGCTGTACGGGGCGTTGGGTAAAGAAGCGTTGCAGATTGAGCGTTTGGATTTTTAGCCTCGAGGAAAGCAGGAGCCTTCCGAGTCCGGTCATTTCAACCTGGATGAGGTCCTTCTTTACGATCGTTTTGATTACGCCGGAGTCGGCCTGCCATTCGATTCTTATCGAGTCGGCGGAAGTGTAGTCGTTAGGGCTGATCGTGACGTTTCGATGGGACACGGTGGCGGGTGAAAGCACAATGCTCAGCTTTCGGCTGATGCCGGGCTGTAGCTTGAGCGTCGTATCCTCATAGAATTCTTTGCTAATGGTAAGAGTGATGGGACCGTCGATATTCTTTAGCTTGACGGTAAAGCTGCCGTCTTCTTTGCTGAGGGTGGCGATCAGGCGCTGCTGATCGTAGATGCTGGCCTGGCTGATGGACTCACCTGTGGATTCGTCGAGGACGATGCCATTGATCGTGAATTTTTTATTCTCGATAGGGGTTGGGTTTTTGGGTGTCGGCGGCGGGCTGGGGCTTAGTATGATATAGTTTTTATTCTCGGTGTATTGCAGTCGATCCTGGAAGATGAGGTCGAGGGTAGATTTGACCGTTCGCGGTTGTCCGGGCAGGGTTACGAGGCTGTCCTTGTTGATAATGGCGCTGTTGTAGGAGAAATAGAAGCCGCCTTTATTGCTGATCTGCTCCAGCACTTTTAGCAGGGGCTGCTGTTTGGCTTCGATGGTGACGGTGCGGTCTAGGATCGACTGGGCATAGGATGGCAGCTGAGTAATGAATAAGAAGGCTATGAGTATGTATTGTTTCATTGAGGGTGTTTTAATGGAGAAGGATTTGGTTGTCTTTTTTCCCGATGGTGAGCGAGAAAGTGGATTTAAGGACGGAAAGGATCTGGTCCAGGCTTTCGTCTTTGAAAGTTGTGGTGATTTTTAGGTTTTGCAATGCCGGGTTTGCGATTTCAATATGAACGTCGTAAGCGGTATTAAGGGCCTGGACGAGGTCTTTGAGTGGGGTGTCGTTGCAGTCGAATTCCCGGGGATGGTAATAGTTATAGAGATTTTTGGCTATGGGTTGTTTTGTTTGGATGGTATCGTTATAGATAGCTATTTCTTCTCCGGCGCTAAGAAGGACGTTTTGGTTTTTGGTGCTGATTTTTATTTGTCCGGTTTCTACCGTTATGGTTGTGGTGTCGGCTTGCATCTGTATATTGAAGGACGTGCCGAGTACGGTGATGGTGGCTGTTCCTGCGCGGACGGTGAAGGGTTTTGTTTTGTCGGGGGCGATGTTGAAAAAGGCTTCACCTTTTAGCTCTACGGTGCGGCTGTCTTTGTGAGATATCTGTGTGTGTTTGTTTAGTAAGACGATGGAGCCGTCGGGCAGGGTATCCGTGAGCGTGTGGTTGTCTGCGATCAGCACGGTGGCAGACTTGTGGCTGGACCACCACCAGGTCAGGCTTGCGATGAGCAGGAATGAGGCGGCGATTCGCGTCCAGGTGGGTATAGCGGACGATTTGGGGGCATGGATGCGTTGGCGGAACTGTGCCCAGGCCTTGTCTTCATCGTCTTCGCGGTCGTCGATGCTTCGAAGGGGGGTGTTTTGGAGCCGGAGGCTTCGTTCCCAGATGAGCCGGACTTGCTGGAAATAGTTTTGATTTTCGGGGTCGGAAGATAGCCAGTCCTGTACGGTCTGGATTTCTCCGGGACTTGCTTCGCCCAGCAGGTATTTCACCAGCAGGTCGTCCATTATATGTTGATGTTGATTCAAGCTGTTAGTTTTAGAAGTTGTTGGTTATATAGAGCAACAATAGGGGCAGGAAATCGACGAGGCGGGCGCGGAGTACTTTTAGCGCTTTACCCATTTGATTCTCTACGGTCTTTACGGAAATGCCCAGCCGCAGGCCGATCTCGCGATAGCGGAGCTCTTCGAAGCGGCTTAGCTGGAAGATGGTGCGGCATTGTTCGGGAAGATCGTTGATGGCTTCGCGGAGGCGTTGCTCCAGCTGGTCCAGGTGTAGTTTCTTTTGGGCATTGTCCGACTCGTTTTTAAGGCGCCGGTGCAGGTACGATTGATAATTCCGTTTCACTTTTATGTGTTTCAGGTGGTTGAGGCTTTCGTTGTAGATGGCCCGGTAGAGATAGGCCGCGATGGAGTCCGAGAAATTCAGGACCTCTATTTTCTCCCATAGTCTGAAAAAGACGTTTTGTACGATGTCTTCTGCGAGTTCCTGGTCCTGGACGAAGGTATAGGCATACTGTCGCAGCCGTTTAAAGTAGTGCTTAAACAATGCTTCGAATGCGGTTTCGTCCCGGTCTTTTAATAGGCGGAGGTGGTGGATATCATCCCATTCCATGCTAGGTGATTGAATATTCGCTTTATAGCTGGCTGTTGTTATCAAATCCTCTTTATTGGTACAACAACCAGGGTGCGGACTACCCCTATGGGGGTGTAAAATATATATTTTTACTCATGGGGGTGGCCGGGATTGGGGTGGACGGTTAAAGTTTGACCCTTAGTGCTGCCGTTGGGGCGAGCTGGAGGGTAGGGGCGGGGGTGTTGACGTGGTAATACATGTTTAGCTTTGAGCCGATTGCCAGTCTGCTGGTGCAGTTGAGCCAGGCCTGGGGTTCGGCGAAGAAGAAGAAGCGTTTGCCGTGTTCTTTGGGGGACGGGTCATGGTCTTTGTCCTCGGTCCAGATGGAGAAATCTCCTGCCAGCTCGAGCTTGTAGTGAAATAGTCCTTTCCACCAGTAGAGGGTATAGAGAAAATCGTGGCCGGGTTTGGGGTAGCCCAGGGACCAGCGGTAGTAGAGCTGGGTAGTGAAATAGGCCCCTTTCCATTGGAAGGGGTATTCGGCTCCTGCGGAGAAGGTGTTTGCTATATAATAACTATATTGTTTGGGCTCGGTGATGCCGCCGCCGCCGCTGTATTGCAGGGCGAGGAAAATTTGGGGCTGCCAGAGGCGGAAGGACTGGGAAATCTGGAGGTAGTATTTGCCGATATTGTTTCGGGCGCCGAGGAAGCTGGCCTCGGATTTTAGGAGGGTGGAGCCGGGTTTGATCAGGGCGTGGCCGGAGTCTTGTTTTTTCCAGTATTCGAAATAGAGGGTTGGATAGTGGCGGAAGTCGTAGTGGAGCTGGATGTTTTGGCTTTTCGCAGTGACAGCGAGCAGGAGCAGGAGAGGGAAAAGTTTCATGGCTGTTTTTTGGGGCGAATCTCGGGGGCTGCTTGCGGGAAGTCCGGAAATGGCGCGGAAGCCTGGCGGAAACGTTATAGTTTAATGAATAATAATGAGATAGATATTAAGGTGTTTGCCGGGTTGTTCCGGGAGGTTTGCTCGAAATGTTTTGGGCATCCGGTAGAGGAGCCGTTGACGGAGACGGAAAGCAGGCTATTATATACTAAAGTTTTCGAGGAGACGGGACTGGTGGTGGGGTGGAAGAGTATCAAGAATTATTCGGTGTTTGTGTCGGGGAAAGGGGGTAGGGAGGAGAACCCTTCTGCGGCGACATTGGATACGTTTGCGAGGTATGTGCTTGGGGCGCCTTATACGACGGAGGTGGAGAGAAAGAAAAGTGAGGGGCATTATCCCTGGTGGTATAAGTATAGAGAGGGGCGGGTAGGGGCTTCGACGGCTTCGACGGCTTCGGCGGGTTCGAAGGGGGTGAAGCGATGGAGGAGGCGGTGGATGCTTGGGGGAATCTTTTTGGGAAATGCGTTGTTGATTTTGGCGGTGGCTTTTTTCTTTGGCGGGGGTGAAAAGGAGGTGTTTACGGATCATTTTCATTCGGTGGAAGAGGATTCGCTGGCTGCCCGGGGGTGGATGGTGTCTTCGAGGGATAGTATGTATTGGCCGAAGCGGGGGAGTGTACCGGGAGGGCTGACCTTGTTTACTTTGGAGGGGGATAACTGGCCGGACCCGGTAAAGGCTCCCGTGATCCGAAATTTAATGATGCGAAAGGTGTCTTGTAATTGCTGGAGCATGGAAGTGCACCTGGAGAACTTCTTCCCGCGTGAGAATTGGCAGCAGGCGGGGATATTATTGATGGAAGACACGGGTTTTGCCAGCAAGAGTCTGCGGGTGTCGATTGCCTATAATGATTTTGCGGGAGGATTTCAGCTGCCGGGCACTGTTTTGATACAGGCCATTACCTCGCCGGGAGTGGCGGGGGGAAAGCCGGAAGAAATCGCTCATTTCCCGTTGTTGAATATGGATACGCTGGCGCGGCATCCTCTGCTCCGGAAGGGGCTGGAGCATTCGGCTCTGCGGATTGAGAAGGAGGGCAATCAGTTCCGTGTATTGTACGCCGATGGGGCTATGGAGAATAGCTCGTTCAAGGAGGTCGTCACCCATCGTTTCCCGATGCAGGTGAGATATGCGGGGTTGTTTGCGTTGAGGGGTTTTGTCGACAGTGCAGCGGCGATACCGGCTTCTTTTTCGTTTTTTAGCTTGCGATGCGAGACTTGCGGGGGGCATTGAGATATGCAGAAAGAATGTATTTTTATACCATGAACCTTTTTAACCGATCGCTACTGCTTTTGCTCGCTGTTCTTCTTGTGACGGGCTGTGATGAACCGGCGCCGAAAAAGCGCGCGGCCCGGCGGCCGAAGGATTCCGCTGCTGCTTCGGAGGCTGCTGCCGAGAAGAACCTGCTTGGGGCCCCGGATATATTTATCGCTTCACCGCATACCATCGAGGGGTGCGTGGGGCTATATACCTACGACTCCTTAAAAACTACGTTCGACAATATGGACGTGGACAAGGGGAGGAAGATATTGGCTACGAAGACGGCGGAGTTTGCCTATCTGCGTTTTCATGGGAAGGATATTCTACTCAAGTATGACAAGAAGGAGAGTATGATTGTCGATAAGACGAAGCAGAAGGAAGTATATAAAGGAAACGGGTTTGTGGTGGTGTTGATTACGGAGGTAATCCAGACGAAAGGGGAGGAGATGCTGTCGACGGGGACGCTGGAGATTACTCAGGGGGATAAAAAGATAAAGATCAAGATCGGAGGGGTGTCGGGGTGTTAATCAATGAAACCGGCGAACAATGCAGCTCACTATTACGGCTTATTCCACCGCCTTATTTTCCACCTGGTATTTTATAGAAGAAATAGGAGTGCTCTTCGATGCGGGTGAAGGGCTCATCTCCGCGCTGCTGCAAAAAAGCCGCAAGATCGACCAGGTCTTTATCTCTCATGCCGACCGGGATCATATTACGGGATTGTTACAGTTGAACCAGCTGAATGCCCGGCCGGGTTTTCCGGTCATTCACTATCCAAAGGACTCTGGCTCGTTTCCTGTCCTGGAAAAATTTTCCAAGGCGTTCGATCCTCAGGTGACTCGTACGATATGGACGCCGGTTACGGAAGGCGATGAAATCTATATTGCTAAAGACATGCTGGTAAAACCTCTTCGGAATGGGCACGTTCCTGTGGACAAGCAGGTCATCCGAAGTCTGAGCTACCAGGTCGTTCAAACCCGGAAGAAGGTAAAGCCCGAATTTGCCCATCTCAGCGGCGATCAGCTAAGGGAGCTGGCAGAGAAGCAGGGCAGGGATAGCTTCTCAATGGAAGTGAGGACGAATCTGCTGGGTTATTCGGGTGACACCCCGGTGGAAGATGGAGCGAGATGGGATAATACGGGTATTCTTATTCATGAGGCTACCTTTATAGGTAATGGCGAGCATATAAAAGACCGTGGATATGGGAATAAGCACAGTACGTTGGAAGAAGTGATGGAGATGGTAAGCTCGATTCGGATCGAACGTCTTATCCTGGGGCATTTCTCGTCACGTTATGAGCCGGGGGAGATACTCCGGTCGGTAAGGGAGCTCTGTGAGAAGTATGCGATCAATGTACCGGTAAATGTCATTCTGCCGGGGGCGACGGTCTGGGATGTATTGAGTCAGCCGCCGGTCAATCGATAAAAAAAGCCGGCGATGTCGCCGGCTTCTTTTTTATATTTCTTTCTTTATTACAGGTGAATTGCTTCCCCGTAGGCCACTTCGACGGCGTCCTTGACGGATTCGCTGATGGTGGGGTGGGGGTGGATGCTGTTGAGCACTTCGTGGTAGGTCGTTTCGAGCTTGCGGCCGACGACGGTTTCGACGATGATTTCGGTTACGTTGTAGCCGATCATGTGAGTGCCGAGCCATTCGCCGTATTTAGCGTCGAATATGACCTTTACAAAGCCTTCAGTATGTCCTGCAGCGGAGGCCTTGCCGGAAGCGCTGAGGGGGAATTTGCCAACCTTTACTTCATAGCCTGCGTCGCGGGCTTGCTTTTCCGTCAGACCGACGGATGCGATTTCCGGTGTGCAGTAGGTACAGCCGGGGACGTTGCCGTAGTCGAGGGCTTCGGGCTGGTGGGCGTATTTCTTTTCGCCGTAGGCGATATTTTCAACGCAGATGATGGCTTCTTTGGAAGCGACGTGTGCGAGCGCCTGGCCGGGGGCGCAGTCGCCGATGGCGTAGATGCCTGGGACGTTCGTCTGGTAGAACTTATCGACGGCGATCTTGCCTTTTTCGGTCTTGACACTGAGGGTTTCGAGACCGATGTTCTCGATATTGGCGGATACGCCGACGGCGCTGAGGAGGACGTCTGCTTCGAGGGTTACTTCACCGGTGGGGGTCTTGACCTTGGCCTTTACGCCGTTACCGCTGGTGTCTACGCCGGTCACCTCGCTGTTGGTGAGGATCTCGATACCATTTTTCTTATAGATCTTTTCGAGCTCTTTGGAAATGTCTTCGTCTTCGACGGGGACGATGCGGGGCAGGAACTCGACGATGGTCACCTTGGCACCCATGGACCAGTAGAAGTAGGCGAATTCGACGCCGATGGCGCCGCTGCCGACGACGATGATGCTCTTGGGCTGTTCGGGGAGGACCATTGCTTCGCGGTAGCCGATGACCTTCTTGCCGTCTTGCTTGAGGTTGGGCAGCTCGCGGCTGCGGGCGCCGGTAGCGACGATGATGTGCCTGGCTTCGACGACCTGCGACTTACCGTCTGCGCCGGTTACTTCGAGCTGGCCTTTGGCCTTCAGCTTGCCATAGCCCATGATCACGTCGATCTTGTTCTTCTTCATGAGGAACTGGACGCCACGGCTCATCTTGTCGGCTACGCCGCGGCTGCGTTTGATAACGGCGGGAAAGTCCGGGGTACCGGATGCGTCGAAGCCGAAATCCTTCGCGTGCTTGATGTATTCATAAACCTGGGCGCTTTTCAGGAGTGCCTTGGTGGGGATACAACCCCAGTTGAGGCAAACGCCTCCCAGACTTTCTTTTTCAACGATCGCTGTCTTAAAGCCTAACTGTGCAGCGCGGATAGCAGCTACATAACCGCCGGGACCACTGCCGAGAACGACTACATCGTATGCCATGTCTAACCTTTTTTTTATTAAGAATTTTAAAAATTGCGACCTGCGAAGTTACTTTCCAAAGCGCATATGGCCAAATGAGATGAGGAGTGTACATTTGTGCCTATGAAAAAGGGTATAAAGCTGGATATCTTGGCCGTAGCGGTGCATCCCGACGATGTGGAGCTGGCCTGTTCAGGGACTTTGCTGATGGAGAAACTGCATGGGAAGAAGACGGGAGTGGTGGATTTGACGAGGGGTGAGCTGGGGACCAGGGGTTCGGCGGAGCTGCGCGCGGAAGAAGCGGCCAGGGCGGCGGAAATCCTACAGCTGGACGTGCGGGAAAATTTGGGGATGGCCGATGGGTTTTTCCAGAATGACGAGGCGCATCAGCGACGGCTGATCCAGGCTCTTCGGAAGTACCGGCCGGAGATCGTGCTGGCCAATGCGCTGGATGACCGTCATCCCGACCATGGGCGGGCGGGTCATTTGATCTCTACGGCTTGTTTTTTGAGCGGGCTGCGAAAAATCGAGACGCTGGATGAGGCGGGGAAGCCGCAGGAGCACTGGCGTCCGAAGTACGTATTTCATTTTATCCAGGACAGGTACGCCACACCCAGCTTCGTCTATGACATTTCGCCGGTTTTCGAGGCAAAGCTGCAGTCGATCAGGGCGTATGGATCGCAATTTTTTTCGACCGAATACAAGGAGAATGAGCCGCAGACCTATATTTCGTCGCCGGAGTTCCTGAATGCGATCATCGGTAGGCATCAGATGTTCGGGAAGATGATCGGAGTACCGTATGCGGAAGGATTTATAACCGAAAAAATGGTAGGAGTAAAGAATTTTGACGCTTTCGTACAGATGGATACTTAATTATTGAAGATGATGAAATAAAGCAGTGGTTTTTCTGTTAATATATGGGTGGAAAATTTAACAGGGAAAGCGGTTCAAAAAGGGGTAATTTTACACTTCATACTAATACTTTATAACTGATCAATATGTCACTTCCTAAGTTCTCTACATCCAATCACTCCTTTCATATCGAGCTGAAGAAAAGAATCAGCGATTATTTCGAGGAGGTAGGGAAGTCCCAGACGGGCAATTACAACCTGTTTATCAAGGCGGTGATCCTGATGGTCACTTTTGTCTTCATTTATGTTCACCTGGTGTTTTTTACCCCTTCGGCTATCTGGGCGATCCTGGAGAGCGTGCTGCTCGGCGGGGTAGTAGCGGCGATCGGGTTCAACGTGATGCACGACGGTGCGCACGGCAGCTTTTCCAAGTACAAATGGGTCAATGGCCTGGCGGCGTTTTCGCTGAATATCCTGGGCGGCAACAGCTTTATGTGGAATATGAAGCATAATGTCGTACACCATGCCTATACCAATGTGGACGGGATCGATGACGATATCGATATCCAGCCCTGGATGCGGATGAGCGAAACGCAGAAGAAATACCGGATGCACCGGTATCAGCACCTGTACTTCTGGCTTTTATACAGTGTCCTTTATATCTTCTGGATTTTTGTGCTGGACTATCAAAAATATTTTAAAAGCAAGGTGGGCGCCATGCCGTTGAAGAAGATGAGCCTTGGGGATCATTTGGTGTTCTGGGGGTTCAAGGTTTTTCATGCGTTCCTGTTTGTCGGTCTGCCCATTTACCTTCTGGGCTGGTATGATTGGATGATCAGCTTTCTCATCTTTACGCTGGTGGCGGGATTTGTGCTGAGCATGGTCTTTCAGCTGGCGCATACGGTCGAGCATACGGCTTTTCCGGTGGCAGATGAGAAAACGGGCAAGCTGGAGGACGAATGGGCTGTTCACCAGATCAAGACTACGGCTAACTTCGCCACTAATAATCCGGTCGTGTCGTGGTTGGTGGGTGGGTTGAATTTTCAAATCGAGCATCATCTCTTTCCTAAAATATCTCACGTTCATTATCCCGCGATCAGCAAGATCATCCGGCAGGCCTGCCAGGAGTATGGGCTGGTTTATATCGAGTATCCCCGGGTGCGGTATGCGGTGGCTTCGCACGTGGCGTTCCTGCGTCAGATGGGGAGAAAATAAAGCACCCGATAGCTACGCGACTGGGCTTTTTAGACGAGGCAAATCCCATTAAAAAACTGTAACTTTGCGTCCGAAATTTTCAGACAATGAGTAAAGTTAAAGTAGGATTGGTACAGATGAGCTGTACAGCCGACAAGGCCGCCAACCTGCAGAAGGCGGTGGACAAGATCAGAGAGGCTGCTGCCAAGGGCGCGCAGATCGTTTGTCTACAAGAGCTGTTTACTTCCCTTTATTTCTGTGATGTGGAAGATTACGAAAACTTCAAGCTGGCTGAAGCGATTCCTGGCCCTTCGACGGATGTCCTGGGAAAGTTAGCCGCGGAGCTGAATGTAGTCGTTATCGCCTCGTTGTTCGAGAAGAGGGCGCAGGGACTTTATCACAATACGACGGCCGTGCTGGACGCCGATGGTACTTATCTGGGGAAATACAGGAAGATGCACATTCCGGATGACCCTGCTTACTATGAGAAATTCTACTTTACGCCCGGTGACCTGGGATATAAGATATTCAAGACCAAGTATGCTTCGATTGGGGTGCTGATCTGCTGGGACCAGTGGTATCCCGAGGCGGCGCGGATTACGGCGCTGATGGGAGCGGAAATCCTCTTTTACCCGACGGCGATCGGCTGGGCGACCAGCCAGGATGAAGCCACCAATACGGAGCAGTACAATGCCTGGCAGACGATACAGCGGAGCCATGCTGTAGCCAATGGCGTGCACGTGGTGAGCGTGAACAGGGTAGGACTGGAGCAGGATGGACTGATGAAGTTCTGGGGCGGCAGCTTTGTAGCCAATCCTTTCGGCTCGCTGGTTTATCTGGCTTCTCATGACAAGGAAGAGACGACGGTAGTGGAGATCGATACGGCGGCGACGGACAGATACCGGACGCACTGGCCTTTTATGCGTGATCGTCGCATCGATTCTTACCAACCCATTACAAAGCGCTATATCGATGAAGGATAGTATGGTTCCCCAACAAGCAGGCTATTATTTTCCGGCTGAATTTCACAGACATGCCGCTACCTGGCTTAGCTGGCCTCATAAGGAGGCTTCCTGGCCCGGGAAGATACAGACGATCTATCCTTTCTACAGCCAGTTTGTAAAAGAGCTGGCCAAGGGGGAAGAGGTTCGAATCAATGTTGCGGACCAGGTAATGAAGGCTGCGGCTATCCGCCATCTGGAGGCAGCCGGGGTAGATATGGAAATGGTTTCCTTCTTTTTGCATCCGACCAATGACGCCTGGTGCAGGGACCATGGTCCGGCTTTTTTGGTGAATCCTGCGACCGAGCAGAAGAAGGTAATCGTCGACTGGAATTATAATGCGTGGGGTAATAAATATCCTCCTTTCGACCTGGATGATGTGATCCCTACGCTGGTGGGAAAGGCTCTGAATCTGCCGGTGTATCATCCGGGGATTGTGATGGAAGGGGGCTCGGTAGAATTCAACGGGAAGGGAACACTGCTTACGTCTACCTGCTGTCTGCTGAATCCCAATCGTAATCCGCACCTGAATCAGGAGCAGATCGAAGAGTATCTAAGAAATTATTATGGGGTAGAGCAGATCCTGTGGGTGAAAGAGGGAATCGTTGGGGATGACACGGATGGGCACATCGATGATACGGTGCGGTTTGTCGACGAGGACACGGTCGTGACGGTCGTCGAGGAGGACAAGCAGGATGAGAATTATGAGCTGCTGCAGGAGAATTTGCGGGACCTGAAGAAAATGCGTCTGCTAAATGGCAAGCAGCTCAACATCGTGGAGCTGCCGATGCCGGACCCGGTGGTTTATGAAGACCAGCGGCTGCCGGCTTCCTATGCCAACTTTTATATTGCAAATGAATCGGTGATTGTGCCGGTCTTCCGGTGTGATAAGGATGAGAAGGCTTTGCAGCTGATTCAAGAGTGTTTCCCTGCGCGGCGTGTGGTGGGCATCGATTCTACGGATATTATATGGGGGCTGGGCAGCTTTCACTGCCTTAGTCAGCAGGAGCCTGAGATATAGGCGGCCGGGGCGCCGGCTAATGTGGGCGTTCGGCGATGAAGAAGAGTTCGGAACCCGCCCTGGGTTTTATGGAGTTGTAGCAGGGGGCGAGGGTTTTGAGGGTGAATTTTTTTTCCAATAGTTTACGGTATTCGGGCTCGTGGCCGCCGAAGGGGGGGCCTTCGTCTGTGAAGTCGCGGTCGAAGAGGAGGCCGATGAGCTTGCCGCCGGTGCGGAGGAGGCTGTGCATGTGGTTGACGTATTGGGGACGGAGGTGGGGC
>JAFDYG010000507.1 GCA_018267545.1 Bacteroidota bacterium
TAGTTGGCGTAGACGGCGTTGATGTTCTCCTTGTAATTGAAACCGTTGCTGTGCAGGGTGTCCTTGACCTTTGTGCTGGCGAGGACGTTGAACTGCTGAAAGTCGTTGCCGCTGGTGGTATAAGTAGTTTTGAAGCCGAGGCCGAGGCGGCCCCTTGCGAAATTTTGTTCGTAGTCGCTTTTGAGGCTATAGATGTCGATATTGGTAGGGGCAAGCATATTGAAGACGGTGCTGGCGAGTAGGTGTGAGCCGGTGGGGTCGAAATAGAGATTGGGCTGGAGCTGGTCCGTTTTGATCCGGTAGATGCCGTAGTCTGCGTCGACGCTGAAGTCATGTCCCGATGAATCGGTGTGATGAAAGTTCAGGTTAAAATTGCCGTTGTTCTTGTGTCCGGCGGAGCTGTTGTCGGCCTGGAGGAGTCTCGATTCGGCTCCTGTCGGGATATAGGAAATCATTGTATTGCTGATAGTAGGCGTATGGGTATTCGACAGGGAGCCGTCGATCATCAGGCCGAGGGTGTTATTCCTGTTCAGGAAGAAGTCGACGCCGGTTTTGACTGTGTGGGTGCTGGTTTTATTGGTGATGACCGAGTGCTGGTCGAAGAGGGTATCCAGCTGTTTCCGGTAGAGGTTCAGGCGGGTGGCGTTGATCGTGTTGTTATAATTATAATTTCCGAACCAGTTGATGTGGCTATCGCGGTGGTTGAGCGAAAGGCCGCCGTTGTAGTTGGAGTGGGTGCCGAGGTTATAGCCGCCGGTGATGGAGCCGTTGTCGCCGTAGGCTCTGTTCTTTTTCATGCGGATATTGATGATGCCGGCGTTGCCTGCGGCGTCGTAGCGGGCGGAGGGGTTGGATATAATTTCGATGGCTTCTATCTGGGAGGACTGGATGGTCTTTAAATAATCGGCGAGGTCGCTGCCGCTGAGGGGGACCTGGCGGCCGTCGACGTAGAGCTTTAGGCCGTTTTTGCCGCTGAGGCTGACGTTGTTGTCTTTGTCGACGGTGACACCAGGGGATTTTCTCAGGAGTTCCAGGGCGTCCTGGCCGACGGCGTTGATGGAGCCTTCTATGTTTAGGATAGTTTTATCGGCTTTGACTTCGATGACGGGTTTGCGGGTGCTGACGACGACTTCTTTGAGGTTTGCGTTAGTGGGTTCGCCTAGTTTTAGGGCGGGGATGGTTAGGGGTTCGTTGGCGATACTTAGGGTTTCGGAGAGGCGGTCGGCGTGGCCGACGTGGGAGATTTTCAGGAAGTAGGTTCCTGGGGGAATGGATTCGAAGCGGTAGACGCCTTTGGCGTCGGTGGTGGTGTATTTTGCTACGGTTGAGTCTTTTGCTTTGTGGATGCTGATGGAGGTTCCGGGGACAGGGTTTTGTTTTTCGTCGAGGATGGAGCCGGTGATGGTTTGGGCTGTCACGGTTGCTGTGAAAATTGCCAGGATAAGAATCAGTAGTATTGTTCTCATAAAATCAGTTTTATCGTTGTAAAACTAATTGTCGGAATGCGCGTGGGTAGGTGGTTTTAGCTGAATGACGTGATTTTCGCTGAATGGGAGGGTTTGCTCGACGAATGGTGGGGCGGCGGCGATGGGGTAGGATTATTTGTAGATTTTTTTCATTACATCCGGGCGGTGTTCGCGGGAGATGGGGATGAGCTTGCCGTCGATTTCGACGCAGCTGCCGTCGATGGTGGTGACTTTGTCGAGTGCAATTGTGTAAGAGCGGTGGACGCGGATGAACTTATCGGCGGGGAGCTTTTCGGTGATTTCGGTGAGGGATTGGTAGGAGATTAGCGCTTGAGTGGGGGTTTTTACGCGGATGTAGTCTTTGAGGCTTTCGATGTAGAGGATGTCGGCGATTTGCACTTTTATGAATTTGCGGTCGACTTTTAGGAAGAGATAGTCGCTGGAGGTGGGGGGTGTTTCTTCGGGTTTGGCTGTGGTTGTGGTTGCCTTGCCGATTTTTTCCATGGCTTTCATGAAGCGGGGGAAGGAGATGGGTTTGACGAGGTAGTCGCTGACTTCGAGCTCGAAGCCTTCGACGGCGTAGTCCCGATAGGCCGTGGTGATGATGATGTGGGGCGGGTTTTTTATGCTTTTTAGAAATTCGATGCCGGAGAGGAGGGGCATTTCGATGTCGAGGAAGATGAGGTCGTAGGTTTCGTTGCGGAGGGCCTGGAAGGCGTCGACGGCGTTTTCGCAGCGGGTGATGTTTTTGGCGTCGAGGCGGTGGAGGTAGTTTTCGATGACGTCGATGGCGAGGGGTTCGTCGTCTACGATCATATAGCGGAGGTTTTTTAGCATAGGGGCATTTTTAGGGATACGATAAAGATGTTGTCTTTGACCTGGATGTCGAGAGTGTAGGCGTCCGGGAAGAGGAGGTCGAGGCGGCGGCGGACGTTTTTCAGGCCGATGCCTTTGGCGTGGATGGGGTCCGAGGCATTGGTGTGGGCGGTGTCGGCGCTGGGATGCTCGGTGTAGGGGTTTTCTACTTTAAAATAGAGAAAATGCTTGTCTACGTTGAGTGAGATGTCGATGTGGATTTTGTTGATGTTATTTTTTACGCCGTGCTTGAAGCTGTTTTCGAGGAAGAGGATGAGGATCATGGGTGGGATGTTGACGTCGTCCATGAAGCCTGAGCGGGTGAAGCTGACCGAGAGGCGCTGGCCGAATCTCAGCTGTTCGACGTCGAGGTAGTTTTGCAGGTAGCTGATCTCTTTGGCGAGGGGCACTTGGGGGACATTGGATTCGTAGAGCATATAGCTCATGAGGTCGGAGAGCTTTAGGATGATGCCGGGGGCTTCGTCCGATTTCTTTAGGGTGAGGGAGTAGATATTATTAAGAGTGTTGAAGAAGAAGTGGGGTTGTATTTGGGAACGAAGGAATTTCAGTTCGGTTTCTAGGTAGTGTTTCTCCTTTTCTTTGATCCATTGCTGGTTGAGGAAATAGTCTTTTAGGAATTTGGCGCCGGC
This sequence comes from Bacteroidota bacterium, assembly GCA_018267545.1. Taxonomy (GTDB): domain Bacteria; phylum Bacteroidota; class Bacteroidia; order Chitinophagales; family Chitinophagaceae; genus Puia. The sequence continues at coordinate 2,972 of JAFDYG010000507.1, forward strand.
GGTGATGCCTACGACGTAGACTTCGATGACAAATTGGGCTCCCAGCATGGCCCACCGAAGTTTGAAAAGGCCTTTGATGGTGCCGTGTTCAATTGCTTCATATACGTTTTGCATGAAAAGGAGGAAGACGGCGCAGCTTAACAGGAGGAAGAACAGAGCCAGGCCATAGGCCATGTATCTTTTTTCAAAAAGCAGCCGTGGAATAAGCAGATAGAGATTGATATAGGCGAAGACGGCTTCGAAGCTCATGGTTAAGAAGTAGAGGAAGCAGGAGAGAAGGGTCATCTTTTCCCGAAGGCCGGCATAGAGAATCATGACCAGGCCGAAATAGGTCAGCCAGAAAAGGAGGTGGTAAAGCCAGCGTCTTTTTAGGAGGCCGTAGCCGGGGAGCGCGGGTATTGCGGTGGTGGTGGCCATGTGTGGCGGTAAAATTAAGGGTTTTGGGGGCGGGGGTAGGCGGAGTTTGCTGGATTGCGGGGTTTGCTCGCTGAATGGTGAGGTTTGCACGATGGATGGCAGGATGCTCCGGGAGCTCAGGGGCGGTGGGCGGTGGTGCGGTGGGCGGTGGTAAGCGGACAGGCGGGTATGCGAAAACGGACAGTTGGGGAGGTGGGTTTGGGGGGATGGGAGCTGATTATCAATCGGGTAAGAGATTGGCATTTTCTTAGTTATTTTGAAGCCATGCTAAGAAACTACCTAAAAACTGCCTTGCGGAACTTCTGGAAGAATAAGACCTATAGTTCCCTGAATCTGTTTGGTCTGGCGATCGGGATTGCCTGCGCGGGTCTTGTCTTTTTGTGGGTGGAGGACGAGATGAGCTTCGATACGATGTATTCGAAGCGGGACCGGATCAACTTTGTCCTGATGAACTGGGAGTATCCGGATCAGACGCGGACGCTGGTCTCGACCTCGGCGCTGATGGCGCCGGCTTTGAAGGCGGAGATTCCGGGGATTGCGAAAGTATGCCGGATCGATGACGAATCGCAGAACCGGCTTTTTTCGGTCGGGGATAAGGTCTTGTATAGCTGGGGGCGGTATGTCGATACGAGTTTCTTTGGGATGATGGATGCGGCATTTGTGGAGGGGAATGCGAAGAGTGCGTTCCCGCAGCTGTATTCGATCTTGCTGACGGAGAAGGCGGCGATCAAGTTTTTTGGGACGACTCAGCATGTGGTAGGCAAGACGGTGCGGATGGATCATAAACAGGATTTTGTCGTGACGGGTATTTTGAAAGACCTTCCGACGAATGCCACGCTGCAATATGAGTGGCTGATGCCTTTTGACCTTTATTTCAAGGAGAATAAACAGCTGGATAACTGGGGGAACGATTCTCCGCTGACGATGGTCGAGGTGCAGCCGGGTGCGAATGTCGCCACCATCAATAAGCAATTGCATTCCTTTATTCAATCGAAGCAGCCCAAGTCGATAGCGCGTGCTTTTCTATTTCCGATGAAGGATTGGCGGCTTCGCTGGGAGTTTGCGAATGGTAAGCAGACGGGCGGAGGGAGGATTACTTACGTATATCTTTTTTCCGTGATTGCGTGGATTATCCTGCTCATTGCCTGTATCAATTTTATGAACCTGGCTACGGCGAGGAGTGAGAAGAGGGGACGGGAAGTGGGAGTACGGAAGGTGCTGGGGGCCGAGAAGGGAAGGCTGGTGGCGCAGTTTATCGCGGAGGCGCTGCTGATGTCGCTGCTGGCGGCGTTTGTAGCGGTTATGCTGGTGTCGGTGGCGTTGCCGGCTTTCAACTTGCTGGTCGAGAAGCAGCTTTTGCTGGATTTGCTGCGGCCGGCGCATTTGGTCTTTTTGGTGTCGATTGTTCTCGTTTGCGGGCTGGTGGCGGGGAGCTATCCTTCCTTGTATCTTTCTTCCTTTAACCCGGTGACGGTATTGAAGGGACTGAAGATACAGCCGGGGGGAGCGGCGTTTATCCGGAAGGGGCTTGTTGTGCTTCAGTTTACCGTTTCGATCGTATTGATCATCGGGACGGTGATTATTTTTCAGCAGATAGAACATATCAAGAGCCGGAATCTGGGATTTACCAAGGATCATGTCCTCGAGGTGGGCTCGATTTTCAATGTCAATAAATATTTCCCTGTCGTCAAGCAGGAGCTATTGAATACGGGTGTGGTGGAGAATGCGAGCCTGGCCGATCATACGATCATACACGGCGGGAATAATACGGACGATCTTCGTTGGGCCGGGAAGGACCCTTCCAGGAAAGAGCTGATCTCGATAAGGGAAGTGGGGCCGGAGCTGACGGAGACGATGGGGATGAAAATTGTCGATGGGCGGGGTTTTACGATCAACGACTCGGCCGGGGGGCCGGATAAGTATCTACACCTGCTGGTGACGGAAACGCTGGCGAAGCATATGGGTCCGGGGAGTGCGGTCGGAAAAATCATTATGTCCGGTGATAGTTCGTATCAGGGTGTGGTGGTTGGGGTCGTGAAGGACTATGTCTATGGAGACATGTATGGGCAGCCGGACCCTGTGGTATTTCTCTGTCATCCGCAGGTGGGTGGCTTTTTGTATGTGAAGATGCGGGCGAGTGCGCATCCGGAGCAGGATTTGGCGAAGGTAGAGGCGGTGATGAAGAAGGTGAATCCGGGGTATCCTTTCGATTATCGTTGGGTGGATGAGCAGTTCAATGCGATGTTCAATAATGAGGTGCTGATTAGTAAGCTGTCGCGGGTGTTTGCGGCGCTGGCGATCTTTATTTCCTGTTTGGGTTTGTTTGGGCTCGCGGCGTTTACGGCGGAACGTAGGACGAAGGAGATCGGGATACGGAAGGTGCTGGGGGCGAGTGTGGGGAGTATTGCGCGGTTGTTATCGGTGGATTTTTTGAAGCTGGTGGTTGTTTCGAACCTGGTGGCTTTTCCGGTGGCGTGGATGGTGATGGATAATTGGTTGAAGTCTTATGCTTATAGGGTGGCGATTCATGGGTGGGTTTTTGTGGTGGCGGGGGTGGCGGCTGTGCTGATTGCGTTGGTGACGGTGAGCTTTCAGGCGGTGAAGGCGGGGGTGGCGAATCCTGTGAAAAGTATTAAAGCGGAATAGTCAGCTGCTGACGCAGCTGACTATTCCGCTGAGGGCGGCCCCCTCTGGCGCGGGGGGCGCCGTTTTATTATAATCCGTATTTGGTCATGTAGCGATGATAGAGCTGGGTTTGTTTGTTGTCGAGGCTGACTTCGCGGCCCTGGATGAAGGCGTGCTCGATGATGCTGGTGCGCATGTCGAGGATGTCGCCGGCGCTGATGACGATGTTGGCGTCCTTGCCGGTCTCGAGGGAGCCGGTTAGGTTGTCGACGCCAAAGGATTTTGGCGCTGTTGAGCGTGATGGCCTGGAGCGCTTGTTCCTTGGTGAGGCCGTGGGCGGCGGCTACGCCGGCATTGAACATCAGGTTGCGATAGCGGGTTTCTTCGTGCTCGTCGTTGATGGCGAAGAGGACGCCTGCTTTTTGAAGGATGGCGGGCGTTTTGAAGGGCTGGTCATAGTCGTCGTCCTCGGTGGTCGGTAGCGCATTGGTCTGCTGGAGGATGACGGAGATGTTGTTTTGCTTCAACAGATCTGCGATGAGCCAGCTTTCGCTGCCGCCTACGATGGTGACGTCGAAGCCGAATTCCTTGACGAAGTCGACCGCTACGAGCATCTGCTTGACCTGGTCGCCGTGCAGAAACAGCTTTTGCTCTTTGGTGAAGAGGCCTTTTACCGATTCAAACTTCAGGTTGTTCTCCTTGTGATTGGGTTCGGCGTTCCAGGCCTGTGCTTCGCGCAGAAAAGTCTTGATTTCGTCGATCTTGATCAGGGCTTCTTTGACCGGGTCGGAAGGAGGGGTCGCTCCACCGAAACGGCCGCCACCGCCGCCGCGACGGGGACGGTTGATAAAGCTGGGCAGGTTGATGTGGATGGCGTTGTCCATCTTATATGCTGCGTCTTCCCAGTTCCAGGCGTCGAGCTGGACGACGGTGGAAGAACCGCTGATGGTGCCGCCCTGGGGTGTTACGCCGGCCAGCAGGATACCGTTTGCCTTTAGGGTGTTGATGACCTTCGAGTCGGTATTATAGGCGACGATCGAGCGGATGCTGGGGTCGATGTCGCTGATTTCCTGGTAGTCGTTGGACCCGCGGACGCCGCTGCCGATTTCTTTCAGGCCGAGGTCGGTAACGGGGAGGATCAGGCCGGGATAGACCTGTTTGCCTTTGGCGTCGACGACCTTGGCGTCGCTGGGGGCGGAGAGGCCGGCGCCGACGCGGACGATCTTACCGTTATCGACTTCGACGGAGCCACCTTCGATGATTTGGCCGTTGCCGATGTGGATGGTGCCGCCGGTGATGAATAATTTCCCTTTGTAGGGTTTGGCGGGATAGACGTCGTCCTGGGCTTTTAGGCTGCAGGCGGTCGTTAGTATGGAGAAGAGAATTATATATTTTTTCATTTTTGTCGTCATTTATTTGTTCGCGGCTTCTGTGTTATTGAGATCGTCGCCTTCGCCTTCATCGATGGTGAGCAGGCCGTCGTGGTGGTTGTGGTCACCGCAGCTGAGCTCGATGTGGAAGCTTGGCGTAGCGGGCGCCATGGGGCTGCCGGTGCGTTTCTCTCCGATCAATTTTTGGATGAGGCGGTTGCGTTCGGCCGTGATTTCTTTTCTCATTTGTACGTCATGGTCCATGTCAAAGTAGACGATACCATCTACGATGGTCTTTTCGGGCTTGGCGTAGATGCTCAGCGGATTGTCGGTCCAGAGCACGAGGTCGGCGTCCTTTCCTTCTTTGATGCTGCCTACGCGGTCGGCTACGTGGAGGGCCTTGGCGGGGTTGAGCGTGACCATCTTGAACGCCTCGTCTTCGGACATGCCGCCGTATTTTACGGACTTGGCTGCTTCCTGGTTGAGGTGCCGCGCTTGTTCGGCGTCGTCGGAGTTGATACAGACGTTGAGACCTACCTTCTGCATGATGGTGGCGTTGTAAGCGATGGCGTCCTGGACTTCCATCTTATAAGCCCACCAGTCGGAGAAGGTGGAGGCGCTGGAACCTTGTTCTTTCATCTTGTCCGCGACCTTATACCCTTCGAGGATGTGGGTGAACGTATTGACTTTGAATCCGAACTTATCGGCTACGCGCAGGAGGGCGGTGATTTCGCTCTGTACGTAGGAGTGGCAGGTGATAAACCGTTTCTTCTCCAGGATCTCTACGAGGGCGTCGAGCTCCAGGTCGCGGCGGGTGGCGGCGGGGGCTGCCTTGCGCTGTTTCTGGTAGTCGCGGGCGCGGGTAAAGGCGTCCATGAGGACTTCTTCGACGCCCATACGGGTATCGGGGAAGCGGTTGTTATTCTGTGAGGTGGTCCGTTTTACATTTTCCCCGAGGGCGAACTTGATGAAGGGGTCCCAGTTGCGGAACTTGAGTCCTTCGTCGTCGGCGCCCCAGCGGAGCTTGATCAGCTGAGTCTGGCCGCCGATGGTATTGGCGGAACCGTGGAGGATGTGGGAGCTGGTGACGCCGCCGGCGAGCTGACGGTAGATGCTGATGTCTTCCGGGTTAAGATTGTCCGCGATGCGAACCTCGCTGGTGACGGATTGGGCGCCTTCGTTGATCGAGAAAGCGGCGATGTGGGAGTGTTCGTCGATGATGCCTGCGGTGAGCTGTTTGCCGGTGCCGTCGATAGTTTTTGCGCCATCGGCGGAGAGGTTCTTTCCGATTTTGGCGATTTTGCCGGCTTTGACGAGGACGTCGGTATTTTCAAGCTTTCCTTCTTTTTCGTTGGTCCAGACGGTTGCGTTTTTGATGAGCAGGTCCTGTTGTTTAGGCAGGCTGTCCCATCCGTAGCCGTCGAAGGGATAGGTTACTTTGCCGATGCGGGCTACGCGGCGGCGGGAGGTATCGGGAGCGGCGGGGGCTGCCTTTGTAAAGACGGCGGTCCAGACGACGAGATTGCCGGCGGAGTCGGTGCCGTTGCCGTTCCAGGTGGTGCCGGTGACGCCGCCGCTGAGGTGGGCGGCGTTTGTCGGGCGCCCGCCGCCGGGTCTTCTGGCGCCGCCTCCTGCGGCGCCTCCTGCGGCTGGTGCGGGGAAGGTGATGGCGACGAATTTGCCGTCATAGCTGAACTTGGTGTTAATCGTGTCTTTGGCTATTAGGCTGGCAGAAGTGCTGGATTTTACGTCGAGGGTGTAGGTATTGCTGCCGATGGAGAGCGTATACTGTCCTTTGATATCTTTCCAGGCGTCTTCTTTTACGCCGTATTTCTTACCCTGTACCCAGTTCTGGACGATGCTGCTCTTTTCATTGAAGATGGGGCCGGTGGT
>JAFDYG010000508.1 GCA_018267545.1 Bacteroidota bacterium
GATCTATGTCGTCGCCTTCTATACCGACGAGATCCTGACATCCGGCGGCCCCGAATCCTTTACCGGCCTGCCCGGTATGATTCTTGGCGTCTCCCTGCCCCACGAGCACATCTCCTGGTTCGCCACTAAGGTGGAAGGCGCTCCTGTCGCCGATAGCCAGCTGAATCCTCCGGTAAAAGGAAAGAAATCGACCGTCGTCGGTTTGAAGACAGACGTTCAGAAAGAATTGAAGGATTGGGGGAAAAGGGGAAAGCAGTATATGATCGACGCATTATTGTAGTTCCAGCACCCACATCGTCCGGCCAGGCAGTTCCGCGGGCTGTTCCAGGGAATATGATGCCCCGGTCAGCACATCGACGCCTTTCCTGAATCCGGCTGTCCGTTCTGCATAGCGGCTAAAGTCGAGCCGGACCGGCTTATTCCCCGTATTCATCGCACAGAGAATGGTCTGCTTTTCATCGTAACGAAAATAAACATAGCTTCCACCGACAGGTGTATACTGCATCAGCTTGCCCGTCTTCAAAGCGGACGACCCGCGACGGAACAGCCCCAGCTTCCTCACCAGCTCCTGTATCGACCGCTCGTCCGCACTCAGCCCTTCTCGCGAAAAAGCGTTTTTTCGATCACCCGGCCAGCCGCCCGGAAAATCCATCCGCACCAATCCGTCCGGATTGGAGAACCCTTTCATTGCAATCTCGGTACCGTAGTATAATTGTGGGATACCCCTGGACGTTAGCAGCCAGGATAGCCCAATCCTAAGGGCAGACCAGTCCTCCCCTGCCTCGGAGAAAAAGCGGCTCATGTCGTGATTGTCCAAAAAGACTACATTTCGAGCCGGGTCCTCATAGAGGAAGTCGTTGCTCAGGGTGCCGTAGAGATCGTTCACTCCTGCTCCGGATGTATCTTTTACAGCCGGCAGTATGCCGTTGAACAGGCACTGGAAATCGACCACGCCGGGTAAATTGCTTTTGTAAGGCAAGTCGAGATGATTCCGGGCGAAATAGGCCTGGTTGGCTGTTCCGTGGACCCATGCTTCTCCAAAAAGGCTGAGGCGTGGATATTCGTCCAGCAAGGCTTTATTACAACGGTTCATAAAGGCCAGATCGTTGTAGATATAGGTATCGATACGCCATCCATCCACGGCAAAGGTTTCTACGCACCAGAGCGCATGCTGGATGAGGAACTCGGCCACGTCGGGATTACCCTGGTTGAGATCGGGCATCTGGGGAGTGAACCAGCCATCGCTGCTGAGTTTTTTATCGATCGCACTGGCGTGTGGATCCAACAGCGGCTGATCACGATAGTTCGTCTGGGTATATTGCGGCCACTGATGCAGCCAGCTTCGTTCCGGCAGATCCTGCACGAGGAAATGATAAAGGCCCACGTGATTGTATACGGCGTCCTGGATCAGCTTCATCCCCCGCTGGTGAAGCGCGTCGGCCAGATGAAGATATGCGTCCGCTCCGCCAAGCCTGGGGTCGATGGTATAATGGTCCGTAAAGGCATATCCATGTTCGGTCCTGTCGGGCATGTCGTTTTCCAGCACCGGCGTCATCCAGAGCGCTGTCACGCCAAGACCTTGCAGATAGTCCAGGTGATGGAGGATGCCCTGCATGTCTCCGCCATGCCGAAAATACATGGAGTCCCGGTTCAGGGACTGGTCCCGCATTCCCGGAATACGGTCGTTACCGGGTTCGCCATTGCTGAATCGATCCGGCATGAGGAAGTAGATAAAATCTGCAGATGTGACACCCTGGGCATATGAGGTCCCCTTTCCACTTCGCCTGGTCAGCAATGGGTAGTCGAGCCTGACGGCCGCGCCGCGCGCATTGTTGATTCGGATGGGCACCCGGCCTGGTCTTACGTTCGGCGTAAGCTGCAGCCGGATAAAAAGATAGTTCGGATTACTGACCCGGTGAAATTCGACCAGCTGAACACCGGGATAGCTGACGCTGACCTTCGCGTCCTCACCGATTCCGGCGCCATGGAGCATGATTTGTAAAGAACTATGTTTCATGCCCACCCACCAGTTGGAAGGATAGGCTTTTACCGTCTCCTGGGCGCTGGCCAGCCTGCACAGCAGGAGCGCCGCCACTGCCCAAAATAGTCTATTACGCATATCGCTCAAATTTGTTCTTCCTGCCCGGCGTAGAAGCCGGCTTTCTCCTGTTGCATACGGATGGCGCCGCCATCATAGACAAAAAGGACGGAGACGGCCGCCGCGATCAAACAGAAGCCCGCCAGTACGATGGCATAGATAGGCTGATTGCCATAAATGTGCTTGACGATCCATCCCCCGAAGAGTCCATTGATGATCTGGGGCAGGGTGATAAAGAAATTGAAGATACCCATATAGACGCCCATTTTCCCGGCCGGCAAACAGCCGCTCAGGATGATATAGGGCATGGCCAGGATGCTGGCCCAGGCCAGACCTACTCCTACCATGGCAACAGAAAGATATTTGGGGTCGTGTACGAAGAAAATAGCAATGAGTCCAATGCCCCCGGCCATCAGCGAAAGCGCATGCGTCGTCTTTCGGCCCAGTCGTGCGGCTATTGCCGGAATGAACGGTGCATAGATCATCGCCACGAAATTATACACCCCGAAAGCGCTGCCGACGACGTCTCCTGCCTCGTTGAAGACCTTTGCATTTGTCTTGGCATAGTTGCCCGTCAGGCCATAGACATGAGTAGCTACCGCATCCGTCGTAAAAACCCACATGCTGAACAAGGCAAACCAGGTAAAGAATTGTACGAGCCCAAGCTGTCGCATTGTCCGGGGCATCCGTTGGAAGTCTTTCAGAATAATCCGAAGCCCTCCTTTTTCGTCCTTATGTTCGGACTCGCCATGATACCGGGCGTATTGGTCCGGCGGATATTCCTTCGAAAAAAGGACCGTGATTAGGATCGTGATCATAAAGACCGCCGCACCGATATAAAAAGCATACCGGACATTGTCCGGAACTCCATCGGGGCCAGGGTTCGTATCGACTTTTGCCTTTGCGAGCCAGGCCGGCAAGGCCGACCCTCCTACCGCTCCAAGCCCGATCAGAAAGGTTTGTACGGAAAAGCCGAGCGTCCGCTGGCTATCCGGTAAATTATCGGCTACCAGCGCCCGAAAAGGCTCCATGGCAATGTTGAAGGAGGCGTCCATGATGATAACGAAACCCGCTCCAATCCACAGTGCGGGTATAAGCCCCGCCATTCTTCCCGCATTGGGTAAAAGAATCAAGGCCAGAGAAGATAAGATAGCTCCAGCCAGGAAGTAAGGCTTACGCCGCCCCAACCGGTTCCAGGTGCGGTCGCTATAGTGTCCGATCAGCGGCTGAACGATCATTCCTACTAAGGGAGCGACCAGCCAAAAAGCAGGTAATTGGTCGACGTCGGCGCCAAAGGAGCGGAGAATGCGACTGGTATTGGCGTTCTGCAGGGCGAATCCGAACTGGATTCCCATAAAGCCACAGCTCATGGTATAGATGTCCCTCAGACTCAGACGAGGCTTGGAGTCCAAGCCGCGCCGGGACGCCGCTGGGGTTGGTGCAGTCGCCATAGCAATCGAATTTGGTTATGTGTAGATCGTCGTCCTTAGATGACAAAACCGTTGGGCAGCACCGCACCTTTCTTGATCACGACCACGCCTTCCTTCACCGTATACAGGGAGTGATCGGCATTCTCCAGGTGATGACCGCCGTTGATCCGCACGTCGTCGCCGATGCGACAGTTCTTGTCCACGATGGCATTGCGGATATAGCAGCGATGCCCGATGCCTACGGTCGGCAGACCATGCTGACGCGCCAGCTCGATCTCTTCGATGGTTTCGTAAAAGTCTACCCCCATCAGGTAGCTGCTGACGATGGTCGTACCGGTTCCGATACGGGTCCGGATGCCGATGATGCTGTTTTCGATCCGGGAGGCGTTGATGATACATCCCTCTGCGATGACGGTCTTTTCCAGCGTGGTGCCGCTGATTTTAGCGGGTGGAAGCATCCGCGCGCGCGTATAGATGGCTTTTTCGTTGTCGAAGAGGTTGAAGTCGGGGATGTCTTTTGTCAGCCCCAGGTTGGCCTCGAAAAACGAAGGAATATTTCCGATATCCGTCCAATAGCCTTCGTACTGATAGCTGACTACTTTGTATTTCTCCAGGGACTGGGGAATAATTTCCTTACCGAAGTCGGTAGATTCCACATATTCGTTTTGCAGCAGATCGCTCAGCAGCTGACGGTTGAAGATATAGATGCCCATGGAAGCCAGGTAATGCCTGCCCTGCGCCTGCATGGCGTGACCGGTGTCGCTGATCCAGGGGGGAAGCATATCCTTCTTGGGCTTCTCCGTAAAGGAGGTGATGTAGCCGCTTTCGTCCATCTTCATGATCCCGAAGTCGGAGGCTTCCTTGTCGTTGACAGGGATGGTTGCGATCGAGATATCGGCGCCCATCTTCTTATGATGCTCCAGCATCTCCATAAAATCCATCTGGTAGAGCTGGTCCCCGGAGAGGATTAGGACGTATTCGCTGTCAAAAGGTCCGATATGCCGCAGACACTGCCGTACCGCGTCGGCCGTCCCCTGATACCAGGTTGGGTTATCCGGAGTCTGTTCGGCCGCCAGGATGTCTACGAAAGCGCTGCTGAATGCGCTGAAATGATAGGTGTTTTTAATATGCCTGTTTAACGACGCAGAGTTGTATTGCGTCAGGACGAACATCCGCGAAATCCCCGAATTAAGGCAGTTCGAGATGGGTATGTCGACCAGCCGGTATTTCCCTGCGATGGGCACTGCTGGCTTCGAGCGGCTGGCGGTCAACGGATAAAGCCTGGTTCCTGCACCCCCGCCCAATATCACAGATAAAATCTCTTTTGACATATACAAGCATTTTAATTTGAACGATTCTGTTTTTTATTGAATAAATCCTACCTAAAATTATGCCCCTGCTTCCTTACGCATTGCTTCATATAGCTCTAAATACGTCCTTACGCTGGACTGCCAGCTAAAATCCAGCTGCATCATCCGCTGCCGGATCTCATACAGCTTTTGCGGTTGTTGGTAGAGCTCCACCGAACGCCATATTCCGTGCGTCATGTCTCCGACCGTAGCCTGGTTGAAACGAATTCCATAACCGTGCCTATCCCCATAGTCGATGACGGTATCGTGCAGCCCTCCCGTATTGCGAACCACCGGCACCGTGCCATAACGCAAGGCATAGAGCTGGTTGAGACCGCATGGTTCCACCCGGGAAGGCATCAGGATGAAATCCGCACCGGCATAAATTTGATGGCTGAGCGCTTCGTCATAACCGATATAGGTATTGTAGTCGCCCCTCGACAGCCCCTGGATGCTCTGGAGCCGGCCTTCGACGCCCGGCTGGCCGCTGCCCAGGATCAGGAAGTTCATCTTCCGGCCGATATAATAGAAGGAGTCCTCGATCGCCTGCGGCAGCAGGTCCGCTCCCTTCTCTCCGACCAGCCGGCCGATAAAGGTGATCAAAGGTTTCTTGGGATCCAGATTGAACCGATTGCAAAGACGTAGCTTGTTCGCCTGCTTGCCTTCTTCTACCGTCTGGACCGAATAGTGGTCCTCGATATACGAATCGATCAAGGGATCCCAAACCAGCGAGTCGATCCCATTGAGGATGCCGCTGCACTTTCCACGCTCGTATTCCAGCAAGGCCTCCAAACCCGCCGCGTGCTGCCGCATCTCCTCCAGATAGGTCGGGCTCACGGTGGTCACCCGCCAGGCGCTGCGAATACCCGCCGCCAGGGGATTGATCGTCCCTGCCCAGTCCAGGATACCGGTCTTATAGCTGTCCCATTCGGGGATCAGATTGCTCCTGTTCCAGCCCAGCCACCCCTGGTATTCTCCGTTGTGAATGGTCAGCACCGTAGGGATATATTGCAGATGCCGGTATGCATAGCAATACTTGAACATAAAGGGAAGCAGCGCGGTATGATGGTCGTGCACGTGTACGACGTCGGGGCGATGCCGCCAGACCGCCAGCCAGTCAGCTACCGCGATCTGAAAGGCGATGAACCGGTCCGCATCGTCTGAGTAGCCATAGATCTTCTCCCGGTCCAGGAGTCCATAAATGTCTACCAGGTACAGGTCGAAGCCCAGCTTGTTGGTGGTTTCCTTGATGACGGTATAGTTGAACCAATAGCTGCCCATGTGCGTGTACCCCTTGTGGACTACCTCAAACTGATTCTCGTTGAGAAAACGGGTTCGGTACATGGGCATGACCACCTTGGCGACATGTCCCAGCTCACGTTGGTATTTGGGCAGGGCGCCTACGACATCACCCAAACCTCCGGCCTTAGCTACGGGATAACATTCTGCAGATACGTGAATGATTTCCATTGAAACAATTGCTGTTCAATTTAGTAAGGATTTCGATTAAAAGATGTTGTCGCCATGAAAATATTTTTAGCTTGCGAAAAAGCCGTATTTTAGGCCCTTATTCGCTATTGCATTAACCACCACTACACTACAGATTGCATATGCAACAACAAACCAAATGGTCTCAGTTCGGAACTCTGGTAACCGTATTCTTTTTTTGGGGCTTCGTAGCAGCAAGTAACGATATCCTAATCCCGGTTTTTAAAGAGAAGCTGCACCTTGAGCAGTGGCAGGCCCAGATGATCTCTTTTGCGTTTTATGTAGCATATACTGTAGGTTCCATTATTTATTATGTGATTTCCAAGGCCAGCGGTGGGGACATCCTCAACCGTATCGGCTATAAGAATGGTATTGCGATAGGGCTGATCATCTCCGCCCTCGGCGCGTTGCTCTTCTACCCTGCCGCCATGTCTGCTTCTTTCACGCTGCTGATTTCCGGTCTCTTTATAATCGGTCTGGGGTATTCCCTCCAGCAAACCGCGGCCAATCCGCTGGCCATCATCATGGGTGATCCCGCAAGCGGCGCTCAACGGCTGAGCATGGCCGGCGGCGTTAACAATTTCGGGACGACAATCGGCCCCCTGCTGGTGAGCTTTGCCATCTTCGGTTCGGCTACCGCCGGCGGCGGTGCTGCCAAAGAAGCCAGCATCAGCGCGGTAAAAGGCCCCTACCTGATTTTGGGTGTCTTGTTCCTGATCATCGCCGCGATCTTCAAGTTCTCTTCCCTGCCCAATAAGATCGACATGGATCAGAACAGCGCCGAAGATGCATCCGAACCAGGTAAATTGAAGCATCGCAGCAGCCCGTTCAAATACCCTCAGCTCGTGCTGGGTATGCTCGGCATCTTTACCTATGTGGGCGTCGAAGTAACGACGGCCAGCAACCTGCCCGAATTCATGCGCGAAAAGCTTCAAACACCTACCGATCAGATCGCTCCCTATGTTTCTCTTTACTGGGCCAGCTTGATGATCGGCCGCTGGACGGCTTCCGTCGGTGCCTTCGGTGTCAGCAAGAGCGCCAAACAGGTTCTCAACTTCGTCATGCCTTATCTGGCATTCGGCGTTTTCCTGCTTGTCAATAAGATCGCCGGTCACGACCTGACTCCTTTTTATATTTATGCCGTCATCATCGTCGCAATGATCATCGGGGATATCCTCAGCAAGGGCAATCCTGCCCGCCAGCTGCTGATCTTCTCCCTGATGGCGATTACGGCGCTGCTCATCGGCATCTTCGCCGATGGCATGGTCAGCGTTTATGCTTTTACCAGCGTAGGCCTGTTCTGCTCTACCCTCTGGCCCTGTATCTTCACCCTGGCTATTGCAGGCCTCGGCAAGCATACCAACGAAGGCTCCAGCCTGCTGATCATGATGATCATGGGCGGCGGCGTTATCAGCCTCCTGCAGGGCTGGCTGGCGGACGGTTCGCTCCTGGGCATCCAGAAGTCCTATTTTGTACCGGTGATCGGTTTCGCCTACCTGGCCTACTATGCCATCCGTGCTAAATCGGAACTAAAATCCCAGGGTATCGACTTCGATGCCTTGCAGGCAGCCGGCGGACACTAAAAGTGACTATATTTACACCCTATTAAAGAATATTTGTTTTCATGGCAAAAGCCTCTTCTCTTTCCTACGATCCCCTGGCAATAGGAATCGACATCGGCGGCACCGGCACCAAGTTTGGCATCGTAGACCGTAACGGTAACGTTTTATTCTCCAGTGAAATTTCTACCCGGACGCATGGCGCGGCCATCGATCCCTTCATAGATGAATTGTACGACAAGCTTTCCGTTCTTATCGACAAAGCCGGCGGCATCGGAAGGATGAGAGGCATCGGTGTAGGCGCACCCAACGGCAACTACTACACTGGCATGGTAGAATATGCGCCCAACCTGCCCTGGAAAGGAATCGTTCCCCTGGCAAAGCTCGTTCAAAGCAGATTTCAGCTCCCCACCATCCTGACCAACGACGCCAATGCGGCGGCCATCGGTGAAATGATGTATGGAGCGGCCAAGGGCATGAAGGATTTTATCATGATTACCCTGGGCACCGGTGTCGGCAGCGGCATCGTAGCCAATGGGAAGCTTATATATGGCCATGATGGATTTGCCGGCGAGCTCGGTCATACCATCATCATCCCCAACGGACGTCTCCACGAAGGCACCGGCAAACGCGGCTCCCTCGAAAGCTATGCGTCGGCCACCGGTGTGACCCTGACCGCTCTCGAGATGCTGGAGAATAACCCGGACGAAAGTCTGCTGCGCGGCGTGCCCAAAGAAAAACTGGATTCCCGTAAAGTATACGATGCGGCCATCCAGGGGGACAAGCTTGCCAAAGAAATCTTCGACTTCACCGGCTACATCCTGGGTATGGCGCTGGCCAATTTCGTGATGTTCTCCAGCCCCGAAGCCATCATCCTTTTTGGCGGACTCACCAAGGCCGGGGACTTCATCATAAAGCCTACACGGGAAAATATGGAGAGCAACCTGATCCAGGTCTTCCAGAACAAGGTAAAGATCCTCGTCAGTCATCTCAAGGAGTCCGACGCTGCCATCCTTGGCGCGAGCGCGCTGGTTTGGGATATGAAAGGGTAAGGAGCCGCTGTAAGCGCCAATTACTGATTATTCCACTTGATCAAAAAAACTGCGGGAACGGGCCGCTGCCCCGTCTTATCGGAGGGACGTACGGTCTCTTTGCCGTTGACGAGCAGACAGGTGCTGCCTCCACCATCCAGGTTGAGCGCTTCGTAGCAGCCCAGGCTGCGGAGGATCTGCGCTTCCTCCTCCAGGGTAGCTCCCACAGCAACTCCGGGCGTCCTTCCCTGAATGGCCAGGATAATCAACCTCCCATCGCGGGTATAACCCATCGCCGTCCGCGGATGATGGTCACCGTCAGAGCCTTCACCCGGGAAGAGCTGCTCCTGCCGGTCCGTAATAAAAATCTTACCATCATGTATCAGCGTCGGTCCGCCGCCGACAGCCGTGCGCATCTTCCACCACTTCCATTCGATATCGTTGAGCGAATAGATCGATGGGACCGAATCGGCGCCTTTGGCGACCACTGGTCTGTCTTCGAAGGCATAAGGCCATCTCCGGCTGCTGTCGGTAAATAGCCATGCGACATCCGCCCGTCTCTTACGGTCGATACCTATGGCGCTTCGCGTGGGATAATAGTATAAAAGAGAGTCGACACCCGTGCCTCGTAGAGAGGATATGTTATAAGCCTGCATCTTGCCGTCCCGGACGACTACGTTGAAGTTCTGATTGGTGGTAAAGGAGAAGAAAGTACAATTGACCACCAGCAAGGGGCGCTGCTCCAGCTGATAATATTGCTGAGGGGTGTATCGTTTGCCCGAACCGGTTTGGGCCGTAAACTGAAGGGCCTTATCCTTTAGCCGGGCGGTGACGTAATAGGCGACAAAGGGAAAGCTGTTTAACGTATCGATACACTGATAAACGTGTACCGAACCCGGCAAAGGGCCATAGACCGAATCTACCTTTTTCCAGTGTAATTGTGCCCGGCCTGCAAGCGCAAGAAACAACAAGGGAAGGTTTAGTAAGACCGGCCGTACTTGCACGAGGAATGTTTTTAAACGGTAGCGGCCTCTTTGCTCTTTAGCCATTCGCCTCGTCCATAACCGGGGATGACGTGCCGCTCCGAGTGGTAGGAAGAACGGACCAGGGGGCCGCTTTCCACATAGTCGAAGCCTAACGTATAGCCGATCTCGCGAAGCTCGGCGAACTCATCGGGGTGGACGAATCTTACGACGGGCAGATGCTTCTTGGTTGGCTGGAGATATTGTCCCAGCGTGATTACGTCGACTCCGCTGCCGCGCAGATCGCGCAGAGTCTGAACGACTTCTTCCTTGGTCTCGCCAAGCCCCAGCATGACGCCGCTCTTGGTCCGCATCTTGCCTTCTTTCAGGACCTTCAGCGTCTCCATGCTGCGCCAGTACTTGGCCTGGATGCGTACCTGACGCGTTAGCCTTTCGACCGTTTCGATATTGTGGGAAACGACTTCGGGAGCGGCTTCGATTATCCGGGCGATATTTTCCTTCTCCGCCTTGAAATCGGGGACAAGGGTTTCGAGCGTCGTATTGGGATTGAGCGCTTTAACGGCGCGGATCGTGTTTTGCCAGATGATGCTTCCGCCGTCCTTCAGCTCGTCCCGGTCTACCGAAGTAATGACCGCATGCTTTACTTTCATCAGGTGGATGGCTTCGGCCACGCGCTGGGGTTCGTCCCAATCCACAGGGTCAGGGCGACCCGTGGCTACGGCGCAGAAGCCACAGCTCCGGGTGCAGACGTTGCCGAGGATCATAAAGGTGGCAGTCCCTTCCCCCCAGCATTCGCCCATATTGGGGCAATTGCCGCTCTCACAAATCGTATGAAGCTTATGGGTATCTACCAGGCCGCGGACGTGCTTGTAGCTTTCGCCGATGGGGAGTTTTACGCGTAACCAGTTGGGTTTCTTTATTTTAGATTCCGCCGTTTCAGGAGCCGGGGCGGAGCAGGGAGTTGAATTCTGTTGCTCTAGCATACCACAAATGTACGCCACATTCAAACACAAAACGTCGGCTGGGCGACGCCTGGTAAAGCGCCCTACTTTCGGCTGCCGAACATGATGCTGACGTACGCATTAAAGAAAAATGACTTGGGATTCACCATATAAGCCAGGGGGATCTTGCTGAAATAAAACTCTTCGGTAAGCCCTACCTCGATAGCCGTAATGGTTGAATTCAAGCGGCCATAGTCGAAACGCATGGCTTGCTTGGCGTTGACGGCGGGTTTATATTTCAGGTTACCCCAACCTACCAGGAAGCCGGAGGAACCGGTGATCTTTACATTGGGAGGAAGGGTATCCATGGGAGCGCCCAGCTCTTCGAAAGTCTTGTGCTCGTTCTTTACATTATTCCCGGCGGTAGAAGTCTGTACGTCTAAGTAATAGGGCTTTAGCAGTCCAAGGGTAAGACCGGCGGAATAAAGGCCTGTAACGGCTACGCCATTCTTATTCCCCTTTCCTCCGATCAAGTGCTGCTGGCCTACTGCTATCTTGAATTCGTAGAGATTGTTGATCTTGAACGGCACTACGGTCGATACCGTAATTCCATCCGAGCTGGCTGAGATATGGTGCTCCTTGGGGTCATGCTTTTCATTCAGCTCGAAGGAGTAGATAAAGGTGCGGGAAGGCGTCCGGAATTTGCCTTTTTCGAAGGAGATGCCGTAGCCATCGGTCGCCAGGCGGATGCCAAAGAGATTATGCTTGTTGAAGATGAGGTCCCCTTCTTCTTCCATTCGCAGGAGATTGTTGATCCGCTGACGCTTGGCATTTCGCTTGTCTGGCTTCATCCGGGAGACTCCGGTAGTGTCCTGGGCAAAGACTTGAAGTACCAGGGTCAGGGCGAATAACGTTAGGAAAAGTTTGCTCACTGCTAATGATTTAGTATTAACTGGCGTAAATTTAGGGAAAATTACAGCACAATGACTTCCACAGTTATTTACGAAGGAGAATTGCATACGGTTGCCCGACATCTCCAATCCGGGTCAGAAATAGAGACCGACGCCCCTACTGATAACCAAGGGAAAGGAGAGCGTTTCTCCCCCACCGACCTGGTGGCTACCGCCCTGGGCGCCTGTATGGCTACGACCATGGGAATCAAGTCCCGCGACATGCAGGTCGACCTGAAAGGCATGAAAATGTCGATCCAGAAGATCATGAAACCCGATCCCCGCCGCATTGCCGGGGTAAATGTCATATTCGAATTCCCCGAAACCCTGCAGGTAGACGAAAAACAAAAGGCTATCCTCGAGAACACGGCCCATACCTGCCCGGTCATGAAAAGCATCCACCCCGATATGGAGGTAAAGGTCGAATTCAACTGGCCCGCCGCCGTGCCTTCGGCCTAAGCGCCCAATGGCCTCGATGCGACGGTACCTGTTCGCCCCAGCAAGGCCTGCCCGATCGCACAATCCAGGCATTTTCGCGCCCCACAATAGCTCTTTTTCAATTCCAGCAGCGACTGCGAGTCGGCCGCAGTTTTCATGCTCACTCCCAGTCGCTGCCATTGAGTAATGATCGCATTCTTCTCCGGCTTTTCCTCTAGCAGCCATCGCAGGGCTTTCTCCTGATAGGCCCGCTCTTCCCGCAATTCTCCATAAGCGAACAACAAAGGGATAAAGGCATTGACGACCAATCCTCTTCTCATCTCCTCGCCTACCCCTTGGACCAGCAAACCCGCGTTCAGGTCGGCGGGCGATGCCGCTTCCTTTATCCGGGCAAACCATCCCTCTCCTGTCGAAAACAGCTCCGCCAATTGGGCGAGCCTTAGTACGGGAGCGTGCGCCGGTCGTATTCCCTTAAATAGCAGCGATTGCTGCACTGGCTTCAACCGGTGCCTTAAACGAAGGAAACGATATTCGTCCTGTAGAGCCGGGTCCTCCAATAAACCTGCCTGCCCCAGAAGCAGGGCCTTGTTCAGATGCGGCTCGTCCCGGTAGCGGGCCAGCAGGCGAAAGGAACAGCTGCGTGCGATAGCTTCGAAGACCGGGCCATTGACGGGCATCCCCATGCTGCGCGCCATCAGCCACCAGGTGACCTCTTCCCAGTGCTGCTGATTGGCATCGAGCCAGCCCCGAATTTGCTGCGTTCGCCGCAGCAGGCGCTGGTATAAGAGCTGTTCCTTCCATCGGATCCACACGGGCTCTTCCACCCGTCCCAGCTGGGCCGCACAAGGAACGAAGAGCTGACAGCTCATCCATTTTTCGTATTGTTCCAATAATAGCTTGGAGACATAGGGCTGCAGAACCAGTGTAGGAAAATCACGCGGACCGCCGTCATCCTCCCATACTACGTGCAGGATGACATCCTGGTAGTGTATATCGCCCTGGTGTCCGTGCCGGTTCCAGTCCGATGCCGCTACGTGCAGCTCGACCGAGCCTTCGTACAGGAAGCCGCCGATCCGTATCCGGGCATTGTGAAAGTCCGGTCCCTGACCGGTATTCCACTGGCCGGGAGAAACCACCTGAACGGCTTCCCCTTCTTCGGTAAAAAGATGAGATTGATTAAAGTAACACTTTCGCCAGATAAATTGCAGCAGGTCTTCCCGCATACTCCCGCCCTCCTTCACCTGCAATTTACACCAACCGGAGTCAAATGACCGGTCAAACTTAAAAGCGCTGTAAAGCCTGCACTACACGGCTCACCGGCAGCCCCATGACGTTGTAGAAATCGCCTTCGATCCCTTTGATCCCGACGACACCGATCCACTCCTGGATGGCATAGGCGCCTGCCTTGTCGTATGGTTTATAATGGTCGACATACCGCTCCAGATCCGCGCGTCCCAGTTCATGAAACCATACCGCCGTCCGGTCGTAGAAGGCCAGCTCCTTCTCCCCTCTTAACAGCACTACCCCGGTAATGACCTCGTGCTTTTGTCCCGAAAGCTTCATGAGAATCTGTATGGCGTCTTCCCGGTCCCTGGGCTTTCCGATGATCTCGTTTCCCAGCACTACGACCGTATCTGCGGCGAGGACCGTCCGGTCGGGCGACACCGTATTCTTTACGGCGAGGGCCTTATTGCGGGCAATGTGTACCGGTACATCCACCACCGGCATATCAGGCGGATAAGTCTCGGCCGTTTCCCGCACGATAATCTCGAAGCTGACCTCCGCCCATTCCAGCAGCTGCTTACGCCGGGGAGACCCGGACGCCAATACGATTTTTTCCATACTATAAATGTATTCCAATAAAGATCATAGAAAGAATTCCTACCAGCATCATTCCTTTGATGACGCTGCTCAGCTTGTGATATTCCGCCTTGCTCTGCGCCTTATACAGCCTGCGCAGCGTCCAGATCAGCGGCAGGTCCAGCAGGAAAAAGCAATACACGACGGCAATCCACTGCCAGCTTTGCAATACGTAAAACTGGATGACCACCAGCGCCCCGATCAGCACCGCCAGCCAGGTGCCCGCAAAGACCTTGGCCACGTTGACGCCCCATACGATGGGAATGGTCCGGCAGCCATAGCGCGCATCGCCTTCCATGTCTTCGATATCCTTCACCACTTCGCGAACCAGGGAGATGATAAAGGCGAAGCCGCTATAGACGATGGCGTATTTGAAAAGACGGGACAGGCTGTTCCGTAAAGCCGGGTCTCCTAAACCGGTCACCCGGAACTCGCAGAAGAAAAGCACCAGGATGACCCAGGCAGTCAGCAGCGAGATGATCAGGTTACCGATCAGCAGCTTCCGCTTGAACGTAGTGCTATAGAACCAAAGCAGGACCACCGAGCCCATATTTCCCAGGCCGATAATAGGATTGCGCAGCTTCCAGCTGACATAAAAACCCAGCAATACGCCCACACTGGAAAGTATCCAGTGCCAGATAATCGTCCATCGCCGCTTGATGATCTTTTCGACGACGAGCTTCTCCGGCTTGTTGACACGATCGATATTCAGATCGAAGTAGTCGTTGATGATATAGCCGGCAGCCGCAATCAGCAGCGAGGAAGCTGTGAGCAGGTAGAAGAGCACCGGAGTCAGCAGATTTATATACTGCGTATCTCCGACCTTAAAGCCCGGCAATAGGATGACGTAATAGAATAGACATTGCGTAATAAAAATGAACACCAGGTTCGGCCATCGGATAAGTCGAAAAAAAGCGCCCGGCAATTGAAACATAGAATGGTTATTTTGAGGCCAGGGACATATCAAGTTCCCAATAACCGTTCAGCTTTAGTACTTTTTCAATAACATCTCTTACACAACCCTGACCGCCATTGAATGAAGAGATATAGGCCGCAATGTGCCTGATCTCGGGCGCCGCATCTGCGGGGGCGCAAGCCAGTCCCACATGCAGCATGGCCTTGTAGTCGGGAATATCGTCCCCCATATAGAGCATGTCCTGCTTGTCGAGACCATGCTGGTCCGCATAGGCTTCCAATACCCGTACTTTGTCGTGAATCTCTAAAAAAATATCCTGGATGCCCAGGTACTGGAGCCGTTGCCGGACCCCTTCGGAGCTGCCGCCCGAAATAACGACCACACGATACCCTTTTTTTACTGCCAATTGCAGGGAATAACCATCCCGGGTACTCATGCGGCGTACCTGCTCCCCCGTCTCGTATACCACCACACTGCCATCCGTCATAACTCCATCCACGTCGAAAACAAAAGTCCTGATCGATTTGAATTTTTCAAGTACGCTCATGTCGTAAAAATAGCTGAAATCCCCTAGCCGCCCGAATTTTCCTGTGGGCGATAAAAGGCTTCAATTTGATTGGTAAATAACCGATATAACTCGGTTAAATCCTTATAATTATTTAAAACTTCCAAATGCCTCCGGATCGTTCCCTGGTCGCCGCGTACGGCCGGTCCGGTTTGGACATCTTTGGGGGAATAGCGTTGCAGCCGTTCGGCTGTCTCCCGCAGGATCGGAAATAGCAGTGAAAAGTCCAGCCCTTCTTTCCGACAGAACTCCTCCGACAGGGTATAGAGATAATTGGTGAAATTATTGACCAATACGGCCGCTACATGCAGCTTTAACCGGGTCGTATCGTCCGCTTCCTGTACCTGGCGGCTCAAGGTCCGGGCAAAACTCAGGAGCAGCGAAAGGTCTTCCCTTTTGTTCGTATCCACCAGCAGGGGAAATTCGGGGAAAGGCCGGACCTGACTTCGCAGGCTCTGGAGCGGATAGAGAACCCCGAATCGTTCACTCACGCTTTGCAGGACAGCCCCCGATACGGCGCCCGCCGTATGCACTACCAGCTTCCCGGGCAGCTGCAGGACGTCGCCTAGCCCTGCAAGCGCATTGTCACTAAGTGCTACCACGTATAGGGCGGCCTCACGGCTGACCTCTTCCCACCTTGTGGTATAGCCGCATCCCAGTTCGGCCGCCAGCTGTGCCGCGGGTTCCTTCCGGCGCGCCGCTATCTGCAGGATCTTGTGCCCGGCTTCTGCCATCCTGCCGCCCATCACCGTGGCGATATTCCCCGAACCGATAATCACAATTTTCATTAGTAGCTTTGTATATTATGAGTTCCCTTAAATTAAGCCAAAATCTTACACTCCGATACGTTCGTGCAAGGCTCAATATACTTTCCCTGGTCTCTACCCGAAAAGCCGCCAAAAAGGCCTTTCGGTATTTCTGCACGCCGCAGCAACGCGTCGACAAAAAGGGCTCTCCTCTATTCGAAGGCGGAGAAGCGCTTTCTTTCAAGCAGGACAAGCATACCCTTCGCGGACATCGCTGGCAGCCCGCCGGGGAGGCGCAAAAAAGGGCGCTGATTGCTCACGGCTTCAACTCGGCTTCCTGTAACTTCGAGAGCTACGTTGCAGCGCTGCTGAAGAAGGGCTACGAGGTGATCGCCTTCGACGCGCCCGCTCATGGCCAGTCCGGCAGCAAACGTATTACCCTCCCCGATTATGTGCGGATGCTGCGCACGGTCGATCAGAACTATGGTCCTTTTCAGACCTACATGGGACATTCTCTCGGCGCCATCGCCCTTACCCTCTTGCTGGAAAATACTCCGCACAATGCCGAAACCCGTCTCGCGCTGATCGCTCCGCCCGTGGAAGTCACCGACGCTGTCGCCGACTTTGCCCGGCTGCTCCAGCTTTCGCCGGAAGTCGTCAAAGAAATGGATGACCTCATACAAGAGATCAGCGGACATCCCTTTTCCTGGTATTCTTTACTCCGGGCACTACCGCATGTTCACGCAAGCATTCTTTATGTACAGGATGAAGGAGACCGGGTCACCCCGCTGCAAGGAGCTTTACGGGTGCAGGAGCTTCGGCTTCCCAATGTTCAGTTCCTCTTCACGCAGGGGCTGGGTCATCGTAAGGTGTATAAGGACCAGCCCGTCATGGAAAAGATCGTGAATTTCCTCTAGGCCGGGCGCTGCCGCGATCACCTTAGCTATTCTTCCCCCCTAACATAGGGACAAAGGAAAAGTTGTCGTATAATTCCTCCGTAGCGCTGCCGTCCGCTTGTTTGGTCAGCCGGAGCATGCGCTGCACCTTCCCGTCACCGACCGGTATCACCATCAGCCCCCCGGTCTTTAGTTGTTCCACGAGCTTCGGCGGGATATAGGGGGCCGCGGCCGTAACAATCACCTTGTCGAAAGGTCCATAGGTGGGTAAGCCCGCATAGCTATCGCCATAAAAGAACTTCAACCGGGGATATTTTTTCAAATAGGCAAACTGCTTGTTGTTGTCGAATAATTTCTTCTGCCGTTCGATCGTATACACCTGGACCCCCATCTCGGCCAGGACACAGGCCTGGTAAGCGCTGCCTGTGCCGATCTCCAGCACCTTCTCGAAGGGCTTTAGCTCCAGCAGCTGGGTTTGGTAGGCCACCGTGTAAGGTTGGGAGATTGTCTGTCCTTCCCCAATGGGAAAGGCGCGGTCTTCATAAGCGATCTTGTCGAATGCGGAATCCATAAAGAAATGCCGGGGCAGGTTCAGAATGGCTTCCAGGACCCGCTCGTCCGTGATACCTTTCTGACGGATGGTCTCCACCAGCTGTTTTCGAAGGCCTTTGTGCAAATAACTATCGTCCGTTGTTCTCATAAACGGGTGCAAAATAATGGATTGCTAAATATTTACGGATGACTTTTTTTTCTTTAGCCCGTTTTGAAAAGCTAAATTGGTGCACTTTTATGCGCGGGCCTGGCCCGCCTTGCCAAAATATAACATAACGAACATGAAAACAACTACCCGGGTTCAACTCTCTGTATTAATGTTTCTGGAATTCTTCATTTGGGGCGCCTGGTACACTACCATCGGTGTCTACATGACCAATCACAACATGGGCGATTTGACCCATTGGCCTTACACCGTCAATCCGATCGCGG
Source organism: Bacteroidota bacterium (assembly GCA_018267545.1). Classification (GTDB taxonomy): domain Bacteria; phylum Bacteroidota; class Bacteroidia; order Chitinophagales; family Chitinophagaceae; genus Puia. The sequence continues at coordinate 18,235 of JAFDYG010000508.1, forward strand.
CGATCATTGCTCCCTTCTTCGTGGGACTCATCGCCGACCGGTATTTCGCTACGCAGAAAGTGCTTGGCGTCCTGCACATCATGGGCGCGGTCTTCATGTTCCTGACCCCTTCGGCCACCGGTAATCCTACGGTTTTCATCCTGCTCCTGTTAGCCTACAATATTTGCTATATGCCGACGATGGGGCTGGCTAATACCATCTGCTTCCACAAAATGACCAACCAGGAAAAGGAATTTCCGCTGATCCGCGTATTCGGTACGATCGGCTGGATCATTGCCGGTCTGATCATCAGCTATGTACTGAGCCGCTTTGCTCCACAAGGGCTGATGGCCGAACAGACTGCCATGCCTTTGTATATGACCGCTACCGCCAGCCTGCTGCTGGGCTTGTACAGTTTTACCCTGCCGAATACCCCTCCACCCGCCGCCGGCAAGGCCGTTTCTGCCCGGAGCATTATCGGCGTCGACGCATTCAAGCAGCTGGCCAGCAAACCCTTCTTCATCTTCCTCGCCAGTTCCTTCCTCATCTGTATCCCGCTGGCGGCTTATTATAATTTCACCCAGATCTTCCTCGAAAGCGCCAAATTCGAGAACATCGCCGCCACACAAACCCTCGGACAGGTTTCCGAGACGCTGTTTATGGTGGCGATGCCGCTTTTCTTCGCCCGTTTCGGCGTGAAGTGGATGCTTGGCGCGGGCATGCTGGCCTGGGTACTTCGCTATACGCTGTTTGCGCTTGGCGCTCCCGACCTGGTCAACTGGATGATCCTGACCGGCATCGCGCTGCACGGCATCTGCTACGACTTCTTCTTCGTCACCGGACAGATCTATGTCGATACCAAGGCGAGCCCCGAGATCAGGGGACAGGCGCAGGGCCTGATCGTTTTCGTCACCTATGGTCTGGGGATGATCGTCGGAGCGCAGATTGCTGGCATCGTGTACAACAGCATCAAGAAGAGCGCGCCTTCGCTGACGCTTTTACAATGGCAAAGCTTCTGGTGGCTGCCGGCCGTTTTTGCAGCCGTCGTCCTGCTGGTATTCCTGGCCTTGTTCCGCGACAGTAAAAAAACAGCCTGACAAACGTGATAGGCTCCGCCCAATTTAAAAACTAAAAAATTAAGACATATGCCAAAGATTGCCATGCTTGGCTCCGGCTTTATCGGCCGTTTCTATGCCGACTCCATTCTGGGCCAGCGCAGCCGCGATTCCATCGTCAGCGTTTATTCGAGACGGAAAGAAAGCGCGGAGAAATTCGCCCGCGACTACAAATGCAAGCACTTCACCACCGAAATGGAAGAAGCCATTGCCCATCCGGAGGTCGACATCGTTTGTATCTCCCTGCCCAATAATCTCCACGAGATCGCCGTCCTGCTCTGCTGCAAGCACAACAAGGCCGTCATGACCACCAAGCCCCTGGGCCGCAATGCCACCGAGGCGCGGCGCATGCTGGAAGCTGTCGAAGACGCGGGTATTTTCAACGGGTATCTCGAAGACCTCGTGTATACTCCCAAGTTCCTGAAAGCCTATGAAAGCGTCAAGAATGGCGCCCTGGGCCGCATCCTCTGGGCCAAATCCCGCGAGACGCATCCCGGTCCTCACAGCGACTGGTTCTGGGACATCGAGCAGGCCGGCGGCGGCTGTATCCTCGACCTCGGCTGTCACTGTGTCGAAATCGCCCGCCACTTCATTGGAAAAGACATTAAGCCCATCGAGGTGATGTGCTGGGCCGATACCCAGGTGAAGCCCATCGACGCCGAAGACCACGCCATCGCCCTGGTGAAATACGAGAACGGCGCCATCGGTCAGTTCGAGGTCAGCTGGACCTTCCGCGGCGGCCTCGACCTCCGCGACGAAGTCATGGGCACCGAAGGAACCATCTGGATCAACAACTTCCTGCGTACGGGCCTGGAAATGTTTACCACCGGCAAGGGAGCGGACTACGTGGCCGAAAAGGCCGAATCCAATACGGGCTGGCTGTTTCCGATGGGGGACGAGATCAACGACCTCGGCTATAACCATATGTTTGCAGACGTCTTCAATGCGTTTGAGCAGGGTCGTGCGCCCCGGGAAACCTTCTATGACGGATACGTCGTCAATGCGATCCTCGATGCGGCGTATCGTTCCGCAAAGACGAAGCTCTGGGAGCCAGTCCAGCTCGACATCTGGCGCGGCAAAATCGGCGTTACCAAAGACAGTCATTTGGTCGAATACGACGCCGAAAACTACCTGGTAAAAGAGGAGGTTACGCACTACGGCGCGAAGAAGGTGATCCTGAAAAACAAGACTACCGGGAAGATCAGCGAAAAAGTCATCGAATAAGCCCTGCCAACAAGGGCTACAAGCCAATAGCAGGCTTGTAAGCGCCACCCGGCAAGCCTTCCGAAAATACCTTAAAAGTATTGCACATTGAGTGGATAACATAAGCCCCGATTTCTCCGGGGCTATGTTATTTTTGGGTTAGTTCTTTTGGTTGACGGGGCCGTGAGGCCCTTTTTACACCACTGGACCTGCCTACAAGGTATTCCCTGAACCATAGTAGTCACCTGGTTTATTAATCTGCCGAGCTGGACGGAGTCCAGCCCGCATGGGAGGCATTGCCGACCATGTAGACATTAAAAACATTAGTAATGGAGACCGGAAACGAGATCTTATTGAAAGAAAATAAGGATAGGTTTGTTATCCTTCCCATCAACTACCCGAAGGTGTGGGAAATGTACAAAAAGCATGAAGCCAGTTTCTGGACGGCCGAAGAGATCGACCTGGGAGGAGACATGCAGGACTGGAATAAATTAAACGAAGGGGAGCGCCATTTTATTTCCCACGTCCTGGCATTTTTCGCCGCCAGCGACGGCATCGTCAACGAGAACCTCGCCGTCAACTTCATGAGCGAAGTCCAGCTGCCCGAGGCGCGCTGCTTCTATGGCTTCCAGATCATGATGGAGAATATCCACTCCGAGACCTATGCCCTGCTCATCGACACGTATATAAAGGACCCGCAGGAAAAGCACCGTCTTTTCCACGCCATCGATACCGTTCCTGCCGTACAGAAGAAAGCGCAGTGGGCGCTCCGCTGGATCGAAAACGGCAACTTTGCCGAGAGACTCGTCGCCTTTGCGGCCGTAGAGGGCATCTTCTTCAGCGGCAGCTTCTGCTCCATCTTCTGGATGAAGAAACGCGGCCTCATGCCCGGTCTCACCTTCAGCAACGAGCTCATCAGCCGCGACGAAGGTCTGCACTGCGAATTCGCCTGCCTGCTCTATAGCATGCTGGAAAACAAGCTCTCGCAGGAACAGGTTCACTCCATCATCGGAGACGCTGTGACGATCGAAAAGGAATTCATCACCGAAGCCCTTCCCGTCGACCTGATCGGAATGAACGCCAGGCTGATGCAGCAATACATCGAGTTCGTGGCCGACCGTTGGCTGGACCAGCTGGGGTACACCAAGCTTTTCAACGCCAGCAACCCCTTCGACTTCATGGAGATGATTTCTTTGCAAGGCAAGACCAACTTCTTTGAAAAGAGAGTCGGTGACTACCAGAAGTCCGGGGTAATGTCCGGAAAGGAATCTCAGACCTTCAGCCTGGAGGAAGACTTTTAGCGCCCGAAGACTACTTCTAATTTATTTTCAAGACACCCATTAAATCTATAATATATCATGTTCGTCATTAAAAGAAACGGAAAGCAGGAAACCGTGAAATTCGACAAGATCACGGCCCGCATCGAAAAACTCTGCTACGGCCTCGACCGTCGCTTCGTCAACTCCATCGATGTCGCAAAAAAGGTTATCGAAGGCCTTTATGACGGCGTAACTACCACCGAGCTGGATAACCTGGCGGCGGAAACGGCCGCTTCGCTCACGGTGAAACATCCCGACTATGCCCTGCTTGCCAGCCGTATCGCGGTAAGCAATCTCCATAAGAATACGATCAAGAGCTTCTCCGACACGATGCGTCTGCTCTACGAATGCAAGGACAGCAAGACGGGTAAGCACGTTCCCCTTCTGTCCGACGAGGTATGGGACATCATCCAGCAAAACGCCGAGCTGCTCGACTCCACGATCATCTACGATCGCGACTACGGCTTCGACTATTTCGGCTTCAAGACCCTGGAAAAGTCTTATCTGCTGAAGGTCGACGGTAAGGTGGTGGAAAGGCCTCAGCATATGTATATGCGCGTAGCCATCGGCATCCATCACGGGGACATCGAGAGCGCCATCAAGACGTATAACCTGATGAGCGAGCGCTGGTTTACCCACGCTACTCCTACCCTCTTCAACGCGGGTACGCCCAAACCCCAGATGAGCAGCTGCTTCCTTCTCACGATGAAGGACGATAGCATCGACGGTATCTACGATACGCTCAAACAGACCGCCAAGATCTCCCAGAGCGCTGGAGGTATCGGCCTGTCCATCCA
>JAFDYG010000509.1 GCA_018267545.1 Bacteroidota bacterium
ATCGTCCTGCGCATCAACGAATGGCTCGGCTACGACTTCAATACCGTCGAGCTCGCCGTACGGGACGGCATACCCTACGCCATCGACTTCTGTAACCCCGCACCGGATGCTGAAAGAAGCAGCGTAGGCGAGGACAATTTCAACTGGGTCGTAGAAACCGCTGCCGATTATGCGATCGAACGCGCCCTGGCTCAGCAGGACGACCGGGATAATCTTACCTGGGGAAAATACCTCGGTCATTCCGTGGGAAAGCTCATCCTTACCGATTAAATTTGTTGACTTATGGCAGATATAAACTACGGCACTTTCACCCTGGGCATCGAAGAGGAATATATGGTCATCGACCCCGAAACACGGGAGCTGAAAAGTCATGAACAAAAGATCGTCAGCGAAGGTCAAAAGATTATCCGCGACAAGGTAAAGGCCGAGATGCACCAGGCCGTTGTAGAAGTAGGCACCGATATCTGCGCCGATATTCACGAAGCCCGCAAGGACGTGTCCACGCTTCGCCGGACCATTTCCCAAATCGCGGGCGACCTGGGATTCCACCTGGGCGCAGCCGGCACACACCCTTTCAGCGACTGGGAAAACCAGCTCATTACCGACCACGCCCGCTACAGCGAGATCGTCAACGAGCTGCAGGAAGCCGCCCGCAGTAACCTCATCTTCGGTCTGCACGTCCACGTGGGCATGGAGAGCCGCGAGATGGCCAACCACATCGCCAATTCCACCCGCTACTTCCTGCCGCACGTCTACGCCCTCAGCACCAACTCCCCCTTCTGGGAAGGCCGAAAAACCGGCTATAAGTCCTACCGGACCAAGGTATTCGATAAATTTCCCCGCACGGGCATCCCCGAATACTTCGAGAGCATCGAAGACTACGACCGGTTTATAAAGCTGCTGGTAAAAACCAATTGCATCGATAACGCAAAGAAAATCTGGTGGGATCTACGGGTACACCCTTTCTTCAATACCGTCGAATTCCGCATCTGCGACGTTCCCATGACAGTGGACGAGACCATCTGTATCGCCGCCCTCTTTCAAGCCATCTGCGTGAAAATATACAAGCTGCGCTCCCGGAATATGAACTACATCCAGTACTCCCGGGCCCTCATCAACGAAAATAAATGGCGCGCCAGCCGCTATGGCATCGACGGGCATCTAATCGACTTCGGTAAAGAGGAAGAGGTAAATACCCGCGTGCTGATCTATGAGCTGCTCGACTTTATCGACGACGTCGTCGACCCGCTCGGCAGCCGGGAGGCCACGCAATACGCCCAAAAAATCCTGGAAACGGGAACCGGCGCAGACCGGCAGCTAAAAATATATGAGGAAACCGGTAAGCTGACAAGCGTCATGGACTATATCCACGGACAATTCCTCGTCGGTCTCTAAAGCCCGGACGCCTAAAACGCCTTGGACGGATTATTCGTAGAATCCCCCTTCCAGACATTATTCGCCGTATTGATATCGGGATAATCGTGCAGGGGGTCGATCACGATCGACCTGATCTTCGACGTAGAGGGATACATAAAAGTCTTGGATCCCCCCCGCTGCCAGATCTCCACCGGAAGGCTGACCGTATCCGTCTTCCCATTCTCCTGCTCGATCGATAGCATGACCGGCATCGCCATCTCCTCGACATTGAGGATCGTAATCATCGCCCCCTGGGATGCATCGTCTTTTATATATTTTACCGCCCCCACTCCCTGGTCCAGTTTCCAGGTATTGAGGACCCATCCCCGCCAGAACCAGCCCAAATCCTCGCCCGCCGCATTCTCCATGGTCCGGAAAAAATCCCATGGACCAGGATGCTTGAAGGCCCAGCGACGGATATACGTGCGCATCGCCTCGTCGAATCGATCCTCCCCCAGCACATAGGTCCTCAGCAGCGACAATGCCATCCCCGGCTTGACATAACCCGCATTGCCCAGGTTGGACGCCGTCAGCACATCCGGCAGGGTAAGGATCGCCTCGCTGCGATCGCTGAACAAATAGCCCGCCCCCTTCCACGCATCCGGCTTATGATAAAACTCCCCATGATTGAATTCCTTCGTAGAGACATCGTTGATAAAGGTGTTGAAGCCCTCATCCATCCAGGCATACTTTCGCTCATTGCTTCCTACGATCATCGGAAACCAGTTGTGCCCGAATTCGTGATTGGTCACATCCCATAATCCTCCCCCCTTCTCCATGGATGAACAAAAGACGATCCCCGGATATTCCATCCCGCCGACCGTCCCCGCCACGTTGGTAGCTACCGGGTAGGTAAAAGGATACCAGCGCCTGGAATAGAGCTCGATACACCCCTTGACAAATTCGGTGCTCCGTCCCCAGGCCTTTTCTCCCGCAGCCTCGGCCGGATAGACCGACTGAGCCAGGGCCCTCTTTCCCCCTGGCAGGTCAATCCGTGCCGCATCCCATACAAAGGCCCTCGAAGCCGCCCAGGCCACATCCCTCGTCTGCGTACACCGGAAATGCCAGCTTTGCATCCCGGCGCGCCTTCCAGCCTCACCTTCCGTACGTATAAAAACGGGCTTGCTGCTTTGCCTGGCCTTTGCCAGCCGCTTCAGCTGCTCCGCCGTCAGCACTTCGGTTGGATTCAACAGCTCTCCCGACCCTACGACGATCATATCCGACGGTACGGTAACCGTATAGTCTATGTTTCCATACTCCAGGTAGAACTCCCCCGCCCCCAGGTAGGGCAGTACATCCCAGCCATTCGCGTCGTCATACACAGCCATACGGGGATACCACTGGGCGATTTCATAAATCCAGCCATCCCGGGCCCGCTGACGTCCCATCCGGTCTGTACCATATTCAGGAATGGAAAAAGCGTATTCAATCCTCAGCCGCACCGTTCCCCCATGTCCCCGCAAAGGCGAAGGAAGCATTAAGCGCATACGCGTATCCGTAACCAGGAACTCCGACCGGACCGTCTTATCGCCGGCCAGCCAGCTCACCGACCTGATCTCCATCCCCCGGGTCGTTCCTTTCCCGGACCAACGGCCTGCCGCAGCGGGTCCCGCCGCAACTCCCCGCGCATCGGAACGGTAGATATTTTGGTCCAATTGCAGCCATAAAAAGGTCAAGGCATCCGGACTATTGTTTGTATAAGTGATGGTAACGTCTCCGCTGAGTCCGTGCTGAACGGTATCCAGCCGCGCGTGTATCGTATAGTCCGCCCGGTTGGTCCAATAGCTCTCTCCCGGGCCGCCGCCGGCGCTATGATAGATCGTGCTGCCGGAAGGATAAAAAAGGGGGTCGAAGGCCTTGTGCTGGTTGTAACGGGACTGGGCCAACAGTCCGGTCAGGGGAATGCATAGGCATGCCAATAGGATAAGTTTCATATCCTAATATAAAAAAAGACGCCGGCAAAATGCCGGCGCCTCCTGAATATTATTTAACTGGCTAATCTTACTGCACTGAATCCGCAGGCACGATACCCATTGCTTTTACCTCTTCGGCCGAAACCATCGGCATCTGTCCTGCTACAACCCGCTCGTAGACTTTCTGTCCCACCGCAAGCGCGTCCTCCTTTGTCCGGAAACCGCGCCCTGCACCGCCAGCAATTGCCGGTACGATGTCTTGATGGATGAAGATCTTTCCGTCTGTCAGGATATCATACCCCCATCCCTTATTGGTCTGGATGGCTTTCAATTCTACGTATACGTGTTCTTTCTTCCATTGCTTGCGGCGGTAAATGCCATATCCTACCACCACTCCAATCCCGATCATTAACAACAGGGCAACACCCCATTTGCGGAAGAAGGCTATCTTAGTCGAACTGGTTGTAGATCTGGTTGGGGAAGAACTCCAGCAGATCGGTGAAGCCGGTGCCGCCGCCAGCTGCGGAAGGCAGACCGGTCGTAATAAAGCCCCGGTTCGAGATGGTGAAGCCCTGAGCGCCTACGCGAGCACCGCCTTCGAAAGGAGTCTTTTCCGTCCAGAGATCGGTAGCGAAATCATATTCCCAGGTAAAGGTATAAGACGTTCCGTTCGAACCCAGGGTGATATATCCCTTGTCGCCCGTAGCGGTTCCCTTGATAACGAAGCCGGCAGCGCTCTCACGAACGATATTGGTATAGCCGTCGTCATAAGTCGAGGAGTTGGTATTGGAGATGTCGCGAAGTCTTGTCCAGGCAGAAACATCAGGCTTGGTAGGATCGAACATCCAGAAATCATAGCACATGTTGTTGATCGCCCAACGGGAACCAGGCGTACGGCCGGTCAGCAGATAACCTTTGCCATTGTAAACCCAGGTCATCGCGCCGGAACGGGCAGAACCGGGCATGAAGGGCTTTTGCGACCAGGCGTTTGCAGCCGGGTCATATTTCCATACATCGGCGAACGTATAGTTGAGGTCCGTGCCGGTCAATACATATGCGGAATTGTCGAAGCCAAAAGCTACTGCGTCTTTACGGGGGTATTTGCCGTTTGCATCGTGGATGCTGTCGATCTGCGTCCACTTGTTGGCGCCCGGGTCATAAGAATAAAAGTCGGCGTATACGGTAAAACCGTCGTTGCCGATACCTGTACCGATGTAACCCTTACCATTGATGGTAAAGCCCACCCCATTGCTGCGGGGAGCACCGGGAAAGCTCGCCACCTGCGTCCATGCGCCGAGTGCACTGTCATAGCCGGTAGGGCTGGCAGTGGAGATCGGAGCGGCAGTATATTTGAACATGGTGACCAGGCGTTGCGTAGGAGTCTGCGGATTGATACCTGTTCCAACATAGGCATCGTTGCCAATTACAAAAGAAGCGCCACTTCCGGAAGGGACGCCGGGGAAGGTGGCACGGCCCACCCAGTTGCCATTTTGTGTATAATTCAAGCTAGCTTTGGTACAGCTGAAAAGGATACCGACTAACATTAATGAGAACAAAGTAATGTTGATCCGCTTCATATTTTCGTGAAATTTTTCGCTAATGTATTCGAAGTCCACATAGCAATTTCGTTAAAATGTATCTTTGCACACTTTTAATAGACAATCCGGCCTTTTTTATATACAAAAAAAGATTCACCAGCCAATTCGACGCACCCGGCCAGTGGGTCGACAATTTATATTGGTAGATAAAAAGGTTCGATTCGTCGTTTTTTTCCTACTTTTGATACATACTAACAAAATAGTAACAAGAACGGCCCCTAATATTGCACAAATTAGCTGAAAACCAGCATGACTATATACAAATACCCGAGAAAAGAGCTGCTTTTTCTTCTGTCCTCTCTACTGGCGTTTTTTTTCCTGTCAAGCTGCCAAAAACAGCCCAACCTTCTTTTTGGAAATGGTAATACCGACGATAATAATAGCGCGAACGTAGTCGTAGTCGATTCCGCTACCGTTCAGATGACCACCACCTTTGTCGACTCTACCTCCACCAGCGGCACCGGCTACCTCATGGTAGGTAATTATAAAGACCCCTATCTCGGAAAAGTGACGTCCAGGGCCTATTGGCAGGTATCGCCTCCTTCCACCCTGCCTACCATCAGTGCCGTCAACAATACTTACGATTCCATGTCACTGATTCTCTTCTACAAGAAGAAGAATCCCTGGTACGGCGATACGACTGCCCTGCAGTCTTATGTGGTCAACCAGGTGGATACCCTCTATCAGCTGGGCAACTTCCAATATGGCTGGTACAGCCACAACAGCCTGCGTCTCAACCCGACGCCGCTGGGTTCGACCGGTCCCATGTTCATCTATCCGACCAAACTCGATTCGTTCCCCCTTACTTCTCAAGGTCCCTTTGATACCGTCAAGATCAAGCTCGACGACAACCTCGGCCGGCGACTATATAATATGGTGTATACGCTGTCCGACTCCGTCAAAAACAATACGATCTGGCTCAACTGGTTCCACGGCCTCTGCCTCTCTCCCGGCACCAGCAACGACGCCGCCATTTATGGTTTCAAGGACAGCGCCATCATGCGTATCTTTTACAGGGAAGCGGGCCCCATCAGCACGGTCAAATACATCGATTTCAATATTACCAACAGGAGCTACCAGTTCAATAATGTTCGCAGCGACTACACAGGTACGGCCCTTCAGAACATCAAAAAGCCTACCCAGACCGTTCAGCCGCCGCCAGAAACTCCGTCCGCCCTTACCGGTAATGCCTCCTACATACAGACCATTACCGGCCTGAACGTCAAGCTGACCTTCCCGTACCTGAACAAGATCGCCCTTCGACCCGACTACATCGGTCTGCTCCGGGCTCAGCTAACAGTAAGACCCGTCCCGGGCAGCTTCAATACGACCTGGACGCTGCCTCCCCAGCTGGGTGTTTATACGACCGACCAGAACAATCTGCTCGGCACTCCCATACCGGCCGCAGGTGTCTCGGGCTTACAAACCGGCAACCTGGTGCTCAACTACTTCAATCCCCTGTCGGTAGCGTATACCTATGACGTGACGGCCTTTATCAAGCAGCAGATCACCAATAATGCATCCAATGCCGCTCAGACCGGGCTCTATCTTAGCGTTCCGTCGCCTGCCAGTGACGCAGCCTTCAATCGCCTGGTCATTGCCGACCAAAGCTACCCGGTCAATCAGCGCATTACCCTGAGCGTGTACTATATATCTCTGTTTCCGCATCAATAACACAACTAATTACTTATACGGATGAAGAAAAGATCGGTCCTCCTATACATGTTCACTGCAATGTCCCTGGGAGCGATGGCTCAAGGAAACTTCTCGCCCTATTCCCAGATGGGAATAGGAGACATTGAGGACGGCTTCTATAACCGAACTTCCGGTCTTAGCAATACCGGTATCGCCTACCGCTCCAACCGGTTCCTGATCAGCAACAACCCCGCTTCCTTCAGCGAGCTGACCAACCAATATTTCACGATGGAGACCGGTCTCCGGGGCAGCTTTATCGACTACAAGGGCAGCCCTGTCGATATCGCCAGCACACAAAGCGCCGACATCACCTTCCGTCGTCTCGCCATGGGTATCAAGGCGACCCGGCACTGGGGGACCAGCATCGGCCTCGTCCCCTTCAGCACCCAGAACTACGAATTCAACGTCCCCTACCACCTGCAAGGCAGCGCTACCGAAATAGCCAACCACTACTATGCGGGCCATGGCAGCGTCAATAAAGCCTACTGGGCCAACTCATACGACTTCTTCCATCACGTCTCCATCGGCGCAGAAGCCGGCTATATCTTCGGTCAGCTGAACCAGAAAGACATCATCCAGAGCGGCACCGGCGCCAGCCTGGTCTCCACGTCCAACGACGTAAACCTGCAGAACCTCTATATGACCTATGGCATTCCAGGTTTACGGCAACCTGGGCAAGAAATGGCAATGGGGGATCGGCGGCGTTTTTTCCAACAAAGCCGACCTGCTCGCTTCCTATAACAAGACCGTCCTCGGCAGCGACTCCTCCACTCTCCAGAATATCGAGACCTCCCAGCGCTATCTCTCCTTACCCAACAGCTATGGCGTAGGTCTTTCGCTGACGCACAACCAGAAATTTACCTGGGTGGCCGACTATCGCTACCAGGATTGGAACGCGCTAAAAACCAAGAACCTTTATCCCGGGAACGACTACGATATCGCCAGCAGCGAGCGCGGCTCCCTCGGCTTCGAGATCTCGAAGAAACGTACTTTCTACAACAGCAAGGTCGAGCTCAGCTATTTCCAGTCCGGTGTCTACTACAGCAATTCCTACCTGCAGATCAACGGTCAGCAGATCAAGGACATGGGCGTCACCGCAGGTTTTGGCGTCAACTCCCTGAAAACACCCCTGGCCTATTCGATGACCTTCCAATACGGCATCAAGGGTACGACCAAAAACAATTTGATCCGGGAAAACTATTTCAATGTCACCTTCCTGATCAACTACGGCTCGATTTGGTATACAAAAGGAAAGAAATTTGAGTAATACGCATGATCCTCGACACCAGGCGCAAGGCTTCCCGATGATGGGAATGTTGAATTGTGTCGTTGTCGAAGACAATACCAAACAGTCCGCCCTTTTAAAAGACTATATCGCCAAGACCCCAAAGCTTTCCTTCAGCGGCAAGTGTGACTCCGCAGCAGAAGTCTATCAGCTCGTCGCCGCACACCGCGCCGATATCATCTTCTGGGACATCCGCCTGCTCGACAATAAGGTTCTTGTCAGGCTCAGGGAAGCCGGATACTATCCCATCGTTATCTGTATTGCGGACAAGCAGGAACAGGAAGAAAAAGAAACCGAGATGGACGTCTTCAGCTACCTGAGCCGCCCCCTTTCCTTCGAACGTTTCCTCTTTACGATCAATAAAATCCGGGACTATCTCTCCGCGACCATCTATATCCACCATCGCAACAACCGCTTCGTCTTCGTAAAATCCGAGTATAAGATCATCAAGGTAAAGTTTGAAGACATCCTCTTCTGCGAAGGCATGAAGGACTATACGCAAATTCACGTCCGCGGCCGCGCCGAACCCATCCTGACGCTAAACAACCTCAAGTCCTTCTCTTACAAACTCCCGCCGGAGGAATTTATCCGCGTACACCGCTCCTTTATCGTGAGCCTGACCCATATCGACTCCATCGCCCGTAACGAGATCTATATCGGCAAGAAGATCATCCCCATCGGAGACAGCTTCAAAGACGACTTCTACCAGATCATCGAGTGGAATTCCTAACCCACGACGCCCATCGCGCGCATACGCCCCCGTATTAGCCACAATCCCCCCTGCAAACGCCGCCCCTCCTCGCACTAGACAGAAAATGCGTACCTTTGCCCCATGAGAAAGCGCGTCAAAGTAGCAATCCTCGACCTCTATGAAGGGCAGGCCAACCAAGGCATGCGCTGCATTCGGGAATTGCTCGGAGAATATGGGCAGCGCCATAATCTGCTCCTGGAATACGACGAGTTCGAAGTCCGTCTCGAAAAGAAGGTCCCCGGCCTTTCCTACGACATCTATATCTCCAGCGGCGGCCCCGGCAGCCCCCTCGACAGCGAAGGCAGCGCCTGGGAACAAGTCTACTTCGAATGGCTTGGCGGGATAGAACGCTTCAACGCCACTGCACAAGCTCCCGACCGCAAGCAGGTGCTCTTCATCTGCCACTCCTTCCAGCTCGTATGCCGTCACTACGCCATCGCACAGGTCACTAACCGCAAGTCCACCGCCTTTGGCGTCTTTCCCGTACACATGCTCGAAGGCGCCAGCACCGAACCCGTTTTTGCCGGCCTGCAAGACCCCTTCTATGCCGTCGACAGCCGCAGCTACCAGGTCATCCAGCCCAATCACGAACGGCTGGCCGAAATGGGCGGCCGCGTCCT
>JAFDYG010000050.1 GCA_018267545.1 Bacteroidota bacterium
CGGTCGCACGTCCATATAAAATACGAGGGATCAGCTTGCGCGTATTCTGGGAAGGACGGCTAAGGCTGTCGAGCAGCGTCAGCGCATCCCGGTAGTTGTTGGTCCCCGCCAGCACGCCTACCAGTAGCTCCGTCCCTTCCTGGGCATATTCCGAATTGGGGTACTGCTGTAAAAAGCCCTGCAGCTCCGTCAATGCGACGTCCTGATAACCCAGCTCATACGAAAGCTTGGCATAGTTGAACTTGGAGATTTCCTTTTGCCTGGGATTGCTGCTGTTCATCGAGCAGAAAAGAAAAGCGTTGCGGGCATTGGCCTTTTGCGCCGTTTTCAAATAGGCATCCCCCAGCATATACATGGAGTTCTGCGCCAGGGAATCCTGACTGCCTCCCAGCTGCTTGAACCCATCGATCGCCTTGTTCCAGTTCTTGGTCTGATAATAACAATAGGACAGCTCATACAGGTCTTCCTTGGACACCTTCTTCGACATCGAAACATACTGCTCCAGATAGGGCAGCGCCTTTGCAAAATCCTGCTTTTCGTAATACCCGTGTCCGACCAGCTGTCTTAACTCTGCCTCGTAGTATTGATTCCCCTTTTTCAAACGGGCTTCGGCATAAGCGATCGCCTTATCCTTGTCTCCCTGCACCAGATAGATGTTGGCCACATAATAGGGAACTACTTTCTCATAAGTGGGATTATCCTCCACAACCTTGAACGCCGCCAAGGCATCGTTGTACTTCTTCTGGTAGAAACAGATAAAGCCATAATAGTAATTGGCGTCGATATAATTGGGATCCTTTGGCAGCTGCCGGATTGCATTGAACAAAGGAAGAGCGTTGTCGAACTGCTTTTTGGTGAAATAGCAGTAGCCCTGGTGGAACTTCATGTCGGCGATGTCCTTATTCCCCAGGTTGTCGATATCGGCCTTCTCATAGGCCTTCAATGCGGCCGTATAGTCCTTTTGCCGGAAATAGTACTCCGCCAGGTGAAAGCTGATCATTCCCACCCGGGGGGCATTGTTTTCCAAATTGATATAATCCTGCGCCAGGGTCACGGCAGTCTTGTCGTTCTGCTCCAGGGCGCAAACCACGTAATAGTATTTTACATCCTGATATTCAACCGCATTGTTGCTCTTGTCGGTCTCCCGCAGCGAATATTTCAAATCCCTGAAGATGGGAAATGCAAGACTATAATACTCATGATCGAAAAACTCCTTCCCCTGACGAAAACTAGCCTGTGGGTCGTCATAGTACCGGGTCTGCTGCGCAAATGAAGAAATGCTCAACCCAATGACGAAAAGTAATGATGCAGTATACTTCACTGGAAATAGTTTGAGTGATGATTTGCGGCTCCTTACCGCCCGTCCCATCCCGCTTAACGTGCTAAGTTTCTAATTATTTTGCCCTTGACCAAACATCGTTCCAAACACCTGTGGATAACTAGAAGGATTAACATTTCCTTAGAATTATCATGCCCTTGCCACATCAAACCCCTATCTTAGCCCCACAAATTCCAATCATGAAAAAATTCTTTTCGACGCAGTATTCCGAAGGCGCCTTCAACGTAGCCTCGCTCCTGCTGCGCCTGACCTTTGGCCTTCTCATGTGCATCAACCACGGCTTCGACAAATTGCAACACTTCGGCAAATACGAATACACCTTCTTCGACCCCGCACATATCGGCCACCGCTGGTCCCTCGTAATCGTCATATTCTCTGAGGTCTTCTGCGCCCTGCTGTTTGTCCTGGGCCTATTCACCCGATTTGCCGCCCTGGTGCTGGTAATCGAAATGGCCGTTGCCGCTGCCCTCGTCCATAAAGGACAATCCCTCAGCGCCCATGAACCCGCACTGATGTATCTGACCGCCTTCTTCGCCGTCCTGCTGGTTGGCCCCGGCCGCTTCAGCGTCGACGGAGCAATGGGTAAATAATTCTTTCGACATGTACAGCAGCGAAACAAAGATCCGTGTCCGCTACGCCGAGACCGACCAGATGAACGTCGTCTATCACGGCAATTATGCCCAATACTTCGAAGTGGGACGGGTGGAAGCCATCCGCCAGCTCGGCTTCAGCTATAAAGACCTGGAAGAAACGGGCATCATCATGCCCGTCATCGAATGGAATGCCAAATTCCTGCGCCCGGCCCGCTACGACGACCTGCTGACCGTTCGCACCATCCTACAGGAATGGCCCAAAGATCATCGCATCCGCTTTCGGCAGGAAGTCTACAACGAGGACGGGAAGCTGCTTACCGTAGGAGATATCTTATTGTATTTCCTGAAATCGGCCACCATGGAGAAAACCCCGATGCCCAGGGAAATGGAGGAAAAGCTAAGGCCTTACTTCAAGCCCGATGATGATCGGGCCGCCAATTCTTGATCTCCCGCTTGATCTCATCGTTATTCAAGGCCTCCTCTACTGCCCGCTTTGCGAGCGCAGCGAGCTCCTCATCGCTCGCGTACCGCAGCGCAATGATTTGCTGTACGGTCAGCTGCTTGTCCAACGGCCGCCCCGTCAGCATATAATGCCGCAGGTTCTCCTCCGCCCGGATCGCCCGGTCCTGAACCTTTAAAGGAAACTGCCTCACAAAGACAAAAAGAAGTAGAAGTATCACCGAGACCAATACCAATAAAGAAGCCGAATAGAGACCCTCTTTTGTACTGTGTAGCAAATTGATCACCGAACCGACCACCAGCGCCAGTATAGAGAGCAAGGTCAGCCCGTGATATAATAGGATATAACGTTTGTGATTATGGTAATTCTGTGCCATGGGTCAATATACCCAATTTTGGCATTTTCAGCCGCCCCTTCATCCAAAATATTACCGGCTTCAGGCATTTCATACCCCTCACGTATTTTTCCATCCAATTGTTCAAAACCTTGGCCTAACTTTGATCATATGGAAAAGATCGTTGCCGGTATCATCACCATCGGAGATGAACTATTGATAGGACAAGTAGTCGATACCAACAGCGCCTGGATGGCGCAGGAGCTAAACAAAAATGGAATCTGGGTCGGTCACCGCATCGCCGTCGGAGACGTTCGCGTAGACATCTGGCAGGCGCTCGATGAAGAATTTAAAAGAGCCTCCATCATCTTAATCACCGGCGGCCTCGGACCCACCGCTGACGATATTACCAAACCCTTGCTCTGTGACTACTTCGGCGGCAAGATGGTCGTTAGCCAGGAAGCGCTCGAAAATGTAAAGAAGATCTTCGAGAAGCTCCAGCGCCCCATGATCCCTCGCAACCTCCAGCAAGCCGAAGTCCCCGACGTCTGCACCGTCATCCCTAATAAAAGGGGAACGGCCCCAGGGATGTGGTTTGAAAAAGAAGGCCGCATCTTCGTCTCCATGCCCGGCGTACCCCACGAGATGAAAGGCATGATGACCGATTCGGTCATCCCCGCCCTCCGGCAGCACTTCAAGCTCCCATTTATCGCCCATCGCACCCTGCTGACCGCCGGCATCGGCGAGTCCTTTCTCGCAGACCATATCAAAACTTTCGAGGAAGCCCTGCCTTCTTCGATCAAGCTGGCCTATCTCCCCAACTATGGCATGGTCAGGCTCCGCCTCACTATCCAGGGAGAAGACGCCGCAGCCACAGAAGGTTTAATCCAGGCGCAGTTCGATACCCTCAAGGGATTGGTTGGCGAATGGATGGTTACCGACGAAGATATCTCTATGCAAGAAGCGCTGGGAAGGATGCTCACCACCCGCGGCAAGACCATCGGTACCGCCGAGAGCTGTACCGGCGGCTATATCGCCCACCTCATCACTTCCATCGCCGGCTCGAGCAACTATTTCAAGGGAAGCGTGGTCAGCTACGCCAACGAGATAAAGGAGAATGTACTCCACGTGAGCTCATCCACCCTTTCCACCAATGGCGCCGTCAGCGAGCCCACGGTAGAAGAAATGGTCAGGGGTGCGCTCGACCTGCTGAATACCGACTTTGCAATCGCCACCTCCGGTATCATGGGCCCCGGCGGAGGCAGCCTCGAAAAACCCGTCGGAACGGTCTGGGTAGCCGTCGGCAACCGTCAGAAAACCCTCACCCAAAAGTTCTCATTCCGGTTTGACAGACAGCGGAATATTGAGCTCGCGGCGACTAACGCAATGAACCTCATGCGAAAGTTTCTCCTTTTGACCGATTAACTAACAACTGTTAGTCATCTTTTATAAGGAATTAACTACCTTTGGAATCTAAATTCAACTAACACTATGTCTCTTGTCGACCTGGTAATGCCAAAAATGGGTGAAAGTATCATGGAAGCCACCATTTTGAAATGGAACAAGCAGCCCGGTGAAACCGTGAAACAAGACGAAACTGTGCTGGAAATCGCTACCGATAAAGTAGACTCCGAGGTGCCCTCTATTGCCGCCGGTGTCCTCGAAGAGGTATTATATAAGGTGAACGACGTTGTACCCATCGGTTCCGTCATCGCCCGTATCAGGACCAATGGCGCCGCATCCGAAAACGCCGCCCCCGCCTACACCGCCCCTCAAGCGGCTCAAGCTACCCAGGCTCCGGCCACACCCGTCCAGCCCGTGTACACCCCTGCCGCCCAAACCAATCATAATGGAGCCCGCTTCTACTCCCCCCTCGTGCTCAACATCGCAGCCAACGAAGGAGTTCCCCTTAGCGAGCTGGAACACATCCCCGGCACTGGCAACGAAGGCCGCGTAACCAAAAAAGACATTTTACAATATATCGCCGACAAGAAAGCCGGCGTCCATACTACAACCCCCATTTCCACCACAACCGCCCCGTCAATCCCGACGCCGGCAACCACCACGCCAGCCCGCGTAGTATCGGAGGAAGCCCAAACACCCATGCCGGTATACAGCGGCAACGTGGAAATCGTCGAAATGGACCGCATGCGCCGCCTGATCGCCGACCACATGGTTCGCAGTGTACACACCAGCCCCCACGTCACCAGCATGTCGGAAGCCGACGTAACGCATATGGTGCACTGGCGCGAAAAGGTCAAGAAAGAATTCGAAAAAAGAGAAAATACAAAGCTCACCTTCACTCCCCTCTTTATCGAAGCCGTTGTGCGCTGTATCAAGAAATATCCGCTCATCAACAGCTCCCTCGACGGAGATAAGATTATCATCAAAAAGGACATCAATATCGGCATGGCCACAGCGCTGCCGACCGGCAACCTCATCGTCCCGGTCATCCGCAACGCCGACCAGCTGAACCTCACCGGCCTGGCAAGACAGGTAAACACCCTGGCAGATAACGCCCGTCAAGGCAAGCTGAAGCCGGAAGACACCCAGGGAGGAACCTTTACCCTCACCAACGTCGGTTCCTTCGGCAGCCTGATGGGCACCCCCATCATCAACCAGCCGCAAGTAGCCATCCTCGCCGTAGGCGCCATCAAGAAGCGTCCCGTGGTGCTGGAGACACCGGAAGGTGATGCCATCGTCATCCGTCACATGATGTACCTGTCACTGTCCTACGACCACCGCATCGTAGACGGCAGCCTCGGCGCCACATTCTGCTCGGCCGTAGCCCGCGAGCTCGAAAACTTCCCGCTCGACCGGACTTTCTAGCCCCCGCTGTCACGCCCAGCTGCCGCCCGCCCAAGCCGGCGGAGGCTATTGCGCACATGCCCGGCATGCGCCCCCTCTTGCATTTCTCCCAGGATTTTCGTAAATTCAGTAAATAAGCTGAATTAAACGAGACCTAGCATGAAAACGCTATCCGAAACCTGGTTTGCCGACGGCTACATCGACTTCGAGCTAAAGAAATATACCCTACTCGCCTATCTGCAGGAAATCAACCGGCATTTCAACGAGAACAGGCTATATCCCCAGCTGGGAGATATCATCTTCCACTACAATAACCTCGTCGCCTTCCGCGAGAACAAAAAGTATTTACAGGAACAATTTCCCAAAAAGCTTACCGGCATACAGATCGAAAAGCTGCAAGTCCTGTACGAACAGCTCATCGAAGACGACGAGCTGATGCAAGAGCTGGAAGACATCATCAATTATTCCACACAGGAAATTCGTCAAACTATCAGCAGCGGTGCAGAGATCTATGAATTTGTAGAAGAAAAGCTGGTGATCTTCCCCGTGGGCCTCATTCCCCTCGACAGCCATGAAGGTTATTTCTTTCTCAGCTCGGGTCACTATTCCGATACCCGCGTCTATCAATACCGTCTGAGCATCTTCGAAAAGCACG
>JAFDYG010000510.1 GCA_018267545.1 Bacteroidota bacterium
CTTCGAATACTACGGCGCCTATCTCAACCGCAGCTCTCAGCACGAAACGGCGGAGATAACGCTCCACTGTCTGAATAAGCACGTAAAAGAATTGCTGCCGGTCGTCGCGGAGCTGATCACCGATTCCATCTATCCGCAGGAAGAGCTGGACATCTATAAGAAGAATGGCCAGCAGCGCCTGCAGGTGAGCCTGAAGAAAAGTGACTTCGTCGCCAGCCGGCTGATCGAGGCATACCTGTACGGTGAGAAGCATCCCTATGGGAAGTACAGCTCGCTGGAAGACTTCCAGGAGCTGCAACGTGAGGATCTGCTGGACTTTTACCGGAAGCACTACCAAAACGGCGCCTGCCGGATCATAGCGGCGGGCAAGCTGCCGGAGGACCTGATTGACCAGCTGGAAGCGGCGTTTGGACGTCTGCCTCTTCACGCCCCGGTAAAAGATACCAGTACTCCGCCTGCGATCGTCCCCGCCGTCGAGAAGAAATACGACATCTCCAACGACCCCAACGGCGTGCAGGGCTCCATCCGGATTGCCCGGAACTTCCCCAATCGCCACCACCCCGATTTCCAGAAGGTGCAGGTGCTGAACAATGTCTTTGGAGGCTTTTTCGGCTCCAGGCTGATGGCGAATATCCGCGAAGACAAGGGCTACACCTATGGCATCCACAGCTACCTGCTGAATAATATGCAGGAAAGCGCTATACTGATCAGCACCGAGGCGGGAAAGGATGTTTGCGCGGCGACGATCGAAGAAACATACAAGGAAATGCGGCTGCTTCAAGAGGAGCCTATCGACGAAGAGGAGCTGCAGATGGCCCGCAACTTTGCCATCGGTACCGTGCTCGGCGACCTGGATGGCCCCTTCCACGTGGCTAGCCGCTGGAAGAATATCATATTGAATGGGCTGGATGAAAAATATTTCGAGAAAGGGATCGAGATCGTCAAAACGATCACACCGGAAGAGCTGCAGGACCTGGCGAAGAAATACCTCGATCCTGCAGCTTTCTTTGAATTAGTGGTTGTCTAGGCCGGCTGTTGCTGCACGGGGGACTGCTGCGCCGGCGGCTGATTGGGCGGAAGATTGCGTTCGCGCTCTTCGCGTTGATGGCGGCGCTTGCGGTTGAGGATGTAGCGTGCGCTCACTCCCACATTACTTCCACCGAAATGGTCGCCGTTGGTAAAATACCAGGTAGGCTGCCAGTCCAGCTGCAGCGTGACGGCCGAAACGCGCCAGTCGAAGCCAAGCGTTCCTGCCGCGCCGAAGTGACCATCATTGGGAAAAGAATAGACAGGACCCACTCCAATCTGCGCGGCAAACTTATTTCCCACGAGGGGTGCGAGCTTCTCAAAAAGCAGGGCGGCTCGAATCCCTTTTACGGATTTGTCGAGGTCATAGTCGACGAGTCCTTCAAAAGCAAAACCGCGGCTTTGATAATACTTATAGGTCACGCCCAGTGACCCGCCGGCCCGGACACCCAGCGCCGACTCTCCCTGTGATTTTGCAGCCAAAAACTTCATCGTAAGGACGGAGAAGAGTACCAATTGTCTTTTCATAAACGTTCAGTTTGATTAATGAATAGTATTATGGATAACTAATTGTTAACCATTAGTAACACCTGATAAAATCCAATAATCATGCGGGGCCGAAGGGTTTAAAAAGGGCCCTTTTTCAGGTTGATAATAAAGCAGTTATGATCCTAGCCAAGGGACTGTTAAATTAATTGCGAGGAATATTGTCTACAAAGCGGCTTATGGTGTAACTTGAACAAAAGAATCGCATGAAGTTCCTGCTCCGCATTCTTATCACCGCGGTAGTTGCGTTTGCATTATCTTCCATTCTTCCGGGCATTCACATCGATACTTTCTGGACGGCGCTGGTGCTCTCGCTGGTCCTCGCGGTTTTGAATTTTTTGCTCAAGCCAATATTGATTATCCTTACCCTCCCGATCACTATACTTACCTTTGGTTTCTTCCTTTTTATTATCAATGCTGCGATTGTCTTGCTTGCCAGTAAGTTTGTGGATGGCTTTGCGGTAAAGGATTTCTGGTGGGCCCTTTTATTCAGTCTGCTCTTGTCCCTGGTGACGTCTCTTCTCTACAAGGACAAGGATAAAGAGGAGGAGAATCGGTAAAAAATTAAAATAGCCAGGACGGAACTTATGTATTTCGACAGAAAAGATTTTAGCAGCGAAAAGCTGGTAGCCTTGTACAAAAGCATTTTGTTGCCCCGGATGATCGAAGAAAAGATGTTGGTCTTGCTACGCCAGGGCCGTATCAGCAAGTGGTTCAGCGGTATCGGACAGGAGGCGATCGCGGTGGGTGCGACCATGGCCATGGACCCGGAAGAATGGATCCTTCCTCTTCATCGTAACCTGGGTGTCTTCACCAGCCGCCAGATGCCTTTATCCAAATTATTCCTTCAATGGCAGGGCAGCCCTGACGGCTATAGCAAGGGCCGGGAACGGAGCTTTCACTTCGGCAGCCGCGAGCATGCCATCTGTGGGATGATCTCGCACCTGGGGCCGCAGCTGGGTATCGCCGACGGAGTAGCTCTGGCGTACAAGCTCCAGCAAAAGAATCGCGCCGCGTTGGTCTTCTCCGGTGACGGAGGAACCAGTGAAGGGGACTTTCACGAAGCCTTGAACGTGGCGTCGGTATGGGACCTGCCGGTCATCTTTCTCATTGAAAATAACGGTTATGGATTGAGCACACCGGTGTCGGAGCAATACCGCTGCGAAAGCCTTGTCTATAAAGCAGAAGGCTACGGCATGGAAGGCGTCCGTATCGATGGGAATAATATCCTGACGGTTCACGACACGCTAAGGGGGATTCGTGAATACTGTATCAAATATCAGCGGCCCTACCTGGTGGAATGCATGACGTTCCGTATGCGGGGGCATGAGGAGGCCAGCGGGGTTAAATATGTTCCGACGGAGCTGCTGGAAGACTGGGGGAAGAAGGACCCGGTCGCAAATTATGAGACCTGGCTAAGAGAAGAGAAGGTCTTGTCGGAAGAGACGGTACAGGCTATACAGGAAGAAGTTCGCCAATATATCGAATCGGAGCTGTCGGGTGTGCTGGACCCGGTCAATATCATCCCGGACACGGAGGTCGAAGTGGACGACGTATATGCGCCGTCGTCCCCGCCGGTACTGGCAGAGACGGAGGATGGACCAGAGAAGAGGTTTATCGGCGCTATCAGCGAAGGACTCGACCAGTCGATGACGCGTCACGACAACCTGATCCTGATGGGACAGGACATCGCCGAATATGGCGGGGCGTTCAAGATTACTGAAGGAATGGTGCATCGATATGGCCGGCATCGCGTTCGCAATACGCCGCTTTGCGAAAGCGCGATTGTCGGCTGCGCACTGGGATTGAGTCTGGAAGGCTATAAGAGCGTGATGGAAATGCAATTCGCCGATTTCGTGACGGCCGGCTTTAATCAAATCGTCAACAACCTGGCGAAGATCCATTATCGCTGGGGTCAGCCTGCAGACGTTGTGATCCGTATGCCGACCGGAGCCGGAGTCGGTGCGGGACCGTTTCATTCTCAGAGCAACGAAGCGTGGTTCGTCCATACACCGGGGTTGAAGGTCGTCTATCCTTCGACGCCGTTCGATGCGAAGGGGCTGCTGATTGCCGCGATCAACGATCCCAATCCGGTCCTGTATTTCGAGCATAAGGCTTTGTATCGTAGTATCAGCGGGCCTGTGCCGGAATCCTATTACGAAGTGGCGATCGGTAAAGCCAGGACAGTACAGGATGGCGAAGACCTTTCTATTATTACATATGGCGCCGCCGTTCATTGGGCGTTGGATTACGCCGCTGCGCATCCGGAGCTGTCGATCGGTATTCTCGACCTGCGTACATTGCTGCCATTGGACTATGCAGCTATTCGCGAGGCCGTTGGTCGCACGGGGAAAGTGTTGATTCTACATGAAGACACGCTGATCGGCGGGATTGGTGCAGAAATAGCGGCATGGATCAGCGAACACTGTTTTCAGCTGCTCGACGCGCCGGTCTTTCGCTGCGCTAGTTTAGACACTCCGATACCTTTTAACGGTCAGCTGGAGAAGAACTTTTTAGCGAGTGCAAGGCTGGATGAATACGTAAAAAAATTGATGGAATATTGACGGGCCCAGGCCCGTCGCCCGAAGGGCCATCATGAGCGGGTTTTGCGCCGAGGATTTAAATTTAACTAAAATCTGAAGGCGCAAACCAACTAGGTCAAGTTTTGCACGTTTAGCGCACATTGCTTGAAATTAAATATAGGATTACATATCTTTATATAAATAGGATAAGGTTTAATGGTTATGGAACTGATTAGGGCGACCTCCCCCCTCAAAGGGAGGTTTTTTATGGAATAACACTTATTCGCGCATATTCTCCTCCGTTACCCATTGGCCGTTGCTGACCTTTACTCTTACTCTCCGGAACCTTTCTCCCCGACAAACCACTGCTCCTTGTTTTTGAACAGCACGTTGAAGGTTGTGAACGAACCGTAGATGCGGGTGATGTACTGTTGAAGATTCACCTTCTCTTCGTCGCTGAGTCCTTTGTGTCCGTTGATTTGCTGTTCGAGGACGCGAAGACGGTCGCGGGCCATTACGATCTTGTGGAAGAAGACGTCGATGGGAACTTCTTTGGACTTTACAGATTTATCGCCAGGCTGCAGGACAATGGTTCCGCCTTTCCATTTGTCGCCGAGAGGCACTACTTCGGAAAGTCCGCCCCAGAGACGGAGGATGGCGAGGAGGGATGCTTCGGTTTCGGAATGCGTTTCGATCTCTTCCGTTACGTTTTCGGGGATGATTTCGTCCAGATGCGAATCGTTCTTATTGATCTCCTTGACGCCATGATGGATAAAAGAAATGAGATAGTGGGCGTATCGAACGCCGACGATCACTCCGGGGCCGAATTGGGTGTGCTGCAGGCGGGTTCCAATGCCCAGTGTCAATTGGTCCATTGTTTGGGTTTTTGGCAAATATAGGGCTAAGCCCGCTGCAAAGTTGGCGGCCGGGACCAGGCGTGCTTGGCGGGGACACTAAGGCCGTTCTTTGCGGTCTTTCTGGTATTCTTTAAAGGCGAGCTTGGTGTAGTCCAGCAGGTCGTAGTCGGTAGCCTTTTTACAAAATTCATACGAAGGGCGATAGCGGACCATAAAGCTGTCCAGCTCGTCGCCTTCCAGGTGGGTAACCTTCAGGACGATGGACCGGTTGAATCGATGGTCGACGTACTTATCCTGTTCCTCATCGACCAGCCTCCGCTGAAAGGCCATGATGCGCTTGGTCCGGGAGAAGTTGAGCATATTGATCAGCTCGTTCAGGTCCACGCCTACTCCTCCCCCGTTTTGAGAGCTGCCAAGCTTGAACCCCGGTTTTTTAAAATCGAAAATTTTAGCATAGTCCTTTCGGTTTTGGAGCGAGTCGCTATGATAATTGCGGGGCATGACGTTGACCGCTTTCATCTCGACCGGGTCTACGTGGAGGGCGATGTCGAAGCCGTTGAAAAAATTCATGCTCCTAACCGGGTAGCGGGCCGTGGTCTGGCCGAGGTAGGAGAAATAAATGGAATCGTTTTCGTTGACCAGGATGGAGTACCGGCCAAGGGAGTCGGTAGCCGTACCCCTGCCGGAGGTGGTAAGGACGCTGACGGCCTCCACGGGTTTGGTCCGGTACATATTATAAACTGTCCCATGCATGGTGCTCTGCCCCCAGGCGCTTCCGCCGACCAGAAAAGACGCGATAGATAAGGCAAGCAGCAGGCAAAACTTATGGGTAGAAAGAGACAAAGGCGAAAATTTTGGTTTGTATATTACTATCAAAACGGGACATAGGGCAAACTGGCTGATTTTTTAACGATGATTTGGCAGAAGGGCGCCAGCCCGCCTCATTTGCGGCCAGCCTGGTTGATCACGGCCTCGATGATCTTCGGAAAATGCTCGTGCTCAAGCTGCTGGACCTTTTCCGCGACGGTCGTCGGGGTATCGTCCGGCGTGAGGGCCACCCGTTCTTGGAAGATCACCTGCCCGTGATCATATAACTCATCGACGTAATGGATGGTGATCCCTGTCTCGGTTTCTTTTGCCGCTACGACGGCTTCGTGAACAAACTGACCATACATGCCCTTTCCGCCGTATTTAGGTAGAAGAGCCGGATGAATGTTAATGATCTTTCCCGGGTAGGCTTTTACAAGAGCTACCGGTATCTTCCATAAAAATCCTGCCAGCACGATAAAATCGATACTTTTTTCGTTAAGGTCCGGAAGATAGGCCGAACCACGGAAGAAGTTTTCTTTTTCGAGGATCAGAGTGGGGATGTCTTCCTTCTTCGCAATATCCAGGACTCCCGCTCCTGGCTTGTTGCAGACGACCAGGCTGATCTTTATGTCGGTGTGAAAACGGAAATAATCGATGATTTTTGCTGCGTTTGACCCTGCCCCCGAGGCGAAAATGGCGATCTTCTTCATCGCCCAAAACTACAGCAGGCCCACCGATTTTGGTGACGAATTTTCGACAACAAGGCGGTTGACATTACTATGACAGAAGGTCATAGCGATTTGTCGTAATTCGCTGAAACCCACGCCTAATGCGGGAAAAAAAATTTTCTGGATGTTGATATATTGTTAAAATCCTGACTTATTTTTGCAACCTGTTAAGGAGATTTTTCCACATTTATACAACATATTGTATATATGATCAACCATAGACCAATTGTTAGAGCGTTATTATTCAGTATCCTCCTCCCTTCTCTGCTTTTGCTAGGAAATACTTCATTCGCTCAAGATGGTAAGGCTCTGTTCCAATCGAATTGCGCGTCTTGTCACAACCCGATAAAAGATGGTACTGGTCCGGCTCTCCAGGGGGTTACCTCAAGAGTTCCGGATAAGAATCTGCTGCACGCCTGGATTAGAAATAACCAGAAGGTGCTGGCAACGGGCAACAAGTATTTCAACGATCTCTACGCCGCTCGGAACAAATCTCCGATGACTGTGTTCGAGGGTTCGCTGGACGATAAGCAGATCGACGCGATCCTCGCGTACGTTGAAGCTTATAAGGCTCCTTCTACTACGCCGGACCCGACCTCGCCTTCCAGCAAGGCAGAGGACAGCGACAACACGCTTCTCTATGGCATCCTGACCCTCATTCTGGCGGTCATCATGTTCGTCCTGCTCCAGGTGAACAGCAGCCTGAAGAAGCTGGCCGACGACAAGGAAGGCATCCCCGCTGCCGAGCCGGTCCCCTTCTACAGAAACAAAGCCTACATCGCCGGTCTCATCCTGGTCGTGTTTATATTACTCGGTTACTGTGTCGTCCAGGGCGCTATCGGCCTGGGACGTCAGCAGAACTACCAGCCCGAACAGCCCATCTTCTACTCGCATAAAGTACACGCCGGCATCAACCAGATCAGCTGTCTGTACTGTCACAGCAACGCCATGGACAGCAAGCACGCTACCGTTCCTTCGCTGAACGTGTGTATGAACTGTCACGCCGCGATCAACGACTACACCAAGGGCCCCAAGCTGTACCGCGAAGACGGCAGCGAGGTAGACGGCACCGCCGAAATCCAGAAGATTTACGCTCACACCGGCTACGACCCCAAGACCCAGCGCTACAATACGGCTGAAGCCAAACCGGTAGAATGGATCAAGATCCACAACCTTCCCGACCACGTATTCTTCAGCCACGCACAGCACACCAAGGCTGGACAGGTACAGTGCCAGACCTGCCACGGCCCCATCCAGGAAATGGACGAAGTAAAGCAATTTGCTCCCCTGAGCATGGGCTGGTGTATCAACTGTCACCGTACCACGAAGGTCAATTTCCCGGATTCCGCTGGCAACAACGGCAACAAGTTCTACAGCATCTACAAGAAGTTCCATGAAGATCTGAAGAACGGCACCAAGGACAGCATTACGGTTAATGATATCGGTGGTACCGAGTGTCAGAAGTGCCACTACTAATCTCCTCGCCCGACGGAGACTTTTTGAAAACAAATAATTGGAAGTCAATTTATATACTCAGCTATGAGCGACAAAAAATACTGGCAAAGTTTCGGTGAGCGCAATAACAG
Organism: Bacteroidota bacterium; assembly: GCA_018267545.1. Lineage (GTDB taxonomy): Bacteria > Bacteroidota > Bacteroidia > Chitinophagales > Chitinophagaceae > Puia. Next base: position 8,076 of record JAFDYG010000510.1, read on the forward strand.
TGAAGCGTTTCAGAAATCGACGGAAAACGAATTCAACGAAAGTTTACCGTTGGAAGGCCTGGATGGAAAAGGATTGCTCGACGCGAAGACGCCTCGTAGAGATTTTCTTAAATATTTAGGCTTTAGCACGGCTGCCGCTACGCTGGCCGCCAGCTGCGAAATGCCCGTTCGCCATGTCGTTCCTTACCTCAACAAACCGGAAAATACTATCCCTGGTGTAGCTGACTACTATGCTACTACTTATACGGTTGGCGGTGACGTCATCCCCGTCGTTGCCAAGGTAAGAGACGGCCGTCCGATCAAGCTGGAAGGCAATACGCTTTCTTCCCTGACGAACGGCGGAACTTCGGCCCGTGTACAGGCTTCCGTACTGGACCTGTATGATACGGCCCGCCTGCGCTTCCCGATTCAAATCGCAGATGGCAAGGCCCAGGAAGTAAGCACGTTCGAGGCTTTCGATAAGATGGTTGCCGATGGGCTCGCCGGACTTGGCGGCGCCCCCGTGGTCCTGCTTACCGGCACGATTTCCTCCCCCACGACCAAACAGGTTATCAGCGAATTCTTAGCAAAATATCCCGGCAGCAAGCACGTACAATACGATGCCGACACTTACAGCGGTATCCTGCTGGCTGCGGAAAGCTCCTACGGAAAGAGGGTGATTCCTTCTTACCGTTTCGACAATGCAAAGGTGATCGTCAGCCTTGGCGCCGACTTCCTCGGTACCTGGCTGACCGGCTGTCAGGAATTCAGCCGTCAGTATGTAAAGGGCCGGAAGGTAGACGAGAACAACCCCGAGATGAGCCGCCACTTCCAGTTCGAAAGCATCCTGTCGCTGACGGGTTCCAATGCGGACGAACGCTTTACGCACCGTCCGTCCGAAGAAGGCGCTGTAGCGCTGGCTCTGCTGGCTGCGCTGGGCGGCTCCGTAACGGCTCCCGCACTGCCCGAAAACGTAAAAGCGGGTATCGCAAAAGCGGCCAAAGAACTGACGGAAAACAAGGGTAAGGCCCTGGTCGTCAGCGGCAGCAACAACGTAAACGTACAAATCGTCGTCAACGCAATAAACGAAGCCCTCGGCGCCAACGGAACTACGGTGGATTGGTCCGCTCACGTTCTGACCCGTCAGGGTATCGACAGCGAAATGAATACGCTC
>JAFDYG010000511.1 GCA_018267545.1 Bacteroidota bacterium
CTGTCCCATCACCAGCCGCGAAGGGTCGCCAAAACCCTGGAATAAGAAGAAGACGGTAACGACGACACCCAGCAGCACCAGGCCGCCGTAAAACAATTTTCGTATGAAGTATCGAATCATTATTGGTTACTGGGGGAGTCGGAAGACTTCTGTTCGGGCAAAGCGGCTACTTCCGGCAAGGCCCGCTCGAAGTCGGCATAACTCCACTTCTTCAGAATAACTTCGCCTTTGATCAGATACAGCGTCGGAATGGCCCTCGCCGCCGTCTTGATAGCCGTTGCGTCACATTTCAGCAAGGTGACATCCCCGGCAATCCCCTGTTTTCCGACCCAGGCAACCAGCCGGTCATAGTCTCCCGTGATAAAAACAACCGGAACGTGTTTGGACTTGGCCATCGTCAGCACGATATTGAACGCCTTATTCCAATCCGGACTTTGTTCCTCCACTTCTTTCATAAACATAAAAAGCTTGAATCCCCTGGCTTCCAAAACGGCCTGTGTCGTATCCGTACCCGCTTCCGTCGTAAGGATAAAATCTTTGATTTCCGGTTCGGCATTTCCCTTTCGTATCAGTTTGTCGTAGCGTTTTACAAAATGATAAGTGTCGTCGAAATCCGACGGAAACTGGCTGGCGCTAAACTCCATCTGCTTGCCGTTCTTCTCGTACACCATCGTGATCACAGTACTATCGGGTATCGAACCCGGAGGCGCCTTCATCTTCTCGGAGATATTGGCGCCCACCTTATAGGGCAGACAGTCCACCACGGGCAGGTGTATCAGCACATAACCCTGGAAGGCAAAGGAAAACAAGGTCGCCAGCACCAGGAACGCTGCGCTGCCGATGGTTCCCATAGCCGGTTTGATGCGATCCCTGACCCCGAAAAGAAAGACGATCAGCACGAGCAGGATCAGATCCTTTACAAAGGACTGGCCCGCCGTCAGCGGGATACAATTACCAAAGCAGCCGCATTCGCGGACCTTCCCCGATAAAAAGGCATAGCCGGTCAGGAAGGTGAAAAAGACGATCAGCAGCAGCAAGAGCCAGCTGAACAGCTTCATCCGCCAGCCGAGCAGGATCGCCACGCCGGCCACGATCTCGAAGACGATCATCAGGACCGAAAAAGCCAGGGTAAAATGATCCAGGAAGCTGAAATTCCAGACTTCGAAGAACTCCTGCATCTTGTAGCTTAACCCCAATGGGTCATTGGCTTTTACCAGACCGGAGAAGATGAACAGAATTCCTACCAGGAAACGGCAAACGGTAATAAGTATCTTCATCAGAGGATTGGTTTTAGGATGTATGTTTACCCTCAGCGATCAGGATAAGGGCAAAAAGGGAATAATTGATGATATCTATGAAATTGGAGTCGATCCCCTCGCTGATCAGCGTCTTGCCGTCATTGGCAACGATCTGCCGTATGCGGAGTATCTTCATTAGGATCAGGTCGACGAAGCTCTCCTGGCTCATCTCCCGCCACGCCTCGCCATAGTCATGGTTCTTGTCCAGCATGACGGTCCGGGTAACGGCTTTCTTCTCGTCGTAGAGGCCCCGGGTTTGTTCTACGCTCAGGTCTTCCGGGGCGCTGGCGCCCAGCGAAAGCTGAATGAGTCCGATAATGCCATAGTTGACCATGGCCCGGAATTCGCCTGCCTTGTCCTCCCCTACTTTGCTTTCCGACGTCTCCTGCAGCGTCCGGATTCGCCTGGCTTTTATATAGAGCTGGTCCGCAATGGAAATGGTCCGCAATACCCGCCAGGAAGTACCATAATCCTGGGTCTTTTTCAAAAAAATGGCCTCACAAGATTCAACTGCCGTATCATATTGCTGATTCGTATCCTTCATGCCGTAAATTTACCGGACGAAGATAAAGATTCCTTAAGTTATGTTCACCCTGAATATCAAAGGCAAATTATTGACTCCAACCCGTCCCCTGGTCATGGGGATCATCAACCGGGCGCCGGACTCTTTTTACAGCGGCAGCCGTTTTCCGGAGAATGAGGCCCTGCTGCAACAAGCGCAGAAAATGATAGAAGAAGGCGCCGACCTATTGGACATTGGGGGACAGAGCACCCGCCCCGGCGCCGAAGAAGTGGGAGAAGAAGAAGAGTTACGTCGGGTAGTAGACGCTATCGACCTCATCCATCGCCGGTGGCCCGAGCTTCCGTTATCGGTCGATACCTGGTATGCCCGCGTCGCCCGCGAAGCCGTTGCGGCCGGTGCATCTCTTGTCAACGATATCAGCGGCGGAGCGCTGGACGCAAATATGCTATCTACCGTCGGCGAGCTAAAAGTTCCTTATATCTGTATGCACATGAAGGGGACGCCGGCCACGATGAATCAGCATGCCGTGTACGACAACGTAACCAGGGACGTGCTCGATTTCTTTATCAGCCGCATCGAGCTGTGCCGCAGGGCGGGCATCCACGACGTCATCCTGGATCCCGGGCTTGGCTTTGCCAAAACCCGCACCCACAATTTCGAGCTGCTGCGTCATTTGGAAGTCTTCTTGCGGATGACGGGTAAGCCCGTCCTGGTCGGCATCTCCCGGAAATCCACTATCTATAAGACACTGGGCGTTACGCCCGAAGAGGCGCTCAACGGCACCACCGTGCTCCATACGATTGCCCTGCTCAATGGCGCGAATATTCTGCGTGTCCACGATCCCCGCGAGGCGCGCGAAGCGATCACTCTCATTGAAGCCTATAATACAAAGAACCCCGATCGATGATCGGGGTTCTTCTTTATTGAAAAGTCGTCCAATTACTTGGTAGGCTTTACCGGCATAGTCGGCATGTTGTTCGGCATCGCGGGAGCGGCGGGAGGAGGAGCATCCGTCACGTCCACTATCTCCACGTCGAAGATCAGGTTTTCGAAGGGAGTCCGTCCCGGTCCCATCTGCTGGTCATAGGCCAGGAAGGCTGGGATATATAACGTACCCTTACCACCTTTCTTGAATTTCCGCAGACCGTCGTCCCATCCCGGAATGATCTGACCGGCGCCGACGACAAACTTGAAAGGCTCGTTACCAGGCCCTTTCATATTAGATTCAAACTCCTTTCCGGAGGGCAGCAGCTTGCCCGTATAACGAACAGAGATTTGCTTGCCGGAATCGACCTGGGCGCCATCCCCAACGGAGTTGACCACGACATAGGTTCCTCTGTCTGTCTTCTGAGCCTGGATATTGTTCTTGGCCAGGTAGCCTTCCACCTGTTTGATCTCGCGATCTTTTTGCTTGCCCATTTCTGCATTACGGTCGGCCGTCAGCAGCTCTTCGGAAGCAAATACGTCGAGAATCTTGAAAGTGAAGGTAATCTTGTCCTTCTTTTTTAACCACGGCGGCATCTGTCCGGCGCCTCCGAACTTGCGTTGCAGGGTATCCGCCAGCTCCACGCAAACGGCGCTGTCGTTTTTCCTCAACAGGGAGAAAATTTCTACCGGACTGTAGACCGGACGGGGACTGTCGACGGGCATGTAGACCGGCATATTGCCTTCCGAACTGTACAAGATGGAGTCACGCAGTTTCTGGACGACATTGGCCTTCAGAAACTGACCCTTCTTGGCAGTCTCGCCTTTTCCATCGGAATAGATCTTATAGAGCAGGCCGCTCTTGGTCTTTTTAAACTCGGAGTTAGTACAGGATACGGCTCCCAGAAGGACCAGGCTACCTAGCAAGTACGACGAGATGGTTTTCATTCTTTGAATTATTGTAATTGTGAAGAATTCTCTTTTAACGCCTGGATGAATCGCTGTACGGTTACTTCCAGCGAATCGGTGCTGCGGCCACCCGCGGCATTGACGTGTCCGCCGCCATCGAAATAAGTGCGGGCAAAGACATTGACGTCGAAGCTGCCCTTGCTGCGGAAGGAACATTTGACTTCCTCGTCCCGGTCGATGATCAGCGCCGCCATCTTGATTCCCTGTATGGACAAGGGATAGTTGACGAGCCCTTCGGTATCTCCCGTCTTGATCTCGTAGCGGACCAGGTCTTTCCAGGGAATAGCGATCAGGGCTGCATTGTGCTCGTAGAAGATCTCCATCCGGCTTTGCAGGACCATACCGGTGAAACGGAGACGATTTTCGAGGAAGTTATCGTAGAGGTGTTCGTGGATCAGGGTATGGTTGATACCCGTATCTTTTAACACGGCCACCATCCGGTGAACGGCAGCCGACGCACCCGGGAACCGGAAGGAACCTGTGTCGGTCATGACCCCGGCATAGAGGCATTCGGAGATGTCTTTATTGATTTTGTCCGCATGCCCGGAACCAACGATAAAGTCATAGACCATTTCGCTGGTGGAGCTCTTCGCCGTATCGCTCACGCCATAGGCAAAACACTCGACCTCGGGCTGCTGGTGGTGGTCGATCAGGATTCGTACCGCCGGCAGCTTCCGGAGACGGTTAGCCATGTGCCGGGTACGGCTCATGGTATTGAAATCCAGGCAAAAAACCCATTCCGCCTGTTCGAGAACGCCTATCGCCTTTTCGGTGCTGAACTCATAGTCGATCACGCCGTCACAGCCCGGCATCCATTTCAGCCAGTCTGCCCAGTTGGTCGGAGAGATTACCGTGGTCTGATGTCCCAGCTGCCGCAGAAAATGCGACAAACCCAGCGTAGACCCCATGGCGTCCGCGTCGGGCTTCTGGTGCATGATGATGGCAACCCGGCGGGGCTGGCTAAGCAGTGGGTATATTTCTTCTATAGATTGCATTCAAAATGTTTGCAAAGGTGCAGAATTTGTATGGCAATAAAAAATTAAACCCAAAACAAAATCCTACATTTGCGAGCCAAAAAAGAAAGGAAAATATGAGCAATCGAACTTTTACCATGATCAAACCGGATGCTTTCTCCAAAGGCCATTCCGGCGCCATCATCGACATGATCCTTAAAAACGGCTTTCGTATAGTGGCCCTGAAACTGACCCGCCTCTCCAAAGAAAAGGCCGGGGAATTCTATGCCGTTCATAAGGAAAGGCCCTTTTATGGTGAGCTGGTCGACTTCATGAGCAGCGGCCCCATTATCGCGGCTATCCTGGAAAAAGACAATGCTGTAGCAGATTTCCGTAAGCTGATCGGCGCTACCGACCCCGCCAAGGCCGACGCCGGCACCATCCGTAAGCTGTATGCCGCTTCCGTAGGCGAGAATGCCGTACACGGCAGCGACAGCGACGAAAATGCAAAGATTGAAGGAGATTTCTTCTTCAGCAGCTTCGAAAGAGTCTAAAACTTATATTTCAGCGCGAGGCTTCAAATGGATATCGATCCGTTTGGAGCCTCGTTTTTTACCGGCTCCACGGTATACCCTGCCTTTCTCAACAGCTCGATGACGCCGTTCGGTCCGGGCAGGTGAGCGGCTCCAACGGCAACCAGAAGAGACTTGCTCTTCAGCACTCCATCCAGCTTCTTTATCCAGTTCCGGTTGCGATTATACAAAAGCAGGTCCATGTAACCGTTAATCCCCGTTTCATCTTTCTGACTGAGTTTTTCGATGCCGTCCAGATCCTGTTTCTTATAAAGATCTACCAGGTGCTGCATCTGCTTGCTATTCTCCTCGGCGCTGTCGATATAGCTGACCAATTCCTTTGCCTGCAGCTCATAAGGAATGCTGTCGAAGAGCCCCGCCTGGTATTCTGCCGTTTCCAGCCCGTTGATCGGCTTATGGTAAGGCCTTCCTTCCTTCATGATCGTCAGCTCCATCCCATCGGCCGTCTGGCATTCCATCCCCTGCTCCTCGATCAGACCGCTGATGAGCATCGGCTTGAATCGCTCCAGCATCCCGAATGGCAGTATCGATACGTGTTTGGAGAAATATTCCTTTACCTTGGCGTATTCTTCCGGTTTGAGAAGGTCGGATAGTTTCTTGCTATCGTTCATCCGCATGTACTTCATCGAATTGAGCATTCCGGCCATATCGCCCAGGTTGATCTCGAAGTAGAGCTCGTCGCAGCCGGCGATGACCGCTTTCAGGCTATCGCTCAGCACGGCATCCTGTGCGCAGACGATATGCATAGTTCCGAAGAGATACGAGGGTTTGGTGATACCCTTACCCGAAATGCGCCATAGCAAGGTATGCGGACTCGAGGTCTGGGAAAAGGAAAGGACAGCCGAAAGCAAGCTGGCTGCCAGTAATAGGGATTTACGTCTTCTCATGATACTACGGCCTCCTCGCCGTATAGTTGATCTTTGAATTTAAGCGAGGGGGAAGGCAGGAAGGTTCCCAATCCGAGGTCCTTCCACTTTTCGTCCACCGCCTTGATCGTCGCGTCGTCCGCCACGATAATATTGGGCCAGTCCCGTTGAAAATTGTCCAGCTCCCGGGTCTTGCGGGTGCCGTCCAGTCCCAAACAGGCGAAGGTCTTGCTTGGTTCGATCGACGAAGGCGTTTCATTCAGGAAATGGTCCCGGCGTGGATCCAAATTATTACAGAAACGCCATAAGGCTACCGCCAGGTCGCTGGCGTCGACTGTATGCTCGACGTATAAGATCATCTTGACCCCTTCCATCTCCGGGAGCCGGCAGAGGTCTTCGTGCAAAGCCCGGATATGTCCCGGTCTATCCTTTTGCACCGCGATCAGGACGCAGGGAATACCTTCCTTAAGCAAAGAGAGATTGGCCCCCTTGATTTCCGGCCAGCGGCGGGTGATTCCCTCGACCGTCAGCCGGTCGAATGCCGCGGCTTTTAGCTGGTACCGGTCGGCGTCGATCTCCTCTTCGGTCTTTGCCGTTCCGTCGATACACATTTTTCCGCCAAAGCCCAGCTTGCTGCAGCTATGGTCCAGCACGTCCATGGGGCCCTGTGAGAAGTAGACGTCGGTCGCGGGGTTCAAATGACGGAAGGCATATTGCGCCAGCTGTTTATAATCATTGATAGTCACGCCTTCGTCAGCGACGACCAGGATCTTATTGAACATCATCTGCCCGGCGCCCCACATGGCGTTCATGACTTTTTGCGCTTGTCCCGCGTATTCCTTGTGGATCTGGGCGATCACGAGATTGTGAAACACCCCTTCTACCGGCATGTCCATATCGACGATCTCCGGCACCAGGGTCATCTTGATCGGCGCCAGGAAGATGCGCTCCGTCGCTTTACCCAGCCAGGCGTCTTCCTGCGGAGGAATACCCACGATCGTCGCGGGATATACGGCCTGCTTGCGATGCGTGATGGCGGTGATATGAAAACGGGGATACCAGTCGGGAAGGGAATAATAGCCGGTATGGTCGCCGAAAGGCCCCTCCCAGATCAGCTCTTCGGTAGGGTCGACGTAGCCTTCGATAATGAAGTCGGCGTCGGCCGGCACTTCGATTTCAGGCTGGGAGATGCATTTGACCAGCTCCACTTTTTTCTTGCGAAGAAAGCCCGCCAGCATGTATTCGTCGACATTCTCGGGTAAAGGAGCGGTGGCGCTGTAGGCATAGGCCGGGTCTCCTCCCAGGGCGACGGCGACGGGCATCTTCTTTCCGGTCTTTTTGTATTCGGAGAAATGGCGGGCGCTGACCTTGTGTTTGTGCCAGTGCATACCGGTGAGGGTCGGCCCGAAAATCTGCATGCGATACATGCCCACATTGCGGGAGCCGGTATTGGGATCCTTGGTATGAATGATGGGCAGGGTGACAAATGGTCCGCCGTCCTTGGGCCAGCAGGTGATGACGGGGAGCTTTGAAATATCCGGGTTGGTCATCACCACTTCCTGGCACTCCCCCCTCCCGCTGCGGACGGTCGGCATCCAGCTGGCGAATTGGCCCAGCTTTGGAAGCATTTTAAGCTTGTCCAGCAAGCCTTCCTTCGGCGCAGAAAGCAGCTTGAAAAGCCCCTCGATTTCGCGGGTCACGTCGTCAAGCTCTTTTACCCCGAGGGCCATACACATGCGCCTCTCGCTGCCGTAGGCATTCATCAGGACGGGAAAATCCGTCCCCGTATTTTCAAATAGTAATGCTTTTCCTCCATTACCGCTCTTGCTGATGCGGTCGGTGATCTCTGCGATCTCCAGCTTCGGGTCGACAAATGTGCGGATTCGAACTAATTCCCCTTCTTTCTCTAATGCCTGGATGAACTCCTGTTGGTTCTTATATGCCATGCGCAAAAGTAACCCTCCGCCGCCTTCCGTCCATCTAATTTATCAGTAAACTTTTACCGGACATTCGACCGAGCCATTGTGCCGGTGGCGTGACAAGGACTGTGAAGCCGGCAGGGCGATCGTCACCCGCAAACCAGACATATAATACCAGTCTTTGTGCTTAGGGTTGCCCCGAAAAGCTCCTTCCCCGGGATAGGGCGCCCCATTTTTCAGCTCACCGCCCCGATAGGCCATTTCCACAGCCTTTGGCCCCCTGGCTGCCAGCAAAACATTCCGGTCGACATAGGTCGTACTGACGTCGTCGAGGTGATCCGTAAAGAGCTTGCGCAGACCGATCTCATAGGCCAGCGTAACCCGGTCGGAGATACGGAACTTGATCCCGCCCCCGAAGGGAATCGCAAACTGGGTCAGAGAATAGGGTTTGCGGTCGGGATACCCGGGCAGCCCCTCCCCTTCCGTGCTCAGGACGTGTAAAAAGACCTTGTTGCCTAAGGAGTCGAAGGCATATGGATCGAAGTGATAGATCGCCACCCCGGCAAAGGCATAGGGCGTAATCCGGTGGGTCCGCAGGTCGAAAAGATTGTACTCCAGCAGCAGATTCCATTCGGTGATCTTGGTTTCGAAGCTGAGATTGCGCGCACGATTGTTCAGCTTGTTATCCCGTGCATCCGACGCGGATAGCTTGCCGTAGGTAAAATTGGTGAGGACCGAAAAATGACCGCTCAGATCGTATTGCAGACCAGCTCCAAAAGAGCCATTGGCTTCGGTCGTAGAATAAGGACGGTGCTGTAGATCTCCGATGTAATTTGAAAAACCGCCAAATAGATTCACATTCCACTGGGCTTGGGTAAGTAGTGGGAACAAAAGCCCCACTAACAAGATTTTCTTCATTCTTGTCAGAATTAGTTAGAAATAACGATACTAGTGGTTTGACGCAGGGTGGATTATCAGAGGGTTTCTACAGCTATGAAAGGAGTCGGTGAGTAGAGTTTTAACGATAGATGAGATTTGAAGTCATGGGTTTAACGTAACATTCAAAAGTCTTATTTGAAAAAATTATGCCAAAAAAAAGTTAAAGCAATCTATTGGCAATTAATGTGTTTTTTCCTTACCTTTGCACCCCACCGAATAAAAGTTTCGGGACGTAGCGCAGCCCGGTAGCGCACTTGCATGGGGTGCAAGGGGTCGCTGGTTCGAATCCAGTCGTCCCGACCAACGAGAGGCCCGCAGCGATAGCTGCGGGTTTTGTTTTTTCGGAAGCGTGGAAAGCTTGCTTTCCAACGCGGACGAAGAAACAAAACCGACCGACGAAGTCGGGCGAGGCCTCTCGGATAACCGAGCAAAGCGAAGGTTACGACCTTCAATGGGCCGTGGCAAAGCAGGCCCATTGAAGGTCTGGAGGGCCACCTGGATCGCCGCAGGCAATCCTCGACGCGTCACCCCAGCCCCCTCTCCTTCAAAATCGTCTCGATCACCCCAATCAGCACGCCGGCATTCCAGTCCTCCAAAAACACAAAAGCCTTATAATTATCCGGAGTTTCTTCCGAGTAAAGCGTATAGTAATGCCAATAGCGTTTGGTCCCCAGGAAATTCCAATTAACCCACCCCACTTTTTCATCGAACAGCACTCCATGTTTATTCAGCCTGACCCCCAACAACTCCACTTGTTCGCCTTCACGAAACTTTCTGAGATAACGTCGGCTTATATCATGGAAATAATATTTGAACAACGCACTGACAATCGACGAATACTTTTCCTCCAGCAGCTTTCGCCGAACTCCATACAAACTCTTGAGCCGAATCTTTATTACCTGGTCCGAAGCATCGCGAATATCGATGCAATAAATCCTGCCGATACGAAACTGAAGCCCCCGGATCGCTTTTATGCCATACCTCACCCCTTCGATTTCCATTTTCGAAAATCGCGTCGGAACCTCCGAAGCCAGATCCTGATCATCAAACTCTATATATTCCGGGTCTACCGCCAATAGCCTCGACCTGTCCAGGATCGTCGACCTGAGCATAAATTCCAACTTCATTAAAATAGTAGGAGATATTGAATTACCGGTGAGTGAATAGGCCGACAAGATACGGTGCAAAGTCCACACTTGCAATACCCCAGTTACCCCATCCGGCGAACCCACTGGCTTCGCCAGGCCGGCGCGTCGAACGGGTCTGCAAAATACTGCGTCTCGTGCACGACCCTGCCATTGCGAAACTCCATAATGCTCACCGTATATGAGGATCTGCCCAGGTAATCGATCGTATATTCGGTAAATCACAAATGGCATCGTCAGAGTCAACGACGGGAAAGTTCAATCTTCAGAGCCATCGACCGCTCATCAATAAAATTTGTATGGACATGTCATTTTACATACATTTAGTGAATTAATTGATTTTATGAAAGGAACCCACCTCGGCGAGTTCGAAGAGCTGGTGATGCTCACTATTGCGTCGCTCCCGGACAACGCCTACAGCGTCACGATTTGCGACGAGCTATCCAAAAATACCGGCCGAACGGTCAAGCTCGGCGTGGTGCACGCAGTCTTGAATCGCCTCGAGGAAAAAAGCCTCGTAAAAAGCGAGCTCGGCGAGGCCACCGCAACACGCGGCGGCAAACGAAAACGCTTCTATTCCCTCACAACTGCCGGCCGCGGTTCCCTGATACGCGCCAAAGAAATAAGAGACCAGCTCTGGCAAAAAATTCCTAACCTAACTCTAAAGCAAAACTGATGAATAAGAAGAAAACCGCTCAACCGCCAAAATGGGCGACCTGGTTTCTCACGGTATACTGCCGCCCCGAGCTGCTGGAAGACCTGCAGGGCGACCTGACCGAATTCTTTCATCGTAACCTGCAGTCCCGCGGCGCTTTTGTGGCCAGGCTGATCTATATTATAGATGTATTGAAGTTTTTCAGACCCTATACCCTCCGTAAACCATCCAGCCCCTTCGGCAGAAAGGTCATGCTGACCAGCTATATCAGGACCTCGGGAAGAACGATTATGCGCAGCAAGCTATTTTCAGGGATCAATATCGTCGGTCTGGCATTCAGCATGTCGGTAGGACTGCTGGTGATCGCCTTTGTATCGGACCTGTTTTCATATGATAGCACATTAAAGAACCGCGATCGTATCTTTCGCGTCGTTTCGACACTCGTGCCATCCGGTCATCCTTCGATGAAGCTGGCCTCGACCTCCTGGAAAGCCGGAAAGCTGCTGCCGCAGGAAATTCCTGGTATCGAGTCCGTCGCCATCTTGCGCAGGGGATTTAGCGGAGACGCCAAAACCGGCGCAGGCACCGTTCCTGTGTCGGGGCTATACGCCAATGAAGGATTCTTCGACATCTTTAGCTTTCCCCTGCTGAAAGGCGCCTCCGCCAGCGCATTAAAACAGCCGCACACGCTGGTCCTGACCCAAACGACCGCGACAAAATTATTCGGGCACGCCGACCCGATGGGTAAAATTGTAAAGTTCGACACGGTGAATTATACCGTCACCGGTGTATTGGAGGATCTCCCCAAGCTCTCCCATATCAATTTTGAGATGCTGGTCTCCCTATCCTCGATCGACCTGACCCTTCCTACCTCCGATGGGGATTATATGGACTGGAACAATATTTTCTCCAATTATGTATACGTGCTGCTCTCGAAGAATACCAACCCGGCTTCTTTCAGCACGGCGCTGGACAGAATGAACAACCGTGAAAATGCATCGAACAAAGACCGGAAAGCGCTGCTATGGCTTCAGCCGCTAAGAGACATCCCGGTCGGTAAGCCGATGGGTAATGAAATAGGCCCCACCTTCAATATCATAGGCGTATACACTTTATCCGGGCTGGCGCTGATTATTATCCTTTCCGCCTGTTTCAATTATACCAACTTGTCGATTGCCCGCTCGTTAAGGCGTTCCCGGGAGGTCGGTATCCGCAAGGTGATCGGTGCAGTGCGTACCCAGATTATCGGTCAGTTTATCTCCGAATCGGTGATCATCTCGCTGCTGGCGCTCTTTTTTGGATTTTTCATTTTCCTATTGCTCCGCAGTCAGTTCCTGTCATTCCACCAGCAATTACAAAACACCTTTTCTCTCGGGCTTTCGCCCCGGCTCGTATTTTATTTCATCCTGCTTGCTCTTGTAGTGGGGCTGATTGCCGGGGTCCTACCCGCCCTTTTTTATTCGAAGATCAATGCCGTGAAGGTGTTAAAAGACGCTTCTACATTGAAGCTCTTCCGCCATCTCAGCCTAAGAAAGGTATTGGTCGTGGTCCAATACACGTTTTCCCTCATCTTTATCACGACGACTGTTATCGGCTACAGCCAGTACAAAAACTTTCTACGCTTCGACCTGGGATTTACCACCAATAATATCCTGAACATCGAAATGCAGGGCAACAAGGATGACCTGCTGGTGCAAAAGCTTTCCAATCTCCCCTACGTAAAGGGTGTTTCAAAATCGCTGATCGTAAGCAGCCTCGGCTCCCTGTACGGTTCCAATATTAAATATCAAAACCCCTCCGATTCGGCGCTGGTCGACCTGAACTATATCGATGAGAATTACCTCCCGCTCCATCAATATACGTTTCTGGCCGGGCGTAACTTCTTACACCAACCCAAGGACGCACCGGAGACCGAGGCGATCGTGAATGAAGAGCTGGTCAAACGTTTCAACATCGGTCGCAATAATCCCGCCAGGGCGATTGGCGAAACAATCACCATCGGCGGCAAGAAGCTTATTATTGCAGGAGTGCTAAAGGATTTTCATTATGGCACAGTGGAAAGCAAGATCGACCCAACGGCGTTCCGGTACTCGGCATCGCCAGGCGGATACCTGAATGTAAAGATGAGTGACGCGAATGTAACCACTACGATGGCCAGCATCGAATCCTTGTGGAAAGAAATCGACAAAGTTCATCCGCTCGACGCAAAATTCTACAACGACCAGATAGAAGAAGCCTACAGCCAATTTTCCGTGATCCTGAAGGTGATCGGTTTCTTTGCCCTGCTGGCCATTTGCATATCGTCGCTTGGCTTGTTCGGAATGGTCATTTATACGATGGAAAAGCGGGTAAAGGAAATAAGCATCCGCAAAGTCCTGGGAGCCAGCAAGGGTATGCTGATGTATCTTTTGAGCAAGGGTTTCCTGTTCCTGCTGCTCATCTCGGCGCTGATCGCCCTGCCGCTTACCTGGCTATTTTTCGAAAAGGTCGTGCTGAGACAGTTTGCCTATCACCAGCCGATTGGATTCGGAGAGATTTTTATCGGCCTGGTCCTTGTCGCAGGGATCGCACTGGTCATGATCGGTATCCAGACGATTAAAATCGTTCGGTCCAACCCCGCAGCAGTCTTGAAAAACGAATAGCAAACCGTTCGTCTAAATTTTTTGAACGCCAAAATCAAACAAATCGAACGCCAGAGTAAAATGAATGCTGATTTTGATTGTCAACTTTACGATCTCAATCAAAATTGCATCAGCCATGGAACTTACTCTCAAACAGGCACAATTAGCCCTTCAGCTGGCATTTACAAAAGCAAAAGAAATCAACGTCCCGGTCAATATCGTCATCACTGACACCGGCGGTTATTTAAAGGCCTTTGCCCGTATGGACTCTGCAATACTCGGCTCCATCGACATCGCCATGCAAAAGGCCAAGACATCCATGCTGTTCCGGATGAATTCCGAGTCCGTAGGGGAATACCTCAAACCCGCGGCGGCAGCTTACGGCCTGGAAAATACCAATGGCGGTCTCACGGGCTTTGCCGGCGGACGACCCATTTATCTTAATAACGAGATCATCGGTTATATCGGCATATCCGGCGGCGCGATCGTAGAAGACGCCGTAATCGCCGAGGCCGGAAGTCGTATATAAACTCCCACTGATTTTATAACCACTTAATCATTTATTATGGCAGACAAAAAAAGGATCCTCATTACCGGGGCGGGCTCCGGCTTTGGGGAAGGAACAGCTATCGGATTGGCAAAACTGGGACACCAGGTAATCGCCGGCGTCCAAATCTCTCCCCAGGTTACTACCCTGCGCGCAAAAGTAGAAGAACTGGGATTGGGTGCAAACTTACGCGTAGAGCGGCTGGATATCTTAGACCCCTACGATGTCAGCTACGCCCTTACCTGGGATATCGACATCCTTTTCAGTAATGCGGGTATCGGTGAAGCCGGCCCTGTCTTCGAAATACCGGTCAACCTCGTACGCCGCAACTTCGAGACGAACGTATTTGCTCCGCTCGATCTCGCACAAAAATTTATCGCCAAATGGATCAATGAAAAAAGAAAGGGTAAAGTCATCTTTACTTCCTCGATGGGCGGCTTATTTACACCTCCTGGCTATGGAATCTATGTATCGACCAAGCACGCGCTGGAAGCTATTGCGGAAGCACTTTCGGACGAACTAAAAAAGTACAATATCCAGATCCAGACCGCCAACCCCGGCGCCTATCTGACCGGCTATAACGAAACCATGGCGGACAATCCATTCCGGTGGCTCGACGACTCCAAAAATTTCACCAAACGGGCAGAAATGCGGGCGACCTTCGATTCCCTGCTAGATACGCCGCAGGGACGGCTCGACCCCAAGGAAATGATCGACGCTTTGATCAAGATCATTCCGTCAGAAAAGGGCAAGTTCCGGAATGTCGTTCCGCAATTCGTGGAAGACATGCTAAAGGAACACCAGCAAAAAGCCTGGGATGTAACGATCTAATGACTCACTAAATATCGGGTATCGCATCCGACGATTCGCGAATTATCGTCCGGCTGCGACCCGATGTTTTTAGAAACTTGCTGAATACTAATCGATTGTCCTATGGCATGCGCTTTGGGAAAGCGGAAATATGCAAACCCAATCTATTTCCTTAAAAGTCGAAGAAGCGGGATACCTGTGTTTGAATGAGAATGTCCTTTTATTTGTCTGCGAAGGGGAGTATGTCTTTTACTATGGAGAAGACGTATTCAAAGTAAGGAGAAAACAAGTGGTCTTTCTTCGTAAACATACCCTCGTAAGATATCAGGCTATCGCACTGCACAAAGAACCAGTCTGGCTGTTGTTCGTGCTGAGCCGTGCTGCCGTGCTCGAGTTTGCCAAATCCTCGCATCTGCAAGCTATAAATACAAGAGCGCCCGAGATGGTGCTCGTACATCAACCCGGAGCAAGGCTGCTGACCTGTATGACTTCGGTGGAAGCCTACCTGCGGCATGGAGCAAGCCTTCCGGAGTGCCTGGAAAAAATCAAGCTCCTGGAATTGCTATTCTGTCTCCCGGGCAGCCAGCAGGACCAGGTTATCCTCGAGCAGCTATTGGATCTCCGGGAATCTCCACGAGGCGACATAACCAACATCATCGAAGATAATATCACCAATGCTGTATCGCTCCGCCAGCTGGCTCGTCTGTCCGGCAGGAGTCTGTCCAGCTTCCGGCGGGACTTCCGGAACATCTATAATATGCCTCCCTCACGCTGGATACGTCTCAAACGACTGGAGAAAGCCCGGGAATTGCTCGATAGTACGACCATGACGGTTACCAATATTTGCTATACGCTGGGTTTTGAAAACATCGCTCATTTTTCGAGACTATTCAAGGAGCATTTTGGACTGCCCCCATCGGCAATCCGTCTCACAAAGGACTACAGTAATGTTGTCTCTCGATGCCCAGCCGCTTCATCTTCGACGCAAGAGTAGTCGGCGCTAGGTTCAGGAATTGCGCGGCGCTATTGTTGCCGCTGATCTTGCCATTGCATTTCTTTAGGACGTAAAGAATATAAGCGCGTTCGTATTCCTGCCAGGTCTTTATTTCTTCCTCCTCCGGATGAGCCTGCTGTGCAGCCGCCGGCGTTTGGTCGCCAAAATAAAGGCCGGTGTCCTGCCGGTCAGGACCCAGCAAAACCATTCTCTGTACCAGGTTTTCCAGCTCCCGGATATTGCCCGGCCAGTGATGATTCGAGAGCTTACTGCTCAGCTGAGGCGGCAATTCAAAAGGGAGTCTGTCCGTTTGTCCACAGAACCGATGAATGAAATGCCGGACCAGCAGCGGAATGTCTTCCCTGCGCTCTCGTAATGAAGGCACCCTTATCGGGAATACATTCAACCGGTAATAAAGGTCCAGCCGGAACCGGCCTTCTTCTACCTCTTTATCCAGGTTTCGATTCGTCGCCGCCACGATGCGGACATCCACTTTGATCGTCTGCCGACCGCCGACCCGTTCTATTTCCTTTTCCTGCAATGCTCGGAGGAGCTTGACCTGCACACCCATCGGCATTTCCCCGATCTCATCCAGGAATAGCGTTCCTTTTTCGGCCTGTTCGAACTTCCCTGTCATTTGGGCAATGGCATCGGTAAATGCCCCTTTCTCGTGGCCGAACAAAATGGATTCGATTAAGGTCAGCGGCAGGGCCGCGCAGTTGACTTTTATAAAAGGATGATCCCGCCGGGGCGAAAGTTCATGAAGGGCCTGCGCAATCCTTTCTTTCCCCGTACCGCTTTCCCCCATGATCAACACAGATGTGCTGGTAGGCGCCACGATCCGGACATATTCAAGTACCTGTAGCAAGGAAGGACTCTGGCCGATGATGGCATCGACGGCGTCCGGCTCCTTTAAGCCTGACTGGACTGCCGTGAGCCCCCGCCTTATCATAGCTTCCTGACCATGCTCGTGCTGATAAAGGGCGATCTCCAGCATAACCAGCACGTCTCTCTCCCGGAAAGGTTTTACCAGGAAGCCCAGGGGATGGGTATCCTTGATGGCATCGAGAGTTGCCCTGTCCGAATTGGCGGAAATATAGAGAAAAGGAATGCCCCGCTCCCGGAGTGTCCTGGCAAGGTCGATACCCGTCTGCGGCCCCTTTAGAAAAACATCGATCAGCACAAAGTCCGGCTTTTTCCCGTCCAGAATGGAAAGAGCAGCCGGGACCGATCTGGCGGTGCCGCAGATGACGTAACCCGCCTTCGAAAGCACACGTTCGAGGTTTTCCGCTTCGATAAATTCGTCTTCGACGATCAGGAGTTTTTTGGGCACTCCCATATATAATAAATTTTAAAAATATATAATAATAAGAGGGAGCAATCAATTGGGTTGGAGTTGCTAAATTTACGCCAAAATCGCGAAGCATGAACATTTGACGTCCCGGCCCTGTTATGCTTTCATACCCATCCCGAATATACTCATGGAAAAAAAAGAAATACGCGAAGCCTACCAGAAATACTGGCTGGAAAACGGTAAACGGCCTGTTTCCGTCTACACCTTCACCCAGCAGCTGAACATATCGGAATCGTCCTTCTACGACGCTTATGCTTCATTCGATGCCCTGGAGAAGGATATCTGGCGGGCCATCTTCGACGAAACACTCGAAAAGCTGGTAGCGGACGAAACCTACCGTGCCTATGGCGTCCGGGAGAAACTGCTGGCGTTTTACTTCCTTTGGGTACAGCAGCTACGCGAAAACAGGAGCTATATCCTCCTCCAAAAAGAAAAATACCTGGTTCCGGGAGCTCACCTCGATAGGCTGGAATCCTTCCGGATCGCCTTCTTCGACTATATCCGTGAGCTGATCAAAGAAGGATATCAGACCGGAGAGGTCAAAGAAAGAAAATACATCTCCGACCAATATGTACATGGTTTCTGGCTCCAGGCTCTCTTCGTCCTCCAGTATTGGATCAAAGACGATAGCGAACGATTCGAGATGACCGACGCCGCCATCGAGAAAGCGGTTAACCTTAGCTTCCAGCTCATCAGCTCCAATACGCTGGACAGCATCCTGGACTTTGGAAAATTTATGTTTGCAAGGAAATAATACCCAATGAAAGAACAGACAAGCATACCCACCGGCAAAGTAGAACGGGCCAGCAAGTTCGTAGCCACAGGATTGAAGGTCGGCACCAACTACCTCAAGCACTATACAAAAAAACTGATCGACCCTTCCGTCAGCAAGGAAGAGCTTCATGCCGACAATGCGGAAGATATCTATGATACCCTTAGCGGCCTCAAAGGAAGCGCGCTCAAAGTGGCCCAGATGCTCAGCATGGACAAGGGTATGCTGCCCAAGGCCTACACCGAAAAATTCGCCATGTCTCAATACAGCGCCCCGCCCCTCAGCGGTCCGCTGGTCGTCAATACCTTCCAGAAGACCCTGGGTAAGTCACCCGCACAACTCTACGACAAGTTCGAAATGCAGGCCTCCAACGCCGCATCTATCGGCCAGGTCCACAAGGCGGTGAAGTGGGGTAAAGACCTCGCCGTAAAGATCCAGTATCCCGGCGTAGCAAACAGCGTCAAGTCGGACCTTCGAATCGTCAAGCCCTTCGCGTTACGAATAGTCGGCATGAACGAAGTCGACATGGACAAGTATTTCCAGGAAATCGAAGGCAAGCTTCTCGAAGAGACCGACTATAGGCTCGAGCTGCAGCGATCGATAGAGGTCTCGGCTCAGTGCGCCCATATTCCGAATCTGATATTCCCGGTTTATTATCCCGAGCTTTCCAGCGATCGAATCATTACGATGGATTGGCTCAAGGGATATCATCTCAAAGAATTTCTGAACCTGAATCCATCCCAGGAAGTACGCGACACCATCGGCCAGGCGCTTTGGGACTTCTATCAGTTCCAGGTTCACGCCCTGAAAAAAGTGCACGCCGATCCGCACCCCGGCAATTTCCTCATGCGCGAGGACGGAACGGTCGGTGTCTTCGATTTCGGCTGTATAAAAGAAATCCCCGAAGACTTTTATGTCAACTACTTCCTGCTGACAAATCAAGAGGTGCTAAAAGATGAGGCCCGCCGGCGGGAGATCTATACCAATCTCGAAATGATCCATCCTTCCGACACCGAAAAAGAGATCGGGTTCTTTTCGGAACTGTTTCAGAAGATGATCGATATGCTGACGATGCCCTTCACGCGGGAAGAATTCGATTTCGGAGACGAATCTTATTTTACCGCCATCTACGAATACATGGATTATGTCTCGAATCTCAAGGAAGTTCGGGAATCCAAGGTGGCGCGAGGCTCCCGGCATTCACTCTATGTCAACCGGACGTATTTTGGTCTGTATTCCATCCTCAGTGACCTGAAAGCGCGGGTTCTTACCAGCGAGGAAAGGGTCAGGGCGATGATAACCCCGGCTCTGCCGCAGTAAAGAAAAATATCCCCAGGCTCCCGTTTTTTCCATATTTTTAGTCCTACCAAAACACTACACAAATGAAGAGCCTGAAGATATTTTTATATCTGGCGTTATCTGCCTTTTCTGCATCCGCCCAAAACATGTTCAAATATTTTACCGCCGATGATTTTGCCGCCCGTCGCGCCAAACTGATGGAACAGATCGGCGACGGAGCAGCCATTCTACAGGGCGCCGAATTACCCGAACCCTACATCAAATTCAGACAAGATAATAACTTCTATTATTTCAGCGGAGTCGAGCTGCCTGGCGCCGTGCTGATCATCAACGGCAAGACAAAAACGTCGACCCTGCTGGTCCCGGAAACAGCGTCCGGCGAAGTAAAGGAAGAAGCCTTGATCAAACCCGGAGAAGACGCCGCTAAGATGTATAAAATGACGGCCGTTCTTTCCAAGTCCCTCATGACGGCCCAGCTCTCGGGACTGGCGACAAGAGGCCAGGATTTCTACCTGGTCACCTCCCCCGAGGAAGTGGCCGAAATGAGCCGGGATAAGGGCATGGGACAAAGGAATAACCGCCTCACGGACCCCTGGGATGGTCGGATCTCGAAAGAGGTGAACTTCATGAACAAGATCAAAGAGCGCTATCCCTTAGTCTCCATCAAGGATCTCACTCCTTTCATCGATAACATGCGCTGGGTAAAGGACGCCAGGGAAATCGCCGTCATCCGCGAGTGCGGAAAGATAGGCGCCCACGGCTTCGACGAAGCAATGCGCGTCACCCGTCCGGGAATGTACGAATACCAGATAGCCGCTGCCGCCGACTTCGTATACGAGAACGAAGGCGCTCAGGGCCCCTCCTACTTCCCTATCGTGGCCTCGGGTGAGCAGGGACTGAGCTGGCACTATAACGCCAACAACCACCTCATGAAAGCGGGAGACGTCGTGCTGATGGACTACGCGCCGGAGCTGAACTATTATTCTACCGATATAACCCGCACCTGGCCGGTCGATGGTAAATTCACCGACATCCAGCTCAAAATGTACAATTGCATCAAGGACGTTTCCGAAACGGTCATCGCTGCCGTCAAGCCGGGCGTAACCGTACAAAACCTGGCCGACATCGCCGCCAAAGTATACGCCAAGCATGGCTTCGATAAACAGCACCCCAACGGGATCGGTCACTTCGTCGGCATGGCCGTTCATGATGTCGGCCCCCGCGACAAGCCATTTGTCCCCGGCGTGGTTTTCAACGTCGAGCCGATCATCGAGGATAAGCAGCTCAAGCTTCACCTGCGGCTGGAAGACACGATCATAGTAACCGAAACCGGTGGAGAGAACGTTACGTCGCCTACTCCTACCAGCGTCGATGCTATAACTAACCTGATAAAACAGAAAGGGATCTACGAGAAGTAAAACAGTGCTACTCCAGATTTTCTTCAGATTTAT
>JAFDYG010000512.1 GCA_018267545.1 Bacteroidota bacterium
ACACTATCCCGTGAATCCACCACCATCAGGTTCTGCTTCCGTAAATAATCGATATTGTTTTTAATAGCCGGCAGCATCTCCTTCATAATGATGCTCATCGGAACCGTCCACTGCGGAAAAGTGACAAAATTGGATATTTCGCTCGTCAGCAGCGGAGTCCGGGTCCGCGGCGAACCTACAATGATCTTCGACTCCAACGCCACCGTATCCGAATCCATTACCTGCAGGTAGAAGGACGGCAGGTCCACCCAGACATACGTCTTGGGAAGAGTATCCGGCAGCAGCTTGTACCGGTCCATATTGATCGCTACACGCTTGAACTTCTCCCAGTCCGATGAATAATTCATCATCGTAATCAAATCCGAATTCGGCTTTCCCGTAACCCTTAGCTTGTTATTGGTTTGATACTGCCGGATAGCCGCCGCCACCTTTGCCGTATCCGCAGCCGTCACCGAGGAATCTACATACCCCGATTCCATCAGCCGCTTTACCATCGATTGATAAAAAACCGCAGAATCCTTATAAGGATAATCCAGCCAGGTCATCGGTTTGAACCGCGCCGTAGCCAGCCAGTCCCTGAGATAGGTTTTCAACGAGTCATATCGGGCATATTTTGGCTCCAGTCCCTGCAATACCGTATAGACGCCATTCGAAGCCAGCGCCGACGTCAATGTCTGCGTATAGATGGAATCCGAAAGCACCGAATCCTTGCGAAGGGTAACGCTGTCATAATCCAAACGCCCCTGCTTCAGGTGCTTTACCAGCGTAAAGAACGCATCGGTCAGCATCAGGTCAGCCCTCGACCACAAAGCCGCATTCTTACGCGCCAGCGTATCCTCCCTGACAAGACGCTCGATAAAAGAAAGGGAAGTATAGTGATAGTCGGAAGGGAAAAGACCGTAGGCCTTACAGTTCTTTAAAAAATCGAACAGGCTATCCCCTGCCGGAGTAAATTGCTTCTTGTCGCTCCAAAGCGCCTTATATTCCTTGGTCGCATACACGCTGTCTTCCAGCTTCCGGTAAACGAGCATCGTCGAATCATTCAGCTTGTCCCCATTTCCCTCGACATATTCCAGCAGCCCCTTTATATCCGACGCCACGTGCTCGGTCGTCGCCGAAGCAGGCTTGGGTTCCCCCTTATCGGCTTTTGGCGCAGGGCTGTGACAAGAAAAGAGCAGGATTACCAACAAAACCGGCGAGAGTGACAGGACAATACGCGTTCGATAATTCATATATGTCTCAATATAATACAAGGCGATAATATTTTAGAGCGCGGCCAGCTATTTTTTGCTTATTTGGCGCCAAAAGCCCACACCCGCCGCGCCTGTTGCTCAAGAAGCAAAAGATCGGCCAGCACGATCGCCGTCATCGCCTCCAAAATCACCGGCGCCCGCAGGGCGACGCAAAGATCATGACGCCCCTTGACCGAAAACGTCTCTTTTTCCCCCGTCTCCCAATTCAACGTATTTTGCTCCTTGGGCGTAGAAGAAGTCGGTTTTATAGCTATGCGATACACCAGCTCATTCCCATTCGTAATCCCGCCAACCACACCCCCCGCATGATTGGTCCGCGTATGCCCTTCCAGGTCCTCTATAGCGTCATTATGCTCGCTTCCAAACATCCTCGCCGCCGCAAACCCCGTCCCAAACTCCACACCCCGCACCGCAGGGATGGCAAAAGCCGCATGGCTCAGCAAAGATTCCACCGAATCCCAAAAAGGCTCGCCCAGCCCGATCGGCAGCTCGCTCACCCGGCATTCCACAATCCCCCCGATCGAATCCTTGGCGTCGATGGCCTTCTGCAAACCCTTGTCCAGGTCCGCTTCACCACCGATCTCCAGGATCGATGAGCTGACCTTGACCTCTCCCAATATTTTCTTGGCAATGACCCCGGCAGCCACCAGCCCAACCGTCAGACGTGCGGAAAAAGATCCACCGCCCCGGTAATCCTCAAAACCGCCAAATTTATGATGGGCAACAAAATCAGCATGCCCCGGACGGGGTACCGACCGCTGCTTCTCATAATCCCCCGAACGGGTATTGTTGTTTTCGAATAAGATCGTAACAGGAGCCCCGGTCGACCGGCCATTGAACAGGCCGCTCTTGAAGATCGGCAGATCATCCTCCTTCCGTGGGGTAGTCCCCTTCTGCATCCCGCCTTTCCGCCGCTCCAGATCAGGCAGAAAATCCTCCAGCGGCAACGGAATCCCCGCCGGCACGCCGTCTATATTCACCCCAACGCTTTCCCCATGGGATTCGCCAAAAATATTGACCCGGAATAGTCTGCCAAATGAGTTCATAGCTCCCCTCCCAATTGTTTCAAATGTTCGTAAAAATCCGGGTACGACTTTTTGATGGCCTCAGCCTCTTCGATCGTCACCGGTCCGTCGGCGCGTAAGGCGCCAACAGCGCAGGCCATAGCAATACGGTGGTCATGACGGGAATGGACCGTTGCTCCTTTCAGCTTTCCGCCTTTTACCCGCATCAGGTCCCCATCCAGCTCGACCGAAAGCCCCATCTTCCCGAACTCATCCTGCAACGTCAAACCGCGATTGCTTTCTTTATGCGCCAGTCGGCTCACACCGCTAATGACCGTCGTTCCCTCGCAATAAGCAGCAAGCGCCACCAATGGAGGAAACAGATCGGGACAGTCCGTCGCATCGAAGCTAAACGCCTTCAACGCACCCGGCCCCACCACGATATCGCCCCCTTTGAATTCCAGCTGAGCGCCGCTACCCTTCAATGCCTGCAGTATTGCCTTATCCGCCTGCGTAGAATTTATATCTAGTCCCTTCACCGTAATCGGACCAGCCACCGCACCAGCGACCAATAGGAAAGCGCCGCCGCTCCAGTCTCCCTCTACCGTATAATCGACTACGCCTGCCGCGCCTCCGGAACCCGAAAAATAAAACTCTTCATAATTCCTGTTCTCAACCGACCAGCCGAACGAACGCATCACATCCAGCGTAAGGTCAATATAAGGCTTGCTTTTCAAATTATCCACGGTGATCGTCACCCCCTTCGCACCCGCAGCGACATAAGCCAGCAGCAGCCCCGTCAGGAACTGCGAGCTGAGCGACCCGTCGATCGTAATATCCTTTGGCTTTAACGGTCCCTGTATCTCCAACGGCAGCTTGCCGCCATTCGACACGACCCGGATCCCCAATTGCGGAAAGATCTCATCAAAAAAATCCATGGGCCTCGTCAGCAAGCTCCCTTCCCCCCTCACCTTGATCGCCTGTCCGCTGAGTCCGATTATTGGTGCGAACATCCGCAGACCCAGCCCGCTCTCTCCACAGTTCACCTCCAATCCGCTTCCTGCCGCAACACCCTTGCTCCTGACCCGCAGTGACCCGTCTTCCAGCGTAGTCACCTCTGCTCCCAGATCATTTATCACACCCAAAGCCGCCCGGTCATCGTTCGAATGTCCCGGGTGCCGTATTATCGTCTCTCCTGCCCTTACCAGTGACGCCGCACAAGCCCGCTGCATGCTGCTCTTCGAAGCCGGCGCCAAAATAGTCCCCTTTAAACCCGAGGGCTGAATAGTCTTGATCATCAACGCGCAGTTATAATTGATTGTAACAATTTATCCAATTCATTAATCGGGATCAGCTTTACGACACCTTTCCCTATCTTATTCAGCAGCACATAGTTCATCGAATCCTTTACCTTCTTCTTATCCATCCTTAGCACCGCCATCACTTCCTTCGTATCGAATTCCGCCAGCGTAGGCAAACCATATTTCTTGAGCGTAGCGATCACCCGGTCGGTCTCCTTGAACGGCCCCATCTCCTCGGAGATCATACAAGCCGCCACCATCCCGATCGAAATGGCCTGGCCATGCGACAGCTCATAAAGATTCTCGATGGCATGCCCCAGCGTATGCCCAAAATTGAGCAGCCGCCGCTCCCCATGCTCGAACTCGTCCTTCTCCACCACCGCGGACTTGATCGCCACATTCCGGCGGATCAGCTTCGCCAGCGCAGCCTTATCCTTCTGATAAAGGGAGAGCTTGCTCTTCTCCAATTCCTTGAACAAAGCCGCATCCTTGATCGCCGCATGCTTGATAATCTCAGCAAACCCATTCACCCACTCTTCCTTCGGAAGACTCTTCAATAAGCTATAGTCATACAGCAGGAATTCCGGCTGCCGGATCGTCCCCACCAGGTTCTTGTATACACCTACGTCGATACCGTTCTTACCCCCGATCGACGCATCTACCATCGCCAGTATCGAAGTCGGAACAAAGCCAAAGGACAATCCCCGCATATAGATCGCCGCTACATAACCCGTCAGATCCGTCACCACTCCCCCGCCTACGCCGACGAGAAAGGTCTTCCGGGTCGGCGCCGAACTCGATCAGCTGCTCGATGATAGAATCTACCGTCGCCTGTACCTTGAACTGCTCCCCTGAGCTGATCACGATCGTATTCCAACCGCCCAGCTTTTTCTGATGCTTGCTAAAAATATTCTCGTCGGTAATAACCACCACATTGGTCTTGTCAACTAGCTTCTCCAAATAAGAAAAATCCGCATCCAGGTAATAGGTAGTTGTCTTCCCGGAAAATTTGTACTGTAGTTTGTTCATACCAGGCCTTCTTTGAATTTTTCGAAGATTTCCAATTCACTGTCAAGGGTCTTCGTCTTATGATGCTCTTCCTGTTTCCCAATATATTCCACTACCTGCTTCACACCGCTGGGACTCACCGAAGCAGCCCAAAACTCCTCCTCCCAATCGAATTCACTGGTTAGAGTAATGAGCTTGCTCTCGTTGATCCAGGCCGCCGCCGAACCACGAATGGTCCGCAGCACCTGCAACAGGTTCTGTGAAGGGAGTAATTGCAAAAGACAATGTACATGGTCTTCCACTCCGTCCATGGCTACGATACGCAGCCCCTTTTCTTCTCCTTCCTTCTGCAGGTGCGCAAAAAGCACCCGGCGTACCGGCTTGCTCAGCAGCGCCTCCCGCCGGCGGACCGGCATGATTACATGGACAAAGAGGTAGACCATGTATACACCACTAAGAGTTCATGATCTTATTCTGGTGATTGATCGACTCCATATGCACCGCATCGTAGTACTTGGTGATGAATTCCCTGCTGAGGTTCAGCTTGTCGCCCTTGACAAAAGCCTTCTCCAGGATTTCATTCCAACGATTGGTCTGAAGGATCGTGATATTGTTGTCCTTCTTGTACTTACCGATCTGGTCGGCAATCCGCATACGTTGTCCGAGCAGCTGAATCAGCTCGTCGTCGATATGGTTGATCTGCTCGCGAAGCTTTTCGAGTGCAGTGATAAAATCCTTTTCCGTTGTCGTCTCATGACGCCACTTGATGCTGCCCAGCAGCTCGGCCAGCCGCTCGGGCGTGATCTGCTGCTTTGCATCGCTCCAGGCCTTGTCAGGATCGATGTGCGATTCGATGATCAGACCGTCCATATCCAGGTCGATGGCCTTCTGCGCCACATCCAGCAGGATATCCCGGCGGCCGCTGATATGCGAGGGGTCGTTGATCATCATCAGACCCGGAGAACGGCGTTTCATCTCGATCGCCAGGTGCCACATGGGCGCATTCCGGTATTCTGTGTTTCCGTAGGAGCTAAAACCACGGTGAATCAGCCCGATCTGCTGGATACCCGCCTTGGCTACTCTTTCTACCGCTCCGGTCCAGAGCTCGATATCGGGGTTGATCGGATTTTTGATCAGCACCGGTACGTCTACTCCCCGCAGGGCGTCGGCAACTTCCTGTACGCTAAAGGGATTCACCGTCGTACGGGCCCCAATCCAAAGCACGTCTACATCGAAGTGCAGAGCGTCTTCCACTTGCTTGGCAGTAGCAACTTCCACAGCCACGGGCATTCCAGTCAGCTTCTTGGCTTGTTGCAGCCAGGGCAGCCCCTTCGTTCCAATGCCTTCAAAACTCCCCGGACGGGTGCGCGGCTTCCAGATGCCCGCGCGCATAATGTCTACCATACCCGTTTTAGCCAGGCGGACTGCCGTTTCCACCGTTTGCTCTTCAGTCTCTGCGCTGCAAGGACCGGAAATGATAAGAGGACGTTTGTTCCAGGCTGCCTGGACTACTTCTTTCGCACTCTTTGCTGCTGTTGCTTCCATATCAAGTGAAATTTATATGTTGTTGTTTAGGTTATCTCGAATTGGCATCATTCATCCGGATCCTCCGCCCCTTGTAATTCTTCCCGTCGATCGCCCGGATCATCTGCGACGCCGCCTTCTTGTCGATCTCAATCCAGCTATTCATCTCCTTCATATCGATCCGGCCCAGCACCTCCTTCCGCAAATCACTCATATCGAGGATGAACTGCAGGAAGCTGGCCTTGTAAAATCCGTCCTTCGTCCCCAGGTTTACAAACAAGCGCGTATAGTCACCGCCACCGCCATTGCTGTATTCCCTGCGTCCCCGGCCATCTTCGACACGGTTGAAGTTCCGCTCACGAGGGCCCTTGTCCCTGCCCATATCGCGACCGCGGTCACGCACGTTCAGGTCCTCGGCATTCTCGTAGTATTTCAAAAAACGGTCGAACTCCATCGCAGCTACACGCTTCAACACCTCTTCCTTGCTCACCTCCGCAAACTTCTCGGCCAGCATCGGGACATAGGTTTCATAATCCCCATGGCTGATGTCCGTCTGCAGCAGCTTATCCATAAAGTGGAAGAACTGTTTGCGGCACACATCTTTTCCGCTCGGTATCTCCATCTTGTGGAAGGACGATTGAACGATTCTTTCGATCTGCCGCAGCTTCCCTATTTCCCGGCTATGTACGATCGACAGTGAAATCCCCGTGCTGCCCGCCCTGCCCGTACGGCCGCTGCGGTGCGTATAGACTTCTACGTCGTCCGGCAGTTCGTAGTTGATGACGTGGGTAATCTCCTTCACGTCGATACCCCTCGCCGCCACGTCCGTAGCAATCAACAGCTGAAGCGTCTTATCCCTGAACTCGCCCATCACCTTGTCCCGCTGCTGCTGGGTAAGATCCCCGTGCAGCGCATCGATATCGTACCCTTCCCGCGTCAGCTTCTCCGCAATGTTCTGCGCGTCTATCTTCGTCCGGGTGAAGATGATCCCGTAAATCCCCGGGTTGAAGTCGATCAGCCGCTTCAACGCCTCGTAGCGCTGATGCGCCGACGTTACATAATATTGGTGATCGATATTCTTATTGGCCGTATTTACCTTTCCTACCGTAATCTCCGTCGGGCTCTGCATATACTTCTTGCTCACCCTTTTGATCTCGGGAGGCATCGTGGCGCTAAACAGCCAGGTCGCATCCCGCTTCGGCGTATTCTGTAAAATGAACTCTATATCGTCCTGGAAACCCATGTTCAGCATCTCATCCGCCTCATCCAGCACCACATAATTGATTTGTTCCAGGTTGATCGCCTTCCGCTCGATCAGATCGATCAGACGTCCCGGTGTCGCGACGACAATCTGTACCCCCTTCTTCAAATCCCGTATCTGTAAGCCGATCGAAGTCCCGCCATACACCGCCAGCACATGCATCGCCGGCATAAACTTCTTGAACTGCTCCATCTCGTTCACGATTTGCAGACAGAGCTCCCGCGTCGGACATACCACCAGCGCCTGGGGGTACCTCAACGCCGCATCCACGAGGTGCAGCAGCGGCAGGCCAAAAGCCGCCGTCTTTCCTGTTCCGGTCTGAGCCAGTCCTACCAGGTCCTTCGTTCCGCTTAATAATACAGGAATCGCTTGCTCCTGTATGGGCGTAGGATTCTTAAACCCCAGTGCATCTGTGGCTTGTACCAATCTGGGGTCCAGTCCTAACCCGTCAAATGTCATCATATACTTGTAAAATTTGCCGCAAAGGTACGGTTTTTAGGCCGCAGGGGCCCGTTTTTGTTCACATGCAACTATTTGATAATCCGCCTGATCTTATTAGCATTTTCCATTAATTCCTTCAAATAATCGCCATTTTCCTTCTCCAGGCAGCTCTTGAACTTCCGCAGCTGGGCGATATGCTCGTTCAGGACGTCCAGCACATGCTCCTTATTCTGCATAAAAATGGGCAGCCACATCGCCGGACTGCTCTTCGCCAGCCGCACCGTACTCTCAAAACCACCGCCTGCAAGCTCGAAGATCGCGCTCTCCTCCCTCTCCTTCTCCAATACCGTATTGGCCAGCGCAAAAGAGGTGATATGTGAAATATGACTAATGTATGCAGCATGCATGTCATGGCTATTGGCATCCATATAGACCATATGCATACCCATTTCTTTGTATAGCCCCTCGACCAGGTCGACTGCGTCCTTATCGCTCTTCTCCTTCTCACAGATCACACAGCTTCGCCCCGCAAAGGCATTCCGGACAGCCGCTTCAGGACCGCTATATTCGGTCCCCCACATCGGGTGCGCCGCTACAAACCGGCTGCGCATAGGATGGTCCGCCAGGCTTTCGCAAAGCGCATGCTTCGTAGACCCCGCATCGGTCACCACCTGCCGGTCCGTGACAAGATCCATGATCTGCCGCATGATCGGAATCGTAACATCCACCGGAATCGCGACATAGATCAGGTCGCTCTTCTTCACCGCTTCTTCCAGCGGCAAAGCCTCGTCGATCAATCCCAGCTCCAGCGCCTTATCCAGGCTCGCCTTCGTCCTGCTCACCCCGATGACGTTTTTCACCAATCCCCGGTCTTTCAACGCCAGACTAAAGCTCCCGCTGATCAGCCCTACCCCTACTATCGTAACTGAATTAAACATTTCCCATTCTTTTTATTCGATCAATACTTTCCTGAAATTTTTCTTTTGTGCTGCAGAGACTGACGCGTATATAGCCCACCCCGGCAGGTCCGAAGATACCCCCCGGCGTTATGAATACTCCGGCCCCATGCAGAACCTTGTCGCTCAGCTCGAACCCATCCTTATGACCTGCCGGAATCTTCGCCCAGACGAACATCCCAACCTGGTCCTTGCTGAATTCGCAGTTCAGCAGTTCCAGCAGCCCGAACACGAATTCCCTCCGCTCCCGGTACACGGCATTGACGCTATCATACCAATCCTTACCCAGCGAAAGGGCCTTGGCCGCCGCCAGCTGCACTGGCAGGAACATCCCGCTGTCCATATTGCTCTTGAATCGCAGGATCTCGTCGATCCGGTCCTTCGACCCCGATAGCGTCCCAACCCTCCAGCCAGCCATGTTCTGCGACTTGCTCAAAGAATTTAGCTCGACCACCACATCCTTCGCCCCCGGCACCGACAAAAGACTCATCGGATGTTCGTTGAGGATGAAGCTATACGGGTTATCATGACAGATCAAAATCCCATGTTTCTTTCCAAAAGCCACCAGCTTCTCGAACAGCCCCAAGTCCGGCAGCTGCCCCGTCGGCATATGCGGGTAGTTGACCCACATCAGCTTGACCCGCTTTCCCGCGACCAGCCGCTCCAGCTCTTCAAAATCTGGATACCAGCCTCCCGCCGCGGTCAGTGAATAGTCGATACATTCACCGCCCGCCAGCTTCACCGCGCTGCGATAGGTCGGATAGCCCGGATTAGGCACCAGCGCCCCATCACCTTCGTCCAGGTAGGTCATACAGATGTGCATGATGCCTTCCTTGGAACCGATCAGCGGCAGGATCTCCGTGTCCGGGTTCAGCTCGACCCCATACCACTGGCTATACCAGGCCGCAATAGCCTTCCTCAAAACGGGCGACCCTTTATAAGATTGGTAGGCATGTACGTTAGGTTTTGCAGCTTCTTCCTGCAGCACCTTGATCACCTCCGGATGCGGCGGCAGATCAGGGCTGCCAATCCCCAGGTTGATCACATTCTTACCCTGCTTGTTCAGCTCGTCGATCTCCCGCAGCTTCTGGGAAAAATAATACTCGCCGATGCCTTCCAGTCTTTTAGCCGTTTTCATTGCTTTATAATAAAATTATTTTATACTGTCCTTCTTTCCGCGCCGCCATTCCCTATACTGTCCTGCCCTTTCTATATACCCCGTATACCCGCAGCTCGGCCGTTATCGGATGTATCGCCTCGATAACCCGGTTGAATTGATGGATATCCTCGAACTCCATATCCGCATGAAACGAATACTCCCATTCACTCCCCGGGATCGGAAACGACTGCAGCTTGCTGAGATTGATCCCTCCCTCCGCAATCTTCGTCAGCACCCTCGCCAGGCTCCCGCGAGAGTGATCCGTATGAAAATTAACCGAAGCCTTGTTAGGATCCTGTGCCTCGACCGCATTGTCCTCCCGCTGCAAAATCAAAAACCGGGTGTAGTTGTTCTTCATCGTGTGGATGTTCGGAGCGATCATCTCCAGGCCGAAAAGCTCCGCGGCCAGCTTGCTGGCGATCGCAGCCGTATGCTTGCTGCGATGCTGCTGTAGATGCTTGGCGCTAAGCGCCGTATCCTCCGTTTCCACCAGCTTCCAGTTGGGATGCTTCTCGAGATAGTCGATACACTGCAGCAAAGCCATATGATGAGAATGCACCTCGCGGATATCCTCCAGCTTTACCCCCGGATTTACCAGCAGGTGCTGACGGATCTGCAGGTATATTTCCCCCACGACCTTAAGATTGCTTTTCTGCAGCAGATTGTAATTGGGAAGAATGCTTCCGGCAATGGAGTTCTCGATCGCCATCACACCGCCATCGCTTTCCTTCTTGCTCGATGCGACCCGAACCACCTCCCGAAACGTAGCGCAGGTGATGACTTCCACGTCCTTGCCAAAGAATTGCTCGGCCGCTACCTGGTGGAAGCTGCCCTCATAACCCTGAATAGAGACTTTCTTGCCCATAAACCCTTTTTTGTTTGGTCTTCGCCTCTGAGGCTCAGGCCCATAAACGAAAAAGGTCCCGGCTTTTGACCGGGACCTTTTTGTTAATCTGTTTGTTTATTTATTTAACAAAAGCAATCCCGGTCTACTTGTAAAGTAGAAGTAAAAATAAAAACCAAAAAACCGGTATGCCTTTGAAGTAATCATATTAGTAGACCAAAATTAGGGACTTATCCCTAATTTCCAAATTTATTTTTAATCCAGCCTCTTCATTATCCGCTGATCGATCAGCGTAAACAAATGAAACGGCTTATAGGTCCGCCAATTATCCAATTCAATTAACTCTATATACCGATTCAGCTTCGCCTTCTTAAAGTCATACTGCGTCTGCTCCGGCATATTCAAACAGACTACCCAGCCCCCCGCGTCTGTCACTTCCTCGAACCACTCCTCGTAATAATCCTTATCCCCGCTGTGAAAGTTCAATACATTCTCCGCAATCAGGATAAACTTCGTAATCCCGAACTCGAAGAACTTATCCGTTACCTCCCGCTTCAGATTCATGATATCGTTCTCGATCGCATCATTCCATTCCCCGAACAGCTCGATCACTACATAGTGCTCGTCGTAGTCCGCCAGCAGAACTTTCAGATACAACGTTCTCGAACCAAAGTCATCCCACTGCGGATGAATATAATAGTTATAAATTGTCTGCGAGAATTCAAATTCGGAATAGATCCTCCCATAAAAAGGCGATCGCTCGTCCTCCTCACTCGTGTAGATGTGCCGCCAGTTATAAAAAGGTTCTATCTCGTGCATAATGCTAATTAGTGCTTTGAATTTCGATAAAAAATTGACCAAAAATAATTTTTTATCGAAACACCGCTTATGTCTGTACTTTCGGCCTATGGGCCTCAAGTACCAATTGGGCTCCGCCCAATTGATGAATCCACCGCTTTCTTGACGCTTCCCGACCGCAGCAGCAATTCTTTCGCCTCGTCATAGTCCGTCAAACCCGTCCCCTCCATCACCATCTTCGTGCCCCTGTCGATCAGCTTGCTATTGGTTAGCTGCATGTTCACCATTTTATTGTCTTCCACCCTTCCGATACGGATCATCACCGTCGTCGTCAACATGTTTAACACCAGCTTTTGCGCCGTGCCGCTCTTCATCCGGGTGCTGCCCGTCACGAATTCGGGTCCCACCACCACCGCAACCGGATAATCCGCCTGCTCGGTCACCGGCGAACCCGGGTTACAAACGATACAACCCGTTGGTATTCCTCGACGCCTGCATTCTTCCAGCGCCCCGATTACGTATGGCGTCGTGCCGCTGGCCGCGACCCCCACTACAATGTCCTTATCCGATACCGCATACTGCTCCAGGTCCAGCCACCCTTGCTGCGCATCATCTTCCGCATTCTCCACCGGCTTACGGATAGCCGTCTCTCCGCCTGCAATGACTCCGATGATCAAATCAAAAGGCATACCATAGGTAGGCGGAATCTCGCTGGCGTCCAATACTCCCAGCCTTCCGCTGGTGCCGGCGCCTATATAAAAAAGTCTTCCCCCGGCCAGCATCTTATCCGTAACGGCAACCACTAATTTTTCGATCTGTGGAATAACCGCCGTCACCGCGTCCGGAACCTTCTTATCCTCCTCGTTGATATGGGTAAGGATCTCCTTTACGCTCATCTTATCCAGGTCGTGATACGGGCTTTCTTCTTCCGTGAACTTCTCGAACGACATTCTGCTAATTATTTTTGATGATATTTAATAAGTCCATCCATTGGTTTCTGCAAGATCTTCCCCAGCTCGAACTCATAGGTATGACATAAGTCCTTGACCACGTCCCTGAACCCATAAGCCACACCTCCTACAAAATGGATTGGCAATTTCCAGCTTTCCCGGTATTTACACAAATGATTGAAGAAAAAATCATTCAGGCCATCCTCGATGATATTCTCCACCATATAATGCCCCCTGTTTTCTACCAGGAATAGGGTAAAGGACGCCAGATAACGATTGGGAAGCGGCTGCTTATAAACCCGCTCGAGTATCTCCTTGTTGTTCGTCACGTACTTGGCATCGAACTTATACCGCAGCTCCTCATCGAAGGTATTGTACATATAGTATTGCAGCACCTTCTTGCCCAAATAGGCTCCACTGCCCTCATCCCCCAGTATAAACCCAAGACCCGGACTGTTTTTAACAATCTTTTTTCCATCGAAATAACAGGAATTGCTCCCCGTTCCCAAAATACAGGATATCCCTTTGGTGTTTCCACACAAGGCTAGCGCAGAACCCATCAGGTCATGCGTCACATGCACCTTCGCACCCGGAAAAGCCAGCTTAAGGGCCTTTTCCACGATCTTCCGGTTATCCGGATTATTACAACCCGTCCCATAGTAATAAACCTGGTCCACGGCCTGCTTTTTCAGCACCGGCAGCAATTCCCGGTTCAATACCTGTCCAATACCGGCAGCATCCAAAAAATAGGGGCTGATGCCCTGCGTGTCTATTTTCTTTTTCTTTCCTTCTTGAAGAAGGCACCACTCGCACTTGGTGGCTCCGCTGTCTGCTATCAATATATTCATATCCTGTCTTTTATTCCAGCGGCCCTTCCGGGCCACCTTTCATCAATCTGCCTGCAATTTAACTTATGATTCCTTAATTTGCAGCCTTCAAACCCTATAACCCCCATATATCGCTAAAATTTTCGCTCGAATGAAAAAACTACAGGTCTGGCTTCCCTTGTTATTCGCTATTGTGATGATGGTGGGGATGCTCATTGGCTTCCGACTGCGCGGTAATATCCGTCCCACAGGCTTCTTCAACACCCGGAAACAAACACCCGTACAGGAAGTTATGGACCTGGTGACCATGAAATACGTAGACTCCATCTCCGTAGATACGCTCGGGGACAATGCCATCGACGGCATGCTGACACACCTCGATCCCCACTCCGTCTATATTCCCCCCGCCGACCTTTCCGAAGTAAACGAAGACCTCCAGGGCAATTTCGAAGGCATCGGCGTCGAATACCAGATCTTCGACGACACCGTCAACGTTACCAATGTCCTGGCCGGCGGCCCCAGCGAAAAAGCCGGTCTGCGGGTAGGCGATAAATTTATAAAAGTCGATGACTCCGTCGTCGCAGGGAAAGCCATCACCAACGATAGAATCCGCAAGCTCCTGCGCGGCCCCGGCGCCAGCCAGGTAAAAGTCACCCTCTTACGCGTCGGCGAAGGCAGCACACCCCGCCAGGTTCCCATCACCCGGGGCACCATACCCATCCCCTCCGTCGACGTCGCCTACATGATCAACAAAGAAACCGGCTATATCCGGATCAACAAATTCTCCGAAACGACCCATGGCGAGTTCGCACAGGCGCTCCAAAAGTTACAGACACAAGGACTCCAACGGCTCATTCTGGACCTTCGCGGCAACGGCGGCGGCATCCTCCAGGAGTCTATCGAAATAGCCGACGACTTCCTCGACGGCGATAAGCTCATCGTCTATACCGTCGGAGCCCGCTCCCCCCGTGCAGAGTATCGCTGCCGCCGGGAAGGCCTCTTCGAGAAAGGAAAGCTGGCCCTCCTCACCGACGAAGGCACCGCCTCCGCCAGCGAGGTGCTGACCGGCGCCCTCCAGGACTGGGACCGCGCTTCCATCATCGGCCGCCGCAGCTTCGGGAAAGGCCTGGTTCAGGAACAATACCAGCTAAGCGACGGAGCCGCCCTGCGCCTCACCATCGCCCGTTACTATACTCCCACCGGCCGCAGCATCCAAAAGCCCTACGACAAGGGTCATGATGACTACAACGACGAAGTCATGAAACGGTTCCATGACGGCGAAGTCCTCCACGGCGATACCTCTACCCGGCACGACGGCCCTTCTTTCAAGACACTGGGCCCCCTGCACCGGACCGTGTTCGGCGGCGGCGGCATAACCCCGGACATTTTTGTCGGCTTTGACACCAGCACCCTCTCCAGGAGCGTCACCGCCCTCTATATAGGCGGAACCCTAAACAGATTCATCTACGCCTGGTATATCCAGCATATGCCCTCCTTCCAGAACTTTAAAAACCCATCCGACTTCATTGCCGGTTTCCACGATGAAGGACGGCTCCTGGACGCCCTCACGACCTACGCCCAAAAGGATACGATCGACCTGCGAAACATCCCCGCCAAGGACAAAGAGCTCCTCAATCATCGTATCAAAGCTCTGATGGCCAGGCAGATATGGCGAACGGAAGGCTACTACGAAGTCAGCAACGCCTACGACCCCGCCGTGGCAAAAGCCCTCGAGGTCGTAAACAAATAAATAAAAAAGCCGGCGTACGAACGCCGGCTTTTACTTTCCAACCTATTTCAATTTACTTATTTTCCTTGTCCAGCCATTCCTTCTTCTCGATCCGGTAAGAAGCGATCAACCCCAGCCCGCCGCCGATGGCGATCAGCGCAAAATACACACTCACATTGGCCCCGTTGATCTCATCATGGTCATGACCGATCCGATAAAGCAGCGTATTATCCATCAGATAAGCCAGGAAAAGCCCGAGACCCGCACCCGTCAGCAACAGCCCCCACTTCAGACTCCTGAAAGGAGCGGGCCGGTTGATCCTAGGGTCCTGCCCTTTTTCGATCATCGCCATGTTTTCCTTATTGCGCATATAGCGAATTCCAAAAATCAGCGCGCAGATACCCAAACAGGTAAGAATCAGCCATAAAACACCTAATTGACTCGTTTCCATAATATTCTTTTTTTGTTTTTTTAAATTTCCGGCCCGCTACTCCGATCATGCTACGGCCGACAGCCCGGGGTTAACTTACAATACCTCAGACTACCCCTGAAAACTCCAGGTTACACCTCTTCCCCAATTTTTATTTTTTGTACCTTACCTGTAACCTTCCTTTCCCCATACTAGTCCTATATAGCGTAATGCATATTGAACTCACTGATACAGAAATTATTAAACGGGTTCTACAAGGAGAACAGGCTCTATTCGCCGGCTTGGTCGAACGCTATCAGCAGTATGTCTTCACTCTGGTCTACCGATTTACCGACAATCGGGAGGACGCGGAAGAAATCAGCCAGGACGTGTTTGTAAAAGCCTACCGCTCACTGGCCGATTTCCGGGGGGAAGCCAAATTCAGCACCTGGCTCTATACCGTCGTTCGGACCACCTGCATTACATTTTTAAGGAAGAAAAAACTGGATACCACCTCGATCGACAATGAACGAACCGCGCTCCAGCTCGAAAATAGGGATTCGGGATTCAGCGCCAACCAGGTCGAGCAGAAATCCAGACACGCCATGATAAATGCCGCCATCAAGCTCCTGAGCCCCGATGACAGCCAGCTGATCACCCTCTTCTATAAAGGAGAGCAAAGCCTGGAAGAGATTGGCCAGATCATGGGACTCGATCCGAATACTATAAAGGTAAAACTACACCGTGCACGTAACCGACTGAGAGAGAAGCTAGAAAAACATTTTAGTTATGAGGTCAAGGACTTACATTAAATTTACTAACTATTCAACCATGAATACGCAGCAGCAAATAGAAGAACGCCTGTGGGACTATATCGATGGGCTCAGCAGCCCCGCCGAAATATCGGCCGTCGAATCCCTCATAGCCGAGAACAGGGAATGGCAGGAGAAATACCGCGAGTTGCTAAACATCCACCAGGCCCTTCACACCAGCGAGCTGGAAACCCCCTCCATGCGCTTCACCAAAAACGTCATGGAAGAAATCGCACGCTACCAGGTAGCCCCCGCGACCAAAACGTATATCAATAAAAACGTCATCCGCGGCATCGGAGCCTTCTTTTTAAGCATGATCACCGGCCTGCTGGTCTTCTGCCTGAGCCAGCTCAAATGGTCTTCCGGAAGCAGCAAACCCCTCGTTCAGCTTCCTTCTATCGACAAGCTCAGTCAGGACCTGGATAAATTCAATTACATCAAAGTCTTTAATAGCGGCTGGTTCATGGGCTTCCTGTTCCTGCTCATCGTCACGGGCTGGATCTGGCTCGACATGTATCTCGCCCAAAAGAGACATTCCACTAGTCTTTAAACTTCTTCTTCAGCTCCATCAGCTTGGCCTGAAAAGGATCTAACGCGCCGCCCTTGGCAGGCGCGTTTTTCTGTGCATTCCCCCCTGGCCCGCCCGGCTTTGCACCCGCAGGCCGCTGACCGGAACCGCCCTGCTGTCCCTTCGCCGGCGCATTCCCCTTCATCGACAGGGAAATCCGCTTCCGCGCAGTATCCACCTCCAACACCGTCACCATCACCTTCTGCTGCAGCTTCACCACACTATTCGGGTCGGAAACATACGTATTGCTCAACTGAGAGATATGCACGAGCCCATCCTGCTTGACTCCGATGTCCACAAACACGCCAAAGGCCGTAATATTCGTCACGATCCCTGGCACCGTCATTCCCTGCTTCAGATCTTCCATCGTCTTGATCGTCTCCTCAAACCGAAACTCCTCGATCTGATTACGCGGGTCACGCCCCGGCTTCTCCAATTCCTTCAGGATATCGTCGATCGTAAACTCACCTACCTTCTCCGACACATAGTTCTTCCTGACCACTTTCTTCCGTAATTCCGCCTGATTTATAAGATCCGCAACCGAACAATGCAGGTCCGAAGCCATCGATTCTACGACGTGATAGCTTTCCGGATGCACCGCACTATTGTCCAAAGGATTCGCAGCTTCGCGTATCCGTAAGAAACCCGCACACTGCTCGAACGACTTCGGCCCCATCAGACTCACCTTCTTCAGCTCATCCCGGCTGTTGAAAGCGCCGTTCTTCGTCCGGTAGTCCACGATATTTTTAGCCAGCGTAGCGCTAAGCCCTGATACATAGGTCAGCAAATGCTTGCTGGCCGTATTCAGGTCGACGCCCACGTGGTTTACACAGCTTTCTACAACCCTGTCCAGCTCGTCTTTCAATTTATTCTGATTCACGTCGTGCTGGTACTGTCCCACCCCGATAGACTTCGGGTCTATCTTTACCAGCTCGCTCAACGGATCCAATAACCTTCTGCCGATACTGATCGACCCGCGTACCGTCACATCTTCATCAGGGAATTCTTCCCGGGCAACCTCGGACGCCGAATAGATCGAAGCGCCGCTCTCATTGACCATGAATATGCTCACGTGACGACCAAAATCGATGCCCCGCACCAATTGCTCCGTCTCCCGGCCCGCCGTTCCATTTCCCACACCGATCGCCTCGATATCATACTTGGATACCAAATGCTTCAGCTCAGCAATGCTACCCTGCATATCCTGCTGCGGCGGATGCGGATAGATGGTGCTGTTGTGCAGAAAAGTCCCCTGCGCATCCAGACAAACCACTTTACAGCCCGTCCTGAAACCCGGGTCCAAAGCCAATACCCGCTTCGAACCCAGCGGTGAAGCAAGCAGAAGCTGCCGCAGATTCTCCGCAAATACCCGGATGGCTTCCTCATCCGCCTTGTTCTTGCTGATCAGCCGGAATTCATTCTCGATGGAAGACTTCAACAACCGGTCGTACGAATCCTCGATGGCCTTCTTCACCTCGGCAGCCGCCGGGTTCGACGCCTTTACAAAGATTCGGTCCAGGTCATCCACCGCCGTCTGCTTGTCGATCGACAAATCCATCAGCAGATAACCTTCCTTTTCTCCACGCCGGATCGCGAGTATACGGTGTGAAGGGCTGTCCGCCAGCGACCCGCTAAACTCGAAATAATCCCTGTATTTCTGTGCTTCTTCTTCGTCCTTCTTGCTGGCCAGCACTTTCGAGGTCACCGTTGCAGACTCGGTAAAGAGCTGACGTACCTTATTACGGGCCTGCTCATTCTCCGATACCCATTCCGCAATGATATCCCGTGCTCCCTGCAGCGCCTCTTTGTTATCCTTCACCTGCTCGTTCAAAAATTTGGCCGCCTCCTCACCCGGATCCCCGGCGCCCTGCTCGAAAAGAAATTTCGCCAGCGGCTCCAGCCCCTTCTCGATGGCTGTCGTCGCCCGGGTCTTACGCTTGGGCTTATACGGAAGATAGATGTCTTCCAGCACCGTCGCATCATAACAACCCTCGATACGCTCCTTCAGCTCGGGCGTAAGCTTACCCAAACCTTCGATCGTCTTCAGAACAGTATCCTTCCGCTTATCCAGCTCGGAGAAGTACTTGATCTGCTCCACTACGTCATTGATTTGCACCTC
>JAFDYG010000513.1 GCA_018267545.1 Bacteroidota bacterium
ACTACTATTCGGCTTGGCATTGATGATCGGCAGCCTGGCAATGGCCCAGTCCAGCAAAGAAGTTTCCTGGGCCTATTCTGCGAAGAAGATTGCCGACAAGACCTACGAAGTACACATGACCGCCACCATCGGCGGCAACTTTCACATGTACGCCCAGAACGTCGGCGGTGATGGCCCCATCCCCACCTCCTTCACTTTTACAAAAAGCCCCCTGGTCGTCCTGGATGGCGGAGTAAAAGAGGTTAGCAAGGTGATCAAGAAATTTGAATCCGCCTGGAACCACGACGTGAACTATTTTGAAAGGACCGCCGAATTCGTCCAGGTAGTCAAATTAAAGAGCAATGTTAAAACCGACCTGGCCGGCAAGGTGGAATTCATGGTTTGCAACGATCACGAATGCCTGCCGCCCGCTGAAGTCCCATTTAAAGTTAATATTGGAGGATAGTCATCTATCTGACGTAATTAAATAAATCAAAAACGGGTTCTTTGTAAAGAACTCGTTTGTTTTTTTTGACCACTTCAAATCATGACCAGATCTCTACCGAACCAGAACCTCTTCACCGTCCGCCTGCTCGCGGCGGCCTTTTTTCTTTTGATCGCTCAACGCGGCTTTACCCAAACCGATACGGCTCACAGCCCCATCACCTGGGAATTTAGCGCGCAGCAAAACGTCCTCGTCATCCACGCCCATATCAAAGAAGGCTGGAAACTCTACTCCACCACCATGCCCGACAGCCTGCCCTACTCCCGTGTCGCCCTCGACAGCAGCGCTGCCGCCACCATACAAAATATTGAAGAAAAAGGCTCCGTCAAAACCCAAAAGGAACCCCTCTTCAGCAACGCCGACACCCGGTTCTTCATAGACGACGCCCAGTGGCTGGTCCACCTGCAATCCGCCGGAGACTCCACCACCGACCTCAAAGGCTCCGTCACCTTCATGGCCATCTACAAAGATTCCATCGTAGGCCCGCTGGAAGTCCCCTTCCGCTACGCCCGCACCGCCACCGGCTTTGTCGCCAAATCCACCGACCTCCAAAGCTCCACCGCATCCGCGGACGAAATAAAACGCCCCACAATCGACATCGCCAACCCGGTCAACCAATGCGGCGGTACCGGAGCCGAAAACTCCCAGGGCAAAGGGCTCTTCGGCCTCTTCTTCCTCGGCATCCTCGGCGGTCTCGTAGGCCTGATCATGCCCTGTACCTTCCCCATGATCCCCCTCACCGTATCCTTCTTCACCAAACGCTCGGGCTCCCGGAAACAAGGCATCGCCAACGCTTTCCTATATGGCTTCTTTATCTTCCTGATCTACGTGCTCATCAGCGTTCCCTTTTATTTCCTACAGGCCAACAACGCCAACATCTTAAATAATATCGCCACCAACGTCTGGCTCAACCTCTTTTTCGCCGCCGTGTTCCTCGTCTTCGCCCTTTCCTTCTTCGGCCTCTTCGAGATCACGCTGCCCAGCAGCATCTCCAACTCGGTAGATACCAAGTCCAGCATCGGCAGCATCGGCGGAATTTTCTTTATGGCGCTTACCCTCGCCGTTGTCTCTTTCTCCTGTACCGGTCCGATCCTGGGTACCTTCGTCGTCAGCGCCCTGGGCGCCAATGGCGGCGCCTTCCAGCTGACCGTCGTGCTCGCCGGCTTCGGCCTGGCGCTGGGCCTGCCCTTCGCCCTCTTCGCCATGTTCCCCAGCTGGCTCCAGTCACTGCCCCGGTCCGGCAGCTGGATGAATACCGTCAAGATTACGTTTGGATTCGTCGAGCTCGCCCTGTTTATAAAATACTTTTCCAACGCCGACCTCGTCTCGCATTGGGGCGTGCTAAAAAGAGAAACCTTCTTTGCGCTTTGGATCCTGGTCAGCGTGGCCCTGTCGCTTTATCTGTTTGGAGTGATCAAGTTCCATCACGATCCTCCCCCGCAAAAGCTCAGCAATTCACGAAAGATCTTCGCCATCGCCTTCCTGGCCTTCGCCATCTTCCTGGCGCCCGGTCTTACCAATACGAAGTATGCAAACATTTCTCTCGTCAGCGGTTTCCCTCCGCCCCTGACATATAGCCTTTTCGACAAGAGCCAGGCTAAAGACGGCAGCGACGTCGAAGCCAACGTCATCAACGACTACAAGCAGGCGCTTGCACTGGCCAAACAGCAGCACAAACCCCTGCTCATCGACTTTACCGGATGGGCCTGCGTCAACTGCCGTAAGATGGAAGAAAATGTCTGGACCAACGAGCTGGTAAAAAGCAAGATCAAAGGCGATTTCATCCTCGTCTCTCTCTATGTCGATGACCGTAAAAAGCTCCCGGATGACCAGCAATTCCTTTTTACGACCGGTGATAGCAGCAAAAAGGCGATTCGCACGGTAGGAGATAAGTTCGCCACGCTTCAATCCGAAAACTTCAAAAACGCTTCCCAGCCCTTTTATGCCGTCATCAGCCCGGACGAAAAGCTGATGAACAAACCCGTCGGCTATACACCCGACGCAAAAGAATACGCCCAGTGGCTCCAGTGCGGCCTCGACGCTTATAAACATCAATAGGCCCGCCCCGCCACCGAATCATTCAGATATCGTATCCTCAGCATCCCTGAGGAAGAATCATAAAGGCTCACACCCACCTGGTACTTGCCAGGTGGCAGCTGCGCCCTGCTGACGGTTGCTTTAAAACCCTCTACAGAACCCGCAGGCCAATGATAATAAGCCGCAATCTCCGGCCGCTCTCCCACATCGACTGAAGGCAACGCATACACTTTCTCCCCTGCCCGCAAAACCACACCAACCCTCCGGCCCTCCTCCTTCCGCTGGACCCAACCCTCCACCTGTATCAACGGCGACTGCGCCCGTACATACTCCGACCAGGCATGGAAAGTATCCACCCGGCACCTCGCCGTATCCACCACCACCGGCGCAACCCCCATCAGCCCTGCAACATCCGCACTATCCTCCGCCGTAACCGCCGGGAAACGATAACGAACCACCTCTAGCCGAATCTCCTTGTCAAATCCCCCGCGAGGCGCATCCAGCCGGATCGCTTTGACCACCGCCCCTTCCTTCCCTCCCGACTGCATCAACAGCCGAAAGTCTTCCTTGCTATCGATAAATTTATTCAACAGTATCCCATCGGCCAGCATCGGAGCCGCCGCCCGGTATTGCTTCTGCGCGCCATCCCCGAAGATCAGCGTGATCTTCAGGGGAGGGGGGTGATAAAGGAACCGCTGAACCCGCCCCGAAACCGAATAGTCGACGTATATCCTTGCATACTGTAGGTCCGAAGAGCCATCCACTAAAATATCCTCCCCCAGCTTACCCCCAACAACCCTCGTTTCCCCAACCACCTTCAAAGGCGTCAATTCCTTTTTCTTCAACAACAGGTTCCCATCCGCTTCGCCAACCACGGCATAATGTGAAAAGATCGCCAGCTTGGTCTTCGGCTCGTCGAAATAAGCGCAGCGCCCGTCGGTAGTCCCTACAGAAAATAAAATATAGTCCGGCGCACCCGGCGACAGATACTTCGCATAGTTGAGACTGTCCAGGTACGCATCGTAAGCAGAATACGACTGAATCACCGGCCGGGGATCATATCGCAGATCGTTAAAATAAACGGTAGATATCTCCGTCGGAACTACATCCACCGAATGGTCCCCGATCACCTTATGCAGGCTGCCTTCCCTAACCCCCGCCGCCGCTGCCGGATACCCGGCAAAACCCCTCCAATAATTCAGCGGCTTACCAGCCACAGACTGGACAAAAAAACGATTGAGAAAACGATCGGACATCGTCCCGATACCTGGGACCTGGTTGGCTGACATAAAACCAATCCCCAATACAAGCCAGCATACCACCTTTTCACCAGACCGGCTATAGAAATACAAAACCGCTGCAAAAAGTCCAGTGATCTTAA
This sequence comes from Bacteroidota bacterium, assembly GCA_018267545.1. Classification (GTDB taxonomy): domain Bacteria; phylum Bacteroidota; class Bacteroidia; order Chitinophagales; family Chitinophagaceae; genus Puia. Next base: position 3,903 of record JAFDYG010000513.1, read on the forward strand.
AGAAATGAATAGTATGGTAGTTGTCCAGCCGGACGAAACCGCTCTTGAATAAGATGAACAAAGCGCCCGTTCCCAAAACATATACCCATGCTTCTTCACCCCGCCGCCTCACCAGCAAATACACCGTCCAGCATCCGACAAGCGTCAGCATCACCCCCGCCGCCCAGACTAATTTAAATGAGCCTTCTGTCGGCAGGTACATCGCGTCGTTATAGGCATCGATCAGGTGAAGGCTTCCCCTTAGATAGCCCCAAAGATGGACTCGCAGCAAAACCGAAAATACCAGCCAGCCCGCGGCCAGCCCTCCCAATAAAAGCCCCAGCCGTTTGACGCCGATCCTGCGGCTGACAACCAGGTAGAGCAGCGTCACCAAAAGCAGGAAGATCGCCACTACCCCCAGGTTCACTTTATAAAAAAAGATCAGCAAGGCGAACAGTGTCGCCTGAACCGCCGCCCAGTTGTTCCCCGGCTCCTGGTTCAGGTAGAAAAGGTGGAAGAGAAAGAGGATAAAGTACCACTGGAACGCCGGCTCATAAAAAGCCAGGATCACCGCAAGCAGCCAGAGAATCCCGCTGGCTACACTGTCGATCGCCTTCCTGAGCAGAAGGAACAAGGAAACGAGAAAGTATAGATCGAATAAAACATAAACCCATCGATTGACCCCGATCGGAAGCCTGCTGTCCAGGATGCCGAGCGGTCCAAACGGGAACACAACGTCCCGCCCGAAAACCAGGTCGAACTTGTGCGCAAGATGGATGGCAATGATATAAGAAGGGTCTACGCCATGCCCCGGCAGCTGAAAGAACGACGCCGGCGCCACCAGAAAAATCAGCAGTCCGATAAAAAGATAACGCCAGTAGCGGGGTTTCATATAAATAAAGAACGTCCGCTTTTCAGCGGACGTTGCTTTTCGAATTGGACAAAGCCGATTCTAATTAGGCGTCATTCTGTCCCAGCCTTCCAGCCAAACTAAGGGCAAGTCTTGTTACCAGATGGAGGGCCAGAATGACAATATCTTAGGGACCATACAACGCCACCGGCGCGCACGATCGTATCTCTACCAAAGAAAAAAGTTCCCGCTCTCTTCGAGCAGGAACCTTTCAATATTTTTTTTAATGGATCTTTTCACACAATGAAGTTAGCGGTTATGTCCGTTCCCCGTACCCAAATGTAGTTAAAGATTTTTAAAAAAATCGTTCATCGTATTTTTCGTACTTGCGACGAACTACCATCTTTTTAATCCTGATAAGTAAAATTCATTACAAGGCGATCTTTTTTTCAGTCATCATTTTGCGCAGGTTGATCAGACCATAACGCATACGGCCCAAGGCAGTGTTGATACTGCAATTCGTCAGAGCTGCGATTTCCTTGAAAGAAAGATCGGCATAGTGACGGAGGATGATCACTTCACGTTGATCTTCCGGCAGCAGGTCCAGCATCTGTCTTACGCGGTCATGGCTCTGGCGCTTCATCATCTTGGTATCGGCGCCTTCTTCCGTGAAATGGATGACTTCGAAGATATCCCGGTCATCACTCGTTTTGATGGCAGGAGTTCTCTTTACCTTACGGAAATGATCCACACAGAGATTGTGCGCGATACGCATAGCCCAGGGAAGGAATTTACCTTCTTCCGTGTAACGGCCACCGCGAATTGTGTCGATAATTTTGATTAGAACGTCTTGGAAAATATCCTCGGCAAGATATTTGTCCTTGACCAGAAAAAGGATGGAAGTGTACAACTTGTCCTTATGGCGAACGATTAACGCTTCAAGTGCGTATAGGTCGCCATCCCGAAATTGGTGAATAAGCTCGTGATCAGTTTTTTTTCGTAGCGATGTCATAAAACTTCTACGGGTTTTAAAGGTGATAGGATATTTATTTTGGATTTTAAAGATGGTCGGTTTTTCTGTGTAGAAGTAATCAGTCTATAGGCGAGAAAATTTTAAGTTTTCGTTATTCACAATTAACATTCAATTGTGCACAAATAATGCTTGCATCAATTGCGGTTTAAAGATATACATTTTTTGGAATAAACAACATTTTGGGAAATTTTTTGTTTTTTAATTCTCCAAACCCCCAGAAAAACAGTAAAGTAAGCTCTTATTTTGTCCTATTACAGGTTCTATTTTTGGGAAACAGATATTTTCTCCTCGCTTGCACAATTTTTTATTGCCCCCGTATTAAAATGTAACTTTGCTAATAATTATGGCAACCACCGGTAAAGTAAAAAAGCAGAAACAAGAGAAGCTTATCCCCATATCCACCCCAGCTCCAGCCGCAGCGGCGACCCCCGCCGACGCTATATATATAAAAGGAGCAAGGGTCCACAACCTCAAAAACATCGACGTCTCCATTCCCCGCAATAAGCTGGTAGTGGTCACCGGCGTCTCCGGCTCCGGAAAATCCTCCCTGACCATCGACACCCTCTTTGCCGAAGGTCAGCGCCGCTACGCCGAAAGCCTCAGCGCCTATGCCCGCCAGTTTATGGCCCGCATGGACAAGCCCGACGTAGACTATATAAAAGGACTCTGTCCCGCCATCGCCATCGAACAGAAGGTCATTACCCGCACCCCCCGTTCCACGGTGGGCAGCATGACCGAGATTTATGACTATCTCCGCCTGCTCTATGCCCGGGTAGGGAAGACCTATTCGCCCATTTCCGGCCAGATCGTCAAAAAAGACGACGTCACCGACGTCGTTTCCGCCATCACCGCCCTAAAATCCGGAGATCGCGTCCTGCTCCTCACCCCCTTCAAACAGCACAAAAACCGAAATACAAAAGAGGAGCTGAATATCCTCCTCCAAAAGGGCTTCTCCCGCCTTTACGTGTCCGCCGCCCAACCCAGCGCCGCTAAGCCCGGAGAATCCGCCCCCACAGGCGAAACCCTCCGTATCGAAGACCTGCTGGAGATGGAAGACAAAGAGCTCAAGAAAAAGCTCCCCGCCTCCGGCGTCCACATTCTCATCGACCGCCTGGTAGTCAAGGACTTCGACGAAGACGACCGCCACCGCATCGCCGACTCCGTCGGCACCGCTTTCTACGAAGGTGAAGGCGAAATGCAGCTGGAAATCAACGGCTCCGCCCGCCGCACCTTCTCCAACCGCTTCGAGCTCGACGGCCTCACCTTCGAAGAACCCGTCCCCAACCTCTTCTCCTTTAATAATCCCTACGGCGCCTGCCCAACCTGCGAAGGCTTCTCCCAGGTCCTCGGCATCGACGCCGACCTCGTCATACCCGACAAGCGCCTCTCCGTCTACGAAGGCGCCGTCGCACCCTGGAAAGGGGAGAAGCTGGCCGCCTGGAAGGACCAATTTATCCGCGCCGCCAAACGCTTCGACTTCCCCGTCCACAAACCCATCATCGACCTCAATAAACAACAATACAAGACCCTCTGGGAAGGCAACGAGCACGTCCAGGGCATCAACGACTTCTTCGCCGAAGTCGAACGCAACCTCTACAAAGTCCAATACCGCGTCCTGCTCTCCCGCTACCGCGGCCGCACCGAATGCCCCGACTGCAAAGGCTACCGCCTCCGCAAGGAAGCCCTCTATGTAAAGATCGGCAACCCAGCCCCCGGAGCCGCCGCCACCCCCGCCAACGCGCGCGCCGCCTCCGCTGACGCCCCCGATTCCGGCCTCCGCCACATCGGCGAGCTCTGCGAAATGCCCGTCAAAGACCTCTCCGCCTGGTTCGACACCCTAAACCTCGAACCCCACGCCCAACAAATAGCCAAACGCATCCTCATAGAAATCCGCCACCGCCTGACCACCCTCATGGACGTCGGCCTCGGCTACCTCACCCTCAACCGCCTGGCCAACTCCCTCTCCGGCGGCGAAAGCCAGCGCATCCAGCTCACCCGCAGCCTCGGCAGCAACCTGACCAACTCCTTATATATACTGGACGAACCCTCCATCGGCCTCCACTCCCGCGACACCGAACGCCTGATCCGCGTCCTCAAGGAACTCCGCGATCTCGGCAATACGGTCGTCGTCGTGGAACACGACGAAATGATGATGCGCGAAGCCGACTATATTATCGACATGGGCCCCCTCGCCAGCCACCTGGGCGGAGAAGTCGTCGCCGCAGGCAACTACAACGAGCTCATCGCCAACGAAGACAGCCTGACCGGCAAATATCTCAAGGGTGAGCTGAAAATCACCCCGCCCGCCACGCCAAGAAAGAGCAAGCACAGCATCACCGTCGAAGGTGCGCGGCAAAACAACCTCAAGGACCTCACCGTCGAGTTCCCCCTCGACGTCCTCACCGTCGTCTCTGGCGTATCCGGCTCCGGCAAAACAACCCTGGTCAAACAAATCCTCTACCCCGGCCTCATGAAGCTCAAAGGCGAACCCACCGAAAAGGTAGGTCTGCACAAAGCCATTAAAGGAGACCTCGACTACATCTCCCAAATCGAGATGGTCGACCAGAACCCCATCGGCAAATCCTCCCGAAGCAATCCCGTAACATATATCAAGGCATACGACGAAATAAGAGACCTCTACTCGCGCCAGCCCCTCAGCAAGATGCGCGGCTTCCAGCCCAAGCACTTTAGCTTCAACGTCGACGGCGGCCGCTGCGATACCTGCAAGGGCGAAGGCGAACAGGTCGTAGAGATGCAGTTTCTCGCCGACGTCCACCTCACCTGCGAAGTCTGCCACGGCAAACGCTTTAAGGACGAAATCCTCGAAGTGACCTATCGCGAGAAAAGCATCTACCAGGTCCTCGAAATGAGCGTCGACGAAGCCCTCGAGTTCTTCAAGGACGAAAAGGATATCCTCCAGAAGATAAAACCCCTCAGCGACGTCGGCCTTGGCTACGTCAAGCTGGGACAGTCCTCCGACACCCTCTCCGGCGGTGAAGCCCAGCGCGTCAAGCTGGCCTCCTTCCTCGGCAAGGGCCGCGCCCAGGGACATATCTTGTTTATCTTCGACGAGCCCACCACCGGCCTGCACTTCCACGATATCCGCAAGCTGCTGACCTCCTTCAACGCGCTCATCGACCAGGGCCATTCCATCCTCGTCATCGAGCACAATACCGACGTCATCCGCTCCGCTGACTGGGTCATCGACCTCGGCCCCGAAGCCGGCGACGAAGGCGGCACCCTCGTCTACTCGGGAGTCCCCACGAAAATGAAAGGCGGCTACACATCCAAATTCATATAAGCGCCGGAACACCCATAAACGCCAGAAAGCCGGGCATCACGCCCGGCTTTCTGTTTCAACTAAATCCTACCTGAAAATAAATCCTGTCTGTCTACTCTTTTTAATTCCATCCTCCACCGAGGCTTCTGTACAATTCCACTTCTGCGCTAAGTTGTCCTTTCTTTATAGATGCTAATTCCAATTCGCTTTGTAATACATTCCCCTGCGCCGTGATCACTTCCAGGTACGTAGCCAGACCATTCTTGAACAGGCTGTTGGCATTCGTAATCGCCTGCCGCAGCGTATTCACCCGGGTCGAAACCACCACCTGCTGAGCCTTCAGCTTCTCGATCTTGCCAAGCGCATCCGATACTTCACCTACCGCAACCAATACCGACTGCCGGAACTGTAATACCGTTCTCTCTCTGTCTACTTTCGCCAGCTCATACTGCGTCTTCAATTGCTTACGGTTGAACAAAGGCTGCGTGAGCCCGCCGCCTACGATTCCAAAGAGCGAACCCGGGATATTGAACCAGTTGCTGCTCTTGAAGCTGTTCAGACCGCCCTGCGCCGTGATCGTCAGCGAAGGATACAGGTTGGCCTTGGTGAGACCGACGTTGGCATTGGCGATGTTCAGCGCTAATTCGCTGCTGCGCACGTCCGGACGACGGCTAACCAGTTCCGCAGGCACACCCGCCGACAAGGTATCTTTCAAAGGCACCAGGTCCAGCTGAGCCGTCCTGCTGATGCTGGCCGGCAGCTTACCTGTCAGGATGCTAAGCGCATTCTCCTGCAGGATTACCCCCTGCTCGAGCTGCGGCACCAGCTGGGCTGCTACCAGCCGCTGAGCCTCGGCCTGCTGGATAGCCAGCGCCGTAACGTCACCAGCCTTGAACTGCAGACGGATAATGTCCAGGGTGCTGTCGTTCAACGCCAGGTTCTTCTTGGCGATCGCCAGCTGCTGGTCCAGCATGAGCAGGTTGTAATAACCCTCTGCTACACCGGCGACCAGGTTCGTCTGCAGCGCCTTCCGGGCCTCCTGCGTCTGCAGGTATCCGGCCAGGGCCTTCTCCTGCTGACTCTTGATCTTACCCCAGATGGGCACTTCCCAGCTCAGACCCACATTAGCGTTATAGTCTTCTATATATTTCTTTCCGACGATCGCAGGTGCAAACTGACCGTTGAGACTATTGTCCGACGGACGGTTGAGACCGTACGTCGCATTGAAATTGACGCTGGGCCAGTAGCCGAGCTTCGATTGACCGAGTACGAGCTGTGCCGACTCGATGCTTTTCAGCGCGATCTGCATATCGTAGTTGCGGACGATAGCGCTGTCGATCAGCTGCTGAAGCGTCGCGTCGCCGAAGAAGCTTTTCCAGGGAAGCTTTGCCACGCTGGAGGTGTCCTCCGTGGTCGCATTCCGGAACTGGGTCGGCAATTCGGCCTGCGGCGTCGCCGTATCCTTTGAGACCTTACAAGCTCCCAGACCCAGAAGAAGGACAAAAGCTGTTGATTTTATAATTGATGATGTCATGTTCTAATGATTTTATGATTCGCCTGTTTCGTCTTATTCTGCCAAAGAGGGTGATTTAACGTATTTCTTGCCGATCCACTTTTCCTGCAGGTACTGGAAGATGATAAACAGCACCGGTACGATAAAGACCCCGAGGAGAACCCCCGTCAGCATCCCACCGACCGCGCCGGTACCGATGCTCCGGTTACCCAGCGCCGCAGCGCCCTTGGCGCGCATCAGCGGCAGCAGACCTACGATAAAGGCGAAGGAGGTCATCAGGATCGGACGAAGACGAAGTCTTGCCGCATCCAGGGCCGCTTCCCACAATCCCATACCCGCGTGTCTTCTCTGTACGGCATACTCCGTGATCAGGATGGCGTTCTTGGCCAGCAGACCCACAAGCATAACCAGGCTCACCTGTACATAGATGTTGTTGTCTACACCAAAGATCTGGAGGAACGCAAATACCCCGAATACACCGGCAGGTATCGAAAGCACGATCGCAAAAGGAAGGATATAGCTCTCATACTGCGCCGCCAGCAGGAAGTAGATAAACACGAGGCTCAGGATGAAGATGAAGATGATCTGAGAACCAGCCAGCTTCTCTTCACGTGTGATACCCGTAAACTCATAACCCCAGCCTCTCGGCAGCGTTTGCGCTGCCGTCTCTTCGATGGCCTTGATTGCGTCACCCGTGCTATAACCTGGCTTCGGAACCCCGTTGATCGTTGCCGAATTGTAAAGGTTGTTATGGCTCACCGTTTCGGGACCATATACCTTTCTGAGGTTAATGAGCTGGTTGACCGGGATCAGCTGACCCTGGTTGTTCTTCACATAAATGCCGCGCAGCGATTCTTCATTATTACGATAAGGAATGTCGGCCTGCGCCATGACCCGGTAGTACTTACCGAAGCGGTTGAAGTCGCTGACGAACGAGCTACCATAGTAGATCTGCATCGTCTGCATCAGGTCGGCGACCGATACACCCATCTGCTTGGCCTTGCCGTTATCCACGTCGATCATATACTGGGGGTTGCCCGATGCGAAGGTGGTGAAGGCATAGGCAATCTCCGGCCGCTGCATCAGCGCTCCGATAAACTGGTTGGACATCTGGCTCAGACGATCCATCGAGCCGTTGGTCTGGTCCTGCAGCGCGAACTCGAAACCGGCTACGTTACCAAAACCCTGGATGGTCGGGAAGGTGAAGAAGAAGGCGTGTGCATCCTTGACCTCTTGTGCCACCTTCATGGTCAGCATACCGCTGAGCGTATTGATATCCTTGATCGGACCCCGCTCGTCGGCCGGCTTCATCCGCACGAAACCAGCGCCATAAGGAGCGGCGTTCGCATTCGAGATAAAGTTCAGCCCTTCTACGGTGTAGCGTCTGTCGGCCATTTGTTCCTTCTTGATGATATCGTCGATCTCCTTGATGGCCTTGCGCGTCTTGTCCAGGCTGCTTCCGGGAGGCGTGTTTACCGCGTACAGGATAAAGCCCTGGTCTTCCGTCGGGATAAAGCCGCTGGGCGTCCGCTGCATCAGGTAGTACGCACCGCCGGCGAGGGCGATGAGCGCCGTGATGACGATCCACTTGCGCTTGAACAGGAAGTTCAGGCTGCCGATATATTTATCGGTCATATTCTTGAAGCCGACATTGAAAGCGGCATAGAAACGTTGCAGGAAATTCCTCTTCTTGCCATGCTCGTCCGTATGCAGGTCCTTGAGGAAGATGGCGCAAAGCGCAGGGCTCAGCGTCAACGCATTCACGGCAGAGATAGCGATGGCGATAGCCAGGGTGTAACCGAACTGGCGGTAGAAGACCCCCGTGGGACCCGTCATAAATCCGACCGGGATAAACACGGCCATCATCACGAGGGTGATCGATATGATGGCGCCCGAGATCTCGCTCATCGATTTCAGCGTCGCCTCTCTTACCGGTAATTTCGAATTTTCCATCTTCGCATGCACCGCTTCCACTACCACGATGGCGTCATCCACCACGATACCGATCGCCAGTACGAGCGCGAACAAGGTCAGCAGGTTGATGGTAAAGCCAAACACCCGCAGGAAGAAGAAGGTACCTACGATCGCCACTGGCACCGCAATAGCAGGAATCAGCGTGCTCCGCAAGTCCTGGAGGAAGAGGAACACTACGATGAATACCAGCACAAACGCCTCTATCAGCGTATGCTTCACCTGTTCGATAGAAGCATCCAGGAACTCCTTGGAGTTATACATGATCGTCGTGTGCAGACCCTTGGGCAGCTGCTTGTCGAAATTCTTTATGAGCTCTTCGGCTTGCGTAAGGATGTTGTTGGCATTCGAACCGGCCACCTGCTGGATGGCGATACCCGTCGTAGGGTTGCCGTTCAGCGTGCTGTTCGAAGAATAAGTATAGGAACCGAATTCCACACGAGCCACATCCCTCAGCCTTACGACAGAACCGTCGGTGTTGGACTTGACGATGATATCCTCATAGTCTTCGTTCTTGTTCAGCTTTCCTTTATACTTCAATACGTATTCGTATACTTCGTTGCTGCTCTGACCCAGACGGCCAGGAGCGGCTTCGAGGGATTGGTCGCGGATAGCGTTCGTAACCTCGACGGGCGATAGGTTGTTGGCAACCAGGCGGTCGGGCTTCAGCCAGATCCGCATGGAGTAATCCTTGGTACCGAAGGGCGTAGCATCAGCCACACCGGGGATACGCTGGATTTTTGGAATAAGGTTGATCTTGGCGTAGTTCTGCAGGAAAGTCTCATTATAGCTCGTATCGGTCGAATAAAGACTGATGAACATGATGATACTGTTCTGCTGCTTCTGCGTTGCGATACCCGATTGGATAACTTCAGCCGGAATCTGGCTGGTAGCCTTGGAAACGCGATTCTGTACGTTCACCGCCGCGATATCGGGGTTGGTACCCTGCTTGAAAAAGACAGTCAGCGACATGCTGCCGTCATTACTGGAGTTGGAGGTCATATAGGTCATGTTCTCCACACCATTGATGGCTTCCTCCAGCGGGGTCGCCACACTACGCGCTACGACCTCCGCATTGGCGCCTGGATAGTTCGCCGTGACCAGTACGGACGGCGGCGCGATATCCGGGAACAACGAGATGGGCAGCGTAAAGATGGACAACCCACCAAGTATGAATAATATGATAGACACGACCGTTGATAACACCGGCCTTTCGATAAATCTCTTTAACATAAATTGATCTTTATTAATATTTCAATCCTGCCTGCGGGTCCTTCATTCCTTTCCCGGATAGCTTCTCCTTAGAGAGGCAATGTTTTGAGAACGCTGTCGGCGGACAATACCTGCGGCTGAATCACCGCGCCATCCTGCAGACGGTCCATCCCCGCAAACACGATCTTCTCACCCGGCTGTACACCCTTGTCTACTAAATAGTAGTTGGTGGTCTTGCTCACGATGTGAAGCATCTTGCTCGTTACTTTGTTGCTGTCTCCTACAGAATAGACGAAGATCTTGTCCTGTATGTCGAAAGTCGAAGTCTGAGGAACAGGGATGAGCCCGTTGCTGCCCTGGGGAATCCGAACCCGGCCCGTGATGCCGCTGCGAAGCAGACCCTCGGTGTTGGGGAACGTAGCGCGGAAGACGATGGCTCCGATGTTCCGGTCGAATTGACCTTCCATCAGCTCGATCTTACCCTTGGCGCTATAGATGCTCTTGTCGGCCAGCTGCAGCTCGACCGGGGGCAATGCCTTGATTTTCTCGTTGATCGTCTTGCCAGGATACTGGCTGGTGAATTTCAGGAAGTCGCTTTCGCTCATCCCGAAGTAAGCATACACTTCCTTGACATCGGAAAGGACCGTCAGCGGCTGAGCCTCGCCCTTACCTACCAGCGCGCCTACCTTGAAGGGAATGCGGCCGATGAATCCGCTAACCGGAGCCTTCAGCAGCGTGTAACCCAGGTTGATACCGGCATTGCTGCCAGCGGCCTGCGCCTGAGCGACCTGCGCCTTGGCTGCGTCATAGGCGGCTTGCGCTGCCTTCAGCTGGACGTCGGAAATGACTTTGTTTTCGACCAGCGGCGTCAGACGATTGACCTCGATGGCAGCCTTCTCCATATTCGCCTTGGCAGCGAGTACGTTGGCTTGCGCATTGTTGACCTGCTCGTCATAAGGGCGGTCGTTGATCTTGAACAACGGCTGTCCGGCCGTTACATAAGCGCCTTCCTCTACAAAGATCTTGTCGAGGTAGCCGCTAACCTGCGGACGGATCTCGACATTGGTCTTCCCTTCGATGTTGGCCGAATACTCCAGATAAGTCGTCGCAGCGCTATTGCTTATAGGAAGGACGGGTAAACTTGGCGGGGGTGGTGCGGCTTGTGTCCCGCTTGCTTGCGAACAAGCGCTTAAATAGACCACAGCGGCTACCATAATGGCGGAAAATAATAGATACTTTCTCATAACATTATTCAATTGTTTAATGGTGTTAAATTTATCTCTAAAAAAATACTAGCGTTCATTTCATTTATCAGCGTTAACTCATGCGGCAAAAAAAAGGCCGAAACATTTCATTGGCAATCACCAAATTAAGGGATGCGGTTTCAGCTCGCGATCAGGTGGTCACGAAATACCGTGGTGGTAGGCACTTACCTTCGTAAACGTACAGGCAATCGATTGGTTCAAGGTCCGGCGCGCTCAACCAGCTTTTATTTGCTGGCGTTTTTACGGCCAACCAGCTTCATCGCTGGCGTCCCGGTGGTAGGGGGCCTAAGCCGCAGGCGCTGGGTTTGTCAGGCTTCGGGTAATACCTGTTATGGCATCTTTAAGGATTTGCCGGTTGATCTCGTCCGAGGTTCCCTTGCGGACAATGTTTATCGAGATCAAACCGTGAACAATGGACCAGTAAGTATAATATTTGGTACAGACTCGGTCGTCATCGGGGTCGCTGATGCCCATCAGCTCTGCAATAGGCGCCGCAGCGATATCATAGGGTGTGCTCCCGGCAGGAAGTATTTCATCCATTATACAGCAGTTGACTTCTACGCCAAACATCAGCTGGTAATATTCCTTCTCTTCAAAAGCAAAATTCCAATACGCCAGCCACATGGCCTCGATCTGATCCCCTAAATCTTCAAATTTGCTTTTAGCATTATTCATCCGCTCCGCCAATAACATAAATCCTTTCTTCGTCAATTCCAGCAATATGGCTTCCTTATTCGCATAATATTCGTAGATGATCGGGGCCGTATATTCAATCTTATCGGCGATCTTCCGCATACTCAGAGCCTGCCATCCCTCATCCTTCACAATTTCATGCGCGGCATCCAGAATATTTACCCTGGTTTGCTCCTTCAATCGGTGAATTCTCTCCTTGCTCCCCATGTGGTCTCCTATTCTTTACTGACTTAAATAATTTAACACTGTTAGACAAAATTAGAACTAATTTTTATTTCACCAAGAAAATTTTTTGATTACTCCGTCCGCAGGCTCTTCACCGGGTTCATAACAGCCGCCTTAATTGCTTGAAAACTAATGGTTAATAACGCGATCAGGAACGCCGCTATCCCAGCCAGGACAAAAATCCACCACTGGATATCGATCCGATATTCGAAGTCTTTTAGCCATTTAGCCATAAAGTACCAGCTGACCGGCGTAGCGATCAAAAATGCGATCACGACCAGCTGCAAAAATTCCCTGGAAAGCAGGTTTACAATCCCCGTCACGCTCGCGCCCAGCACCTTGCGGATCCCGATCTCCTTGGTCCGCTGGAGCGTACTATAGGAAGCCAGGCCCAATAAGCCCAGACAGGAGATAAAGATGGCCAGCACGGCGAAGTTGAAAAACAGCTTCCCAAACCGTTCTTCCGCCCGGTACTGTCTATTGAAGAATTCGTCCGCAAAATAATAGCTGAATGGCCGGTACGGGATCATCGTCTTCCACTGCCCCTCGATCGAAGCGATCGTCTTCGACAGGTCCTTTGTCTTCACATTGACCGAAATCAGGTCGCACCCATCCGGCTCGATCCGTATGCTCAACGGCTTGATCTGCGTCTGCAGCGAACGATAGTGAAAATCCTT
>JAFDYG010000514.1 GCA_018267545.1 Bacteroidota bacterium
AATAAGACCTATCTTAATTATGACCAGCGTCGTCAATAACGGCGCTCCGCCATGTACAAATCCGAACATCGAACCCAGTAATGACCCCGCCTTGCTAAAGGTTGAAGCCCTGAAAAATACCCACGTGATATTCACCAGGAAAAAGGTAAACAAGGCATATGGAAATCCCCTCCAATTTGAATTGAACACCCCCCCACGATCTTCCGCCAGCTTAGCCATCACAGCTACCCCTCCCCAGCCATTCACAGCTCCCCCACCCTCCGCCGGCGTAATCACCGTCACCTTCCTCCTATCCACAAAAAATTTCTCTACCCACAGATACAACCCATGCAACCCGCCCCAGACTACAAATGTCCAGTTGGCCCCATGCCACAACCCTCCCAATAGCATCGTCACCATAAGATTGATATAAGTCCGGAACTTTCCCTTCCGGTTCCCTCCCAGCGGTATATACAAATAATCCCTCAGCCACGTAGACAAGGTAATATGCCACCGCCGCCAAAAATCCGAAAACCCGCTCGCAGCATACGGAAACCGAAAGTTCAACGGCAGCACAAAACCAAGAGCCAAAGCCACCCCGATCGCACACGTCGAGTATCCCGCAAAGTCGAAGAAGATTTGCCCCGTAAACGCCAGCATCCCCATCCAGGCATCCAGCGCCGGCAGCTTGTCATTGGTATTGAAGATAGTATCGGCAGGACCGGCAAGCATGCTGTCCGCCAATACTACCTTCATAAATAAACCCAATGATAACAGGAAAAGGCCCTCCGTCAGCTGGCGCTTATTAGCCCTGCGCGACGCCTCGAACTGGGGAACCAGCTGAGGCGGCCGCACGATAGGACCAGCCACCAGGTGTGGGAAAAAGGTAACGAACAAGGAAAAATCCAGCAAAGACTTCACAGGCTCGCTTTCCTTCTTGTACATATCGATAGTATAGCAGAGTGTAGTAAAGGTATAGAAGGAGATTCCCGCGGGCAATATGATATTCGGTTTCGCCGGATGATAGTGAACCCCCATCGCATTGACGACCGTCACAAAATTATCCAGCAGAAAGCCCCCGTATTTGAAGAAGCACAGCATCCCCATATTCCCGATCAGGCTCACTACCAGCAAGACGCGTTTCTTGTGAATGTTGGTCTGATTGTATAAGGCCTTGCCGACGAAGAAATCCACGACCGTCGACAGCCACAACAACAGGATAAAAGGAGGGTTCCAGGCCGCATAGAATACATAGCTGGCCAGCAAAAGGATGCCCTTCCGAATCTTCCAGGAAAGAGGAAGGTTGAACAGAACAAGGACAACGGCAAAGAAAACGATGAATGTATAGGAGTTGAAGACCATTAGGAATCAGTTTAATTTAGTTAGTAAAGGAAGGAGGTAAGACTTTTATCAGCTCCTTCGTAAAACCCACCGCATCCTCGGGACTCAGATGCGACCATTCCGCCGGCTCATACCTCGCCAGCCCCGGATAGTCCGTAAAGAAATAGCCCTTACAGCCCGTCTCCTTCACCAACGCATCGAAGAACCGGGCCCGGGGGAACGCCATTTGCTCGACCGCCCAGAATTTCCCCGAAGACGGAGTACGCACGAAGACCACTTCGCCACCCCTCGCCCTGATCTTATCGACCGCTTCCTTACTTCTCTGTATAATCCCCGGAACAGGGTCCACCTTTGGCTTCGGCGCCTTTGCCCCCAGGTCCAGGATAAAGCTCCACTGCCCCTCTACCTGGTGACGCATCGCCGTATCCGCCACAAACCGCGGCGTCATCTTCGTCTGCCGGGTAAATTCCTGCCGCCAGAAGTCGATCGGAAATTTCAAATCTCCCATTATCCCCGGCCGGTTGGGGAGATCCAGATGATCAGACAATAAGACATTCAGAGAAAGAAAGTGCTGATCCAAAAACACAAACTGGGATTCCACCGCGCTATTGATCAGGAAGCTCGCCCGCTGAGCAGGGGTCTGCTTTTTGTAGTATTCGACGTCCGTCTTTGCTTCGGCCAGGAAATTCGGCGCATCGGAAAAGTATAGCAGCTCGGTCACATCGACAACTAATCGCCCTTTGAATTTCGGATCATCGGCCAGGTCCTGCAGAAAAGGAAGGGGCGAATGACCTTCCAAAGAAAGTTGAATCGCTCGCCGCCCCGTCGTCTGCTCCCAGGTAGGAATATCGAGGTCATACTTGATACGCGAAGCGCCGATAAAGACATCCGCCTTATCGGCCGGCTCATACACCATCGCTCGCTTGTCGGACCACATCGCCCCATTGTCGTCATAAGCAACAGTAACGCCCTTCTGCCGGAGATAGATTTCCCAGCTGCCGATAACGGCAACTACCAGGACCACCATCAACACCGCCGACTTCGAAAGATTGTTTACAGACATTCTCAAAAGTTTTCAGCAAAAGAAAATAACTCCAGCGAATGCTAGAGTTATTTCGTTGAAATTCACCGAATATGGTTACGAGAATGTCCGAAAAAATCACCGGTTTTGGTTATTGTAAAATCTACTCCGAACGCAAGTTTTTCGCCGGATTGGTCATACCTGCTTTTATCGCCTGGTAGCTGACGGTCAGTAACGCAATCCCCATCGAAAGCAACGCCGCCATCGCAAATACCCACCACTCGATATTCACCCGGTATGTATAGTCTTTCAGCCACGTATACATCGCCCACCAGGCTACCGGTGCCGCCACCACGAATGAAATCAATACCAGCTTCATGAAGTCCTTCGACAACAAGGTCGCAATACCTCCTACCGAAGCGCCCAGCACTTTCCGTACACCGATTTCCTTGACCCGGTTTTCCGCCATATAGGTCGCCAGTCCGAAGAGACCCAGGCAAGAGATGAACACGGTCAGTGCAGCAAAAAGCCCCGCCAGCGTACCGATTCGCCGCTCATCGTCGAATTTATCCGCGTATTCCGCATCGGCAAATCTATATTCGAATGGATATTCCGGATTGTATTTTTTAAAGACCGCCTCGGCTTTCTGCAAGCTGGCCTTGGTCGATGCACTATTGGGCAGTCTGAAGTTGATCGTGCTGAACCAACCCTTCGCCCCGACAATCACCATCGGCTTGATCGGCTCATAGGGCGACTGACTGATAAAGTCCTTGATCACTCCCACCACATGATAAGACTGGTCTCCCTCCTTGACGATCTGACCGATCGGCTCCTTGAAGTGCATCGCCTTCACCGCAGCCTGATTGAGAATCATCCCCAGCGAGTCCGTCGGATAGTGCTCCAGGTCGAAATCCCTCCCCTGCGCAATCTGTACACCAGCCACTTTCACCAACTGATTGTCCGCACAGAAGTAGTTGAAGTCGGTTTTGTCGTTTGGATCTTTTCCCGACCACACAAAACCCCAGGTATCGCTCCAGTTCTCCGTAAAGGGAGAGTTCGTCTTACAAACGGCCACCGCCGCACCAGAAGACAATAGCTCCTGCCGGATCTGATCGTATTTCTTCCCGATATCGCCCGTCATATAATGAAAGACAAGCCCACCTCGATCATAGCCCGTATCCCTGTTCCGCGCATAGTCGATCTGCTGCTTGACGATAATAGTACAGATGATAAGGATGATGGCAAACGTAAATTGCAATACGACCAATACCTTCCTCGGCGTCACCAACGCATTCGCCGCCTTGAACGTTCCCTTCAAAACTTTCACCGGCTGGAAAGAAGAGAGAAAGAACGCCGGATAGCTCCCCGCCAGCAGTCCGGTGAAAAGGATAAATCCCAGTCCCGACAACCAGAAATAGACACTCCCGAAAGGAATATAGAGATGCTTTTCCGTCAGCTGATTAAATCCGGGTAGACTGATCAGCACGATCAAAAGCGCCAGGATCGCCGCCATAAAAGATAGCAGCACCGACTCGCCTATAAATTGGCTGACCAATATACTTCGCGGCGCACCCACCACCTTCCGAATCCCCACTTCCTTCGCCCTCTTCTCCGACCGCGCCGTAGATAGATTCATAAAGTTGATACAAGCGATCAAAAGAATAAATCCGGCTACGATAGCGAATAGGCGGACAAATTCCACCCGGCCCCCATCCTCCACCTCGCCCTTGAAGTTCGAATAAAGCCTCCACCGGCTCATCGGATACAAAAACATCTTCCACTTCTTCTCCGTGCTGTCATAACGCCCCTTGATGACATCCATCTTCGGCGCTATCGTAGCCAGCTTCGCATTCGGCTTCAGCAAAACATACGTCCGCGTGCTGTTGTTTCCCCAGTTGTTTTCATCCTGCCCATTCCGCCGCACAAAGGCCCAGGGGACCAAATATTTAAAGTTGAACCGGGTATTATTAGGCAGGTCTTTCAAGATCCCCGTCACCGTATAGTTGTCCTTATCGTCTAGACGAACCACCTTCCCAATCGCATCCTCCGTCCCAAACAGCGTCTTCGCAAAAGACCGCGTCACCACCAGCGAATGCGGGTCGTTCAAAACCGTCGCCGCATTCCCCTGCAACAACGGAAAGCTAAAGACTTGCAAGAAAACCGAATCCACCGCATTCCCCTGCTCCATCAGCCGCTTCTCCCCCACCGAAAACAATACCCGGCTCGGCCAGTTGACCCGGATCGCATGCTCTACCTCCGGAAAGTCTCGCTGCATCGCCGAAGCCAGCACCTTCGGCGTCGTATTCCAGCTATGCATCGCCCCACTGAACTCCGCATGATTCCACGCCTCATATATCCGGTCCTTCTTCTCATGGAACCCATCGTAGCTAACCTCATTCTGGATCCACAAAAGGATTAATATGGCGCTCGCCATACCGATCGCCAAACCGATAATGTTGATAAAGGAAAACCCCTTGTTCTTCCAGAGATTACGAAAAGCGACTTTCAGGTAGTTTTTAAACATGGTTGGAGCATTTCCCTATAGGACGGGCCAATTTGTTAAATGTTGCACCCTTTTGTAAGATCCCGCCAAATTCTCCGACTAAGCAGGAAAAGTCCACTTTATCCACAAATTAAAAAATATAAAAATATGTCAACAATCTTAACATCTTTACTCAAACCCCAGCGCCCCTTCTTTCGTTTATTATTGGAAAAACCTCAAAACATGAAATACGCAGTATTTACACTCATTACCATTCTTTCCTTGTCTGTAGCCAACGCCCAGTCAAAGAGCATAAAATATCCCGATCCACCCGTCGCCTCGTCCAAGACCACCTATCCCATGACCTTCACCGACGCCGAATGGAAGGCCCGCCTCACCCCGGACCAGTACTACATCCTCCGCAAACAAGGCACCGAACGCGCCTTCACCGGCAAGTACGACCACTTCTATGAAAAAGGTACCTACTATTCCGCCGCTTCCCTCCAGCCCGTCTTTAGCTCGGACGCCAAGTTCGACTCCCGCACCGGCTGGCCCAGCTTCTTCGCCCCCATCACCCCCGACGCCATCCGCCTCGTAAAAGACAACAGCGACGGCATGGAAAGATGGGAAGTCGTCGACAGCAAAAGCGGTTCCCACCTCGGCCACGTCTTCGACGACGGCCCCAACCCCACCGGCAAACGCTACTGCATGAACTCGGCAGCCCTCATCTTTGTCCCCGCAGGCGGAGCAGCACCAACCACTTCAAAAACACAGAAATAACCCTCCCCCCACGGGAGCACAAAAATTACCATCGGTCATGAAACACTTTATATTCACCTTAAGCACACTCTTCCTCCTGACCGCTTGCGGCCAGTCCCAACCCGTTAACATCCCCACAAAGGAACCCGGCAAACCCTCCGCCAATGAAGCCGTCGCCTACTTCGCCGAAGGCTGCTTCTGGCACGCAGAAATCGTCTTCCAAAGCCTGACCGGCGTCCGCGACGCCGTCTCCGGCTACGCCGGCGGCACCGACAAACACCCCGACTACGAAAGAGTCTGCACCGGCACAACCGGTCACGCCGAAACCGTAGCCGTCTACTACGACCCCTCGAAAATCTCCTACTCCGCCCTCGTCGCCGCCTTCTTCGCCAGCATGGACCCCACCGAGCTCAACCGCCAGGGTCCCGACGAAGGAACCCAATACCGCTCGGCCGTCTTCTATAAAAACGACGACGAAAAGAAAATCATCGACGACGAAATCACCCGCGACTCCAAAAAATACCGCTCCAAAATCGTCACCCAGGTCCTCCCCTACACCAACTTCTACCCCGCCGAATCCTATCACCAGGAATACATAAAAAACCACCCCGAAAACCCCTACGTCCAACACGTCTCCATACCCGACTTCCTCGAATTCAAAAAGACCTTCAAAGGCGCAACATTCAAATCATAAATCACAGTCACACATACTCTTAAGCCAGGCCGCAAGTCTGGCTTTTTTATTTCGAAAAAAGTATTTAATTTGCAACTGAAATTAAGTTACACATTCATTCCTTGCTGCATTTCTAACCAGACTTTCTAAATTGATAACCATGGCTAAAAAATTGATTTATTTAAAACTAATTGATTATCAAAATGTCCAAATTAGAAAAGCTAGTTCAACGACTGCTTTCCATTCCCAAAGATTTTACTTGGGAGGAACTCATTAAACTCCTAGCCCAACTCGGCTACCTCGAACTTAAAAAAGGAAAAACCGGTGGTTCCCGACGAAAATTCGCAGATTCAAACAACAACATTATAATTCTGCACAAACCCCACCCCGGAAACATCGTAAAAGAATACGCGATTCGCCAAATAATCGCTCATTTAAAAGAGAAAGGCTACATAAAAGATGAATGACATCTTACAATACAAAGGCTACTACGCCTCCCTGCACTTTAGCTCAGAAGACGAAGTCTTCTTCGGCAAAATCCTCGGCATCGATGACCTCGTAAACTTCGAAGGTGCCTCCGTCAAGGAACTCAAAAAGGCCTTCCGCGAAGCTGTCGACGACTACCTCGAAACCTGCGAAGCCCTCGGTAAAGAACCCAACAAAACCTACAAAGGTTCTTTCAATGTCCGCATCCCAACCGACCTGCACAAAGAAGCCGCCATCTTCGCATCCATTAATAACATTTCCCTTAACGACTTTATCAGGACCGCCATCGACTACGCCCTCCTGCACAGAGATGACGTCTCTCGTCTAAATAAGAAGAGCGCCTAACAGGCGCTCTTCTTACAAAGTCTTACCATCCAATCCCATAATCCTCCCCATTATTACTACTTCCCCCCCAAAACGTCCCATGCTTCGTATCCAGCATAATCGCATTCGTCGGCCCGCTCGTCCTATCCCCAAACGTCATCGTATACCCCATCTGCCTTAATTCCTTTCTCACATACGGCGGCG
The DNA here is from genome assembly GCA_018267545.1 of Bacteroidota bacterium. Taxonomy (GTDB): domain Bacteria; phylum Bacteroidota; class Bacteroidia; order Chitinophagales; family Chitinophagaceae; genus Puia. Next base: position 7,270 of record JAFDYG010000514.1, read on the forward strand.
TAGTGCTTCCCAATACCACCTGCCCCGGCCTCGGCCTTCTGTCCTCCAACCTTTCTCCACCCAGCGACAGCCACAGCTGGTCCGAATTGATATTCGGCGCTTCCGTAGCTTCCTGTACCGTCATCCCAAATTCCACCATATCCAAAAAGAACTGCAATAAATTCTGATCCTGCGTATCTCCACCCTGCACGCTAAAGCAAAGCCAGGGCTTTCCTTCCTTCAACGCCAGACTAGGCGTGAGCGTTACCCTGGGCCGCTTATGCGGAGCCACGACATTATACGGACAAATAATAGAATCCAATACAAAGCTTTGCATCCGCTGACTCATGCCTACACCCGTATGCCCCGCCACACAAGCCGGATTCCAGCCACCACTCGGCGTCACCGAAATAACCCAGCCATCCTTATCCGCCGCCTCGATGCTCGTCGTCCCACGCCACAACCGGTCATGATACAAATCCTCATCCACAGGAGCCCCCGGTGTCGTATGATCGAAAGCCAAATCCTGATCATTCACCGTCACCGAAACCCTATTCTCCCCAGGCGCCACCATTGCCACATTTCCTTCCGGCAACACCGTCACACTATTCATATTCCCCCCAGTATTCGGTCCACCACCACCGCGTAGCGGTGGCAACGCCATCTTCGCACGCGCCTTCAACAGATCCCCCCACGGATTCGTCCGACCTTCAAACGGATACGGATCCCCCGGCCCCGCCATCGCATTATTCCGGTCAAACGTAATCAGCTTCGCCCGCTCCTTCCCATATTCCTTCGAAAGCAACCCCTTCATCGGCTGCCCCGAAGTAACATAAGGATCCCCATAATAGAAATCCCGATCCGCAAAAGCAAGGTTCATCGCCTGATACACCGTATGAATATACCTTGTGCTATTGAAACCCATGCCCTTCAAATCGAAATTCTCCAGGATATTCAACGCCTGCAGCATCGAACCACCCTGCGTCCACTGCTGCAGCTTATACACTTCGATTCCTTTGTAGTTGACGTGTAAAGGTTCCTCCTCGATCGGCTTCCATTGCGCAAGATCCTCTATCGTAAACAATCCCCCCTGCTCCTGGCTCGCCCTAACGATTTCCTTGGCGATATCTCCCTTGTAGAACCGGTCAAAAGCCGCCATGATCGCATCCTTACGAGACTTCTTCTTCTTCAGCGCCTCCTGCTCGGCGTCCACCATCTTCGTGAGCGTCTCCAGCAGGTCCTTCTGTACGAACACTTCCCCCGCCTCCGGAGCCTCACGCTTCTCACCCGCATGCGGCAGGAACAACGCCTTGCTATACGGCCATTCCTTTAGTCTTCTCTTCTGCCCCTCGAAACTATTGGCCGTCTGCGCCTCGATCGCATAACCCCTGGCCATCTCCATCGCCGGCGCCAGCACATCCTTCAGGCTCATCGTCCCATACTCGGCCAGCATATAGCAAAGGCCACCCGGCGTCCCAGGCGTTACCGCCGCAAGAGGACCATATTCAGGAGGAAAATTATATCCCTTGCTCTTGAAAAAGGCCGGCGTAGCACCCGTAGGCGCCCAGCCCAATGCGTTGATCGCAATGACTTTCCCAAGCTTTGGATTATAGATAAGAGCCTGCGTCTCCCCGCCCCAGCTCAATACGTCCCACATCGTACATACCGCCGCCAGCATCCCGCAAGCAGCATCGATCGCATTCCCACCCTTTTGAAAAATCTGGGCGCCGGCCTCGGCCGCCAACGGCTTACCCGTAACCGC
>JAFDYG010000515.1 GCA_018267545.1 Bacteroidota bacterium
AAAAGACATCCTCTACGTCTGGCCCTACCTCGATACCGCGGCGATCGAAATCATACAACCCCAATCCCTCGCAAACAAAGACTCGCTCCATGAGATTTCCATCCTCATCGGGGACCTGCTCGATATAGGAATCCGGATGCAGTTGCTGCAAGACAAAGCCTATCTCATCGCCATCGGCCCGGAAGCAAAATCTTTCCTGCAGACAGCTTCCGAAAACTGGCAGTCCCGCAAAACACAGCTCTCGCAAAAAATCCAGAAGATGCTCGCCCCCTCCCCGCAAGCGAATCGACGACAAACAACCCGTATTTAAGGAATATCTCGACCAGAACCCTGCACCGAAGGCCCGCATAGCATAACCGGAACAGAAGAACATCCCGTGATCTCGGCCGCCTTGCTGACATGCGACTCCAGCCAGCTGTGCTTCTTTGGAAACACCAGCAATAAATCCGCATCGTGCCCCCCGAGATACTCCGCCATACCCTCTCCGACGGCCGGCTGCCGCACCAGCGTAATCGTCGGAGCCCAGCCTTCCAGACTACCTGCCCACGACTGATATTCCAGAATTATCTTGCCGGCGCTCCCCTCCCCCTCCGTCAGCACGTGAACGGGGGTGAATCGCGGATGAAACACATCCGTAAGCTGCCGTATCAACGGCCTGGCCTTCCCCAAACACGTATGAATGTCTTCCCTGTCGCACGCAACGACTACGTGACGGAATCCCCGGAAAGAAACACCCTCCGGAATCAGCAGCAGCGGAAACTGCAACCCCTTGAACAATCTCCCCATCGCCGCAACCACGAGAAACGGATGCTTCTCCCCGCACAATTTCATCAGCCGCTCTTCCAGCTTCCCCGTCTCCAGATCGGTACGGATCAAAACCCTCTGCCCCGCATGAGCCCCAAGCTTCTCCGACAGCTCTTTCAGCTGCTCCTGACTGTGGTTCAACAACTCTTCCAGAACCGACTGCGACAAGACGGTATAACCTTTGCCCCCGTTGAGCTCCAGCACATCCAGCAAATACACATCCATGCCCCTCTCGAGTGCTATGTCCACTCCAAACTTCGCCGCATTCATACCCGCGCCGGTCGAATCGACCGGAATGATGATATTTCTCATACCTCAAGTTACCACCGCCCATCTCCAGCCAGACTGACCAGCTTCACCCCCCACCGTGACATTTATCATCCTTTCACAAGCCCCGCCAAAATACTTTTATAAAAACAAAGACTATGTACACCTATTATCGTCACCGTCTAACCATCCCCTGCGGACACGCTCACCTCAAAGCAGAGCTGACCATCCCCGCCCGCTCCGGCTCCATCATCATCTTTTCCCCCGAAGAAGGCGGCATCACATTCGGCAATCGCAACAGGCTCGTCGCCCACCACCTCCATAAGCTTGGCTTCGGAACCCTGTTCCCCCAGCTCCTCACACTGGAAGAATCCAAACGATACGGCAGACGCTTCGACCTCGACCTCCAAACCGCACGCCTGATGACCGTCACCGAATATCTCCGCGAACACGATCGCCTCAGCCGCTATACTCTCGCATACTTTGGAACCGGAATCAGCTCCGCCGCCGTCCTCCAATCCGCAGCCTATCTCCCCGAATACATCTCAGCAGTCGTCTGCCGCCACGCCAGACCCGACTTCGTCCCCAATGCCCTGTCCCGCATCACAGCCCCGACCCTCCTGATCGCTGCCGCCCAGGACAGATACACGCTCCGCCTGAACCGCGAAGCCCTCGAAGACATGACCTGCGAACGCGAGCTTATCGTCATCGAAGGAGCCACCCAGCTCTTCGAAGGCTCCGCCATGACCGACGTCGCAGAGCTCACCGGCAGCTGGTTTTCCGCCCACCTGCAGCAAACCGCCGTCGCCCACCCATAAACCCCACGTCACCCGCCCGCATCCAAACCCGCAGCGCGCCGCCCCACATATTTTTCCCCGTGAACCGCCGAAACCCTAATTTAGCCGCAAACTGCCGGCGCATCCAATGAAAATCTTGGTCATAGAAGACGAGGAAAGAGTAGCATCCGTGATCCGCAAAGGACTGGAAGAGCTCGGCTTTTCCGTGACCATCGCATCCGACGGCATCCTCGGAAAAAATCTCGCCCTGAGCCGCCTCTTCGACCTCGTCATCACCGACATCCTCCTGCCCGGCATCAACGGCGTCGAAGTCTGTAAACAAATCCGCCACGAGATGCCCGACCTCCCGATCATTATGCTCACCGCCCTCGGAACCACCGACGACAAAGTCGAAGGCTTCGACGCCGGCGCCAACGACTACCTCGTAAAACCCTTCGACTTCCGCGAGCTCTACGTCCGCATCCGCGAACTGCTCAAAAGAGCCCAGCCATCTGCCACACCCAAAAAGACTATTCTAAAGGCAGCCGACCTCGAGGTCAATCTAAAAACCATGATCGTCCAGCGCAACGCCAAAGAAATCCAGCTGACCCGAAAAGAATTCAAGCTGCTCGAATACATGATGAATAACCAGGGCCGCGTGCTCACCCGGACCGAAATCGCCGAAAACGTCTGGGAAACCTCCTTCGATACCGGCACCAACTTCATCGACGTATACATTAATTACCTGCGGAAAAAAATCGACAAAGACTACCCCGTCAAGCTCATCCAAACCCGCCCGGGCATCGGCTTCATCTTCGGCGGCGACCGCGCCCAGACCGGCGACCGCGCCCACACCGGCGACCGCGCCCAGTCAGCCAACCCCACCCAGTCAGACGACCGCCCCCAAACAAAAGAACCGTGAAAATAAGACTAAAGCTCACCCTGCTATTCGCCGGTCTTTTCGCCATCCTTCTCATGGCCTTCTCAATCGTCGTCTATCTCTCCGCCGCCGACCAGCGCGAAGAAGAATATTTCAAAAGACTCCGCCAGCTCGCCATCACAAAAACCCGCCTCCTCGTCGAAGCAAAGATCGACCCCGCCGTCCTGCAGCTCATCTACAAAAGCTCGCTCAACACCCTTCCCCAGGAAGAAGTCGCCATCTTCGACACCTCCTTCCATATCCTCTACCACGACGCAAACGACATAGACCGCGTCAAGGAAACCACCGGCATGATCGACAGCATCAAAACGATGAAAGAAATCCACTTCTACGTCGACGACCTGCAGGCCATCGGCTTCCTCCACTCCTTCGACGGCAAGACCTACGCCATCACCGCGGCAGCCCGCGATGTCACAGGCCTGAAAAAACTAAACACTCTCCGAATCACCCTGCTCATCGGCAACTGCGCCGCCATACTCTTCACTCTCCTCGCAGGAATGCTCTTCGCCAGAAAAGCCCTTAAACCCGTATCAACGATGGTCGATAGAGTAGCAGACATCTCCGCTTCCCGCCTCGACCTCCGCCTCGGAACCGGCAACGGCAAGGATGAAATAGCCGAGCTCGCCATCACCTTCAACCGGATGCTCGACCGGCTCGAAGCATCCTTCGACGGAACGAAGCAATTCGTCTCCAACATCTCCCACGAACTCAGGACTCCCCTCGCAGCCCTGATCGCCGAGCTCGAAATCGCCGCCATGAAAGCAAGAACCACCGAAGAATACAAACAAGTCATCGGCACCACTCTCCTGGACGCCCGCCGCCTGTCCCGCCTGTCCACCGACCTGCTCGACCTCGCCAAGGCCAGCTACGACCAGTCCGGCATCAACTATAAAGAATTGCGGCTGGACGAAGTCCTCCTCGACGCACGCAAAGAAACCCTAAAGGCCAACCCCCGCTACCACGTCGATATACACTTCGCAAAAGAGCTCGAAGAAGGCGACCCCGTAACTATCCGCGGCAACGAATATCTCCTCAGAGTCGCCTTCATCAACCTCATCGAAAACGCCTGCAAATTCTCCGCAAATCACACCTGCGCCATCTCCATCGGCTTCGACGCCAACGACCTCCTCCTGAAATTTTCAGATCAGGGAATAGGCATCCCCACAGAAGACATCGCACACATCTTCACCCCCTTCTACCGCGGCGAAAACAAACGCCACGCCCCCGGCAACGGCATCGGACTCTCGCTCACCAGCCGCATCATCCAGCTCCACAGCGGCAGCATCGCAGTCGAATCCGAAACCGGAAAAGGAACGACATTCTCCATTCATATTCCCTACAGTATTCTCTAATTTTTTTCTAATAAATTTATAATTGCTCTCTAACGAAGCCCCGCAAAGAGCCGGAGTAATTTTGTCCGATGATAAAGACCTTTATCGCGGCCGTCCTGACCTCTCTCCTCCCCGTCTTTGTTCACGCACAGGAAAACTATGAAATACAGGTCTATGGCTCCCAGACCGTTCGCAAAGGCAACACCATGCTGGAGCTGCACAGCAACTACACCTTCGACGGACAAAAGCTAACGGAAAACGGCGTCCTCCCCACCAACCACGTCCTGCACGAAACCATCGAAATCACACACGGCTGGAACAGCTGGTTCGAAACAGGATTCTATTTTTTTAACGAGCTCGGCAACGATCACCGTTCCAGTTACGTAGGTAGTCATATACGGCCCAGGGTGATGGCGCCCGAATCCTGGAAATGGCCCGTAGGCGTAAGCATGTCGATGGAAGTAGGCTACCAGAAACGCGAATACAGCGAAGACGACTGGAGCCTCGAAATCCGACCCATCGTCGACAAGCAGCTCGGCCCTTTGTATATGTCCCTTAATCCGACCTTCGAAAAATCTTTCCACGGCCTGTCCAAAGACCAGGGATACATATTCTCGCCTAATTTCAAGGCGTCATACGATATAACGAAAATCATCGCCGGAGGCTTCGAATACTACGGCGCCGTCGGTCCATTGAATCACTTCTTCCCTTATCAAAGCCAGCAGCACCAGCTGTTTGCAGCCGTCGACCTCGACTGGTCCCCGGACTGGGAGCTGAACTTCGGTTACGGATGGGGATTTACGCAAAGCACCGACAACGCAATCTTTAAACTAATTCTCGGATATAGATTTCATTAACCAGCTATGAACTTCCCCATCTTCTCCGGCTTCAACGAAAAACACAGCCTCGCCCTCCGTCTCTGGCACTGGATTTTCTTCCTGCTGATCACCTCGTCGATGATTTGTGTACTGCTCGCATCCACCCTCTTCAGAACAAGGAACAACACCGAAATGGTACAGCAGCAGCTGCAACGAAACAACATCACCGTCGACGCCAACCAGGCAAGAGCCGTATCCCACGCCTTCAACGACAAACTCTGGGACTGGCACACCGATATAGGATATTTCATTGCTATCTTCCTGGCCGGCCGGTTCCTTCTCGAAATCTTTCAGCCGAAAGAAGAGAAGCTTTCCACTCGGATCAAAACCGCTATGGGCTTTACCGTACTATCGGTTTATCAAAAAAGCGTACAGGTCCACTACGTCCGCGTAAAATGGGGTTACATCGTATTCTATGCCCTGATGCTCATCATGGTGCTCACCGGCCTGGGGCTGGCCTTTGAACAGGTAGCCTTCCTCAAAGCTAACCGCGGACTCATCAAACAGACGCACAGCCTGACCCAATACGCGATCTATGCATTCGTATTATTTCACCTTACAGGAGTAATCTTAGCCGATGCCGGAAACTATCCCGGCATCGTATCCGGCATGATCCACGGCAAGCGACGGATTTAACAGAACAAAAACAATTCATTCGGCGTTATTGATGAACTTTGCGCCGCCATTCAAAACACTAAAGCAATGACAGCTTACCTCTGGAACTTATTATTGATCGCTAACCTCGTCAGCATAAACCCTGCTTCACCCACGCCTATGCCGTCTGCCCTCACCCCAGTCGTAGCCTCGCCTCCCCAATGGCACTTCGACATGCGCGAAGCACAGCAGATCGCACAAAAAGAACACAAGCTCATCCTGCTCAACTTCTCCGGAAGCGACTGGTGCGGCCCCTGCATCCTCCTGCGCAAGGAAATTCTCGACGCCCCCGCCTTCTCCCGGCTGGCAGACAGCTCCCTCATCCTCGTCAACGCCGACTTCCCCAGGATGAAAAAGAACCAGCTGTCCAAAGAACAGCAACAACGAAACGACCAGCTCGCCGACCAATACAACCAGGAAGGAAAATTCCCCCTCACCCTCCTTCTGAACCCACAAGGAAAAATATTAAAACAATGGGAAGGCAACCCTGGCGTAAAGCCCGAAGAATTCTGTAGCCAAATCCGCACCATCATCGAATCCAATCCGCACGAATAATGGAGCAACGAACATTCAAAGAATCGATGAAACTGATGGGCAATCACTTCGAGCTCAGCGTCGTCGCAGACGACGCCACCTGGGCCGCCGAAAGAATCGCCGCCGGCGTCGCTGAAATAAAACGCATCGAAACCCTTCTCACCACCTACGACGACAACAGCGAAACCGCCCGCATCAACGAAAACGCAGGCGTCGCCCCTGTTTCCGTAAGCGACGAAACCTTCGCCCTCATCCAACGCGCCATCCGCATTTCCGACATCACTCAGGGCGCCTTCGACATAACCTACGGCTCCATCGACCGCCGCCTCTGGAACTTCGATACGACCATGACCTCCCTGCCCGACAAAGCAACCGCCAAAAAAATGGTCAGGCTCATCGACTACCGCAACATCCTTCTGAACACTGAAAACAAAACCGTCTTCCTGAAAGAAAAAGGAATGCGCATCGGCTTCGGCGGCATCGGCAAAGGCTACGCCGCAGAACGAGCCAAACACCTCCTGCAGCAGCAGGGCGTAAAAAGCGGCGTCGTCAACGCTTCCGGTGACCTCTCCGCCTGGGGCCTCCAGCCCGATGGTAAACCCTGGACCATCGGCATCGTCAACCCCAACTCCGCCGGCGAAATCTTCTCCTGGCTCTCCGTCACCGACATGGCCCTCGCCACCTCCGGCAACTACGAGAAGTACGCAGTCATCGACGGCAAACGCTATTCGCATACCATCAACCCGCGGACGGGCCTTCCCGTAACCGGAATCAAAAGCGTCACCATCCTCTGCCCCAACGCCGAGATCGCCGACGCCCTCGCCACCCC
>JAFDYG010000516.1 GCA_018267545.1 Bacteroidota bacterium
ACCCGTATTGGCGAGGGCAAAAAGTGGGAGGATGCCGAAGGCTACGGGTTTATGAAGGAAGTGCTGGAGACGGTAGGATGGATTGGCGGCTTCTTCTGTTTCGGATGCCCCTGGCTGCAGCTTGCGGAAAGGGATGGCAAAAGCCAATAAAACCCCGCTGAGGGTGGCATGAATACCCGACCTCAGCATACAATACCATAGTAGAATACCGGGGATGATGTAGAATACTAACTTTTTGACATTTAGTTTGTTGAACAAGATTAACAACAATAAAATTCCAAATGCTGCGCCTAACCAGGCCAGGGATAGGCTTTTGGTATAAAAGATAGCAATCACCAGGATGGCCCCCAGGTCGTCAATGATAGCCAGGGCGGTAAGGAAGATCTTGACGGAAGGGGGAATCTTGTTTCCAAGGAGCGAAAGGACACCCAGCGCGAAGGCGATATCCGTAGCCATGGGGATGCCCATGCCCGACTGTTCGGGCCGGCCGTAGTTGAAGGCGAAGTGAAGCGCAGCGGGGACGAGCATGCCTCCCAGGGCCGCCAGGATGGGCAGAAGGGCATTGCGGAAATCGGCCAGCTCACCGATGTAGATTTCCCGTTCGATCTCCAGGCCTACTAATAAAAAAAATACCGCCATCAGCCCGTCGTTGACCCAGTTTTCGACCGAATAATCCAGGGGAATCGGGCCCATCGTGAGGTCGAGCCGGGTATGCCAGAAGTGCAGCCAGCCCTCCCCCCAGCCGGAATTGGCGATGAGGATGGATAGAATAGTGCAAAAGACCAAAATCAGGCCGCCTGTCTTCTCGCTTTCGAAAAATTCCCGGAATAGTCGCGTTAACTTGAATTCGCCCATATTAAGTACCTTTGCGTCCTTTATGAAGACAAGAACCCTAAAGAAGGACAAGGTCAATATCATCACGCTGGGCTGTAGCAAAAACATGGTCGACAGTGAGGTGCTGAGCGGACAGCTGCGCGCTAACGAGATCGACGTGGTGCATGAAAATACGAAAAAAGACCACAACATCGTCGTTGTGAATACCTGCGGCTTTATAGACAAGGCGAAAGAAGAGTCTGTCAATACCATCCTCGACCAGGTGACGCTTAAAAAGAAGGGAAAGCTGGACAAGGTATACGTCACTGGCTGTCTCAGTCATCGCTATCGCGAAGACCTCGAGAAGGAGATCCCTGAGGTCGACGCATGGTTCGGTACGATGGAGCTGCCGCTGATGCTGAAGAAATTCGAGGCCGACTACAAATCGGAGCTGCTGGGTGAAAGGCTGCTGGCCACTCCGCAGCACTATGCCTACCTGAAGATCTCGGAAGGCTGTAACCGCACCTGCGCCTTTTGCGCGATCCCGCTGATGCGCGGCGCGCACGTCAGCCGGCCTATCGAGGATCTCGTGAAAGAGGCCGAGGGACTGGTTCGCAGGGGTGTAAAGGAAATACTTTTAATTGCACAGGAGCTGACCTATTACGGGCTGGATATCTACAAGCAACGCATGCTGCCCGAGCTGATGAACCGGCTCGCCGATGTCAAGGGCCTTGAATGGATTCGTCTTCACTACGCCTATCCTTCGAAGTTCCCGCTCGAGATCCTGGATGTGATGAAAGAGCGGAGCAATATCTGTAACTATCTCGACATGCCGCTTCAGCATGCGAGCGACAATATGTTAAAGGCCATGCGCCGGCAGATCACCCGAGCAGAAATGACGGATTTGATCCACGCCATCCGTGCAAAGGTGCCGGGCATTTGTCTTCGAACTACTTTGATCACGGGCTTCCCCGGCGAGACGGAAGAAGACGTGGAAGAGCTGAAGGATTTCCTGCGCGAGCATCGCTTCGATCGCGTAGGTATATTTACCTATTCACACGAGGAAGGAACATCCGGTTACCAGCTCGAGGACAATATCCCGGCCGAGGTCAAGCAGCAACGGGCGCAGGATATCATGGAAGTACAGCAGGAGATCTCTTACGAGAAGAACCAGGAGAAAGTGGGGCAGGTCTTCAAAACGCTGATCGATAAGAAGGAGGCGGGCAGGTATCTGGGTAGAACGGAATTCGACTCGGTGGAGGTAGACAACGAGGTCATCATACATAGCGACAGGAAACTGGCGATCGGGGACTTCGTTAACGTGCGGATAACGAAAGCTTATGATTATGATATCGAGGGGGAAGTAGTTAGTTAAAATCTGCAAAGAAGAGATTAAATCGTGCAGGTTGTCCTGGGCCGTAATGCGATATTTTTGTTGAAAATATAGATACACATGAGAATTAATTGGAGTGGCGTATTTCCTGCCCTGACCACTAAGTTCACGGCCCATGACACCTTAGACCTTCCTATGTTCGGAACTAACCTGGATGCGCAGATCGATGCCGGAATCAACGGCATCATCCTGGGTGGTTCACTTGGCGAAGCAAGCACATTGGAGCTGGATGAAAAAGAGAAGCTGGTCAAGTACGCAGTTGAAAAAGCTGGAAAAAAGATACCCGTCCTCCTGAATATTGCCGAAGGCAGTACGCGCGAGGCGGTGAAGCAGGCTGCTCTCGCAGCCAAATGGGGAGCTCAGGGGCTGATGCTCCTCCCTCCGATGCGCTATAAGAGCGACCATCGCGAGACCGTAACCTACTTCAAGGCCGTAGCGCAGTCTACCGACCTTCCGATCATGATCTACAACAACCCGGTGGACTACAAGATCGAAGTTACCCTGCAAATGTTCGAAGAGCTCGCCGAGCTTCCGAATATCCAGTCGGTAAAGGAATCTACGCGTGACGTATCGAACGTGACCCGGATGATCAACCGTTTTGGCGATCGTTTCGCCCTCCTTTGCGGCGTGGATACGATCGCGACGGAAGAGCTCCTGATGGGCGCCGTTGGCTGGGTTGGTGGTCTGGTTTGCGCCTTTCCCGCGGAAACCGTCGCCATCTACAAGCTGGTCAAGGCCGGTCGTGTCGAAGAGGCGCTGGAAATCCATCGCTGGTTCCTGCCGCTGCTGGAACTAGATTTGCACGCAAAGCTGGTACAGTACATTAAATTGGCAGAAACCGAGACTGGCATTGGCACCGAGCATGTTCGCGCACCGCGTCTGCCGCTGATCGGCAATGAACGCGAGAGGGTACTGGGCGTAATCCGCAAGCAGCTGGAAAACCGCCCGGTTCTGCCCGAGTATGCTTCGTTGACCGTGTAGTCCTTAAATTTGCAGTATGAAATTCCAGGACGCATCCGTACAGGAGATCGATGCCATCATGAATGAAGCCTGGCAGGCTTTTGGCATCTATCGCAACACTACTCTGAAACAAAGGGCCGATCTGATGCGGGCCATTGCCCGCGAGCTGGAGGCCGCAGAAATTGTAATAACCGCTGCGATGCGGGAGACGAACCTCCCGGAAGCGCGCTTGAGAAACGAGCGGACGCGGACGGCCTTCCAGCTGACCAGCTATGCTGACTATTGCGAGGCAGGCAGCTGGCTGGAGGCGAGAATC
>JAFDYG010000517.1 GCA_018267545.1 Bacteroidota bacterium
GCGAATGCCCCGTGGCATTGTACACCACCTGCGTATGCAAGCCCGCCACCATCACCAGCCACGGCACCATCGACGCATTCTCCACCGGGTCCCAGTTCCAGTAACCGCCAAAGCTCAACGCCTCATAGGCCCAGGCCGCCCCCATCATGATCCCCGTCCCCAGCACACAAGCCGAAAACAAGGTCCAGGGCAGCGCTGCCTTCGTCCAATCGCCATATTGCTTCTTCCACAGCCCCGCAATCGCATACGCAAACGGCACCACCGTCGACGAAAAGCCCAAAAACAGCACCGGCGGGTGAATCACCATCCAATAATTCTGCAGCAGCGCATTCAGCCCCTGCCCATCCTGCATCTGCGGGATGCTCAGGTAATCGGCACGCTGGAAAATCGGAGCACGCGCCGCAAACTCCGTCTGCCTCACCAGCAGGAAAGGATTGAAGCCGATCTTCTGCCCGAACACATATATCCCCATGATCATCGTCGCCATGCAGAAATTGGTAAAGCTCATCACCGTCATCACCGGATTCTCCCATTTCCCCGCCTTACGCATCAGGATCAACCCCAGCACACAAACCCAAAGATTCCAAAGCAGAAAGCTCCCCTCCTGCGCCTCCCAGATACAAGGCAGTATATACTGCGCAGACAAGGCTCTGCTGGAATGCTCCCAGGGAAGATTGTATTCGAAAAGGTGCGCCTTCACCATATAGATAATGATAGCGAAAGCCGCATATACACCAAAAACATCCAGACCAAAGGCGATCCGAGCCATCTTTTTCCAACTCTTTTCTTCCTCCAAAGACTTCGCGTTCGTCGCCTTGAAATAGGCGATCATGGCGACAAAAGAAGCAGCAAAGGAAAGTAAAGCAAAGAAATGCCCCATTTTTCCGGGCAGGAGGTGTTCGCCGATGTAGTCCATAGCGGGATATTAATTTTGGCTCAGCGCCTGTTGATTGGCCTTGGGATCATCCTTGTACTTGGAAGGACACTTGAGAAGAATACCATCCTTACGGGTAATCTCGAAGACATCCCCGTTCATCTTACCCTTGAGGGTAATGCGCTCAGCCTTTTCCAGGTCGTAAGGCTTCTCGAAATGATAAACTACCCTGGCCGTATTGCCGAGGGTATCGCTGATATGAAAGCTCACAAAGTTGGGGTCCTTCGCCGGATTGTACTCGATAGGCTGCTTGCTGTCCAAATGGGCGATAATGGTAACGGTTTTACCACTCTTCTGGCGGGCGGAGGCAATAGTCTCATACGTAGTCAGGTCCCCCATAAAGCTGACGAGGACGCCGATGGCTATTGCAATGAAAACCAATAAGACAATCTGGAACTTTTTCATAACAGGGGGCAAAGTTAGGTCAAAATGCCTAACACCCCCCATAGAAAATTGTTATAACCCGATCAAGAAAAATTATACTTTTTTGAACACCACAATCCCATTATGCCCCCCAAATCCAAAGGTATTGCTCATCGCCACCTTCACCGGGTAATCGATCGCCGCCCCCAGCAAAATCTTCAGCCCCGCCGGAATAGCCGGGTCCAGGTTGACCGTATTGATCGTCGGCGGAATCACCCCGTCCTTAAGGCTCATCAGGCACGCAATCGCCTCGATCGCGCCCGCCGCCCCCAGTAAATGCCCCGTCATCGACTTGGTCGCGCTGATCGTCAGATGCCCCGGCGCCTCCCCGAAAAGCCGGGTAACCGCCTGTACCTCGCTCAGATCACCTACCGGAGTCGAAGTGGCGTGCACATTCAAATAATCCACATCCGTCTTATTGAGCCCCGCATCCTTCAACGCATCCTGCATCGCCCGCAACGCCCCCAGGCCCTCCGGATGCGTGGAGGTCATATGATAGGCGTCCGCCGTCATCGCAGCCCCAGCCAGCTCGGCATAGATCTTCGCCCCCCTGGCCTTTGCGTGCTCATATTCTTCCAGGATCAACGCTCCAGCCCCCTCTCCCATGACAAATCCATCCCGGTCCACATCGAACGGCCTCGAAGCCCCCTGCGGGTCATCATTCCGGGTCGACATAGCCTTCATCGAGGTGAACCCGCCTACCGAAGCTGCCGTAATCGGCGCTTCCGAGCCCCCCGCCACGATCACCTTCGCCTTACCCAGCCGTATATAGTTGAGCGCATCCATAAAAGCCGTATTCGAAGTCGAACAAGCCGACACCGTCGTATAGTTGATGCCCATCAGACCGTACTTGATCGAAATCATCCCCGAAGCCATATTGGCGATCAGCTTCGGCACAAAGAAAGGACTGAACCTGGGTGTCTTATCTCCCAACGCGTACTCCTTCACCTGCTCCTCGAACGTCTCCATCCCCCCCTGGCCCGAACCCCAGATCACCCCCGTATCGAAAGGGTCCATACTGGAAAAATCCAGCCCGGAATCCTTGATCGCCTGGTCCGCCGCGACTAATGCATACTGCGTAAACAAATCGGTTCGCTTCAGCTCGCCCCGGTCCAAAACCGAAGAAGCATCGAAACCCTTCACCTCACACGCAAACCTTGTCTTGAACGCCGACGCATCGAAGTGCGTAATCGGCCCAGCCCCACTCTTACCGGCCACCATCTGCGACCAATAGCTAACCGGATCATTTCCCAAAGGAGTAATGGCGCCAAGGCCCGTAACGACTACTTTTTTCATAGATTTTAAATGTCTTTTATTCTCCACGCCGCCCCCAGGTCTTGTAAAACCTGGTCCAGCATCCGTTGAAATGTTTCCTTACCCAACACCCGCGACAACAACAAAGAAGACAACAAGGACGATATCACCAACAAGGCCCGATCCCTCGCCTCTCCCTCGAACCGCAGACGCCCCTCTTCCCGCGCCTTCCCCAACGCCTCGGTCACCCAACTCAAAACCTCCTTGCACATCTCACCTACCTTTCCCCGCAATGGCTCCTCAAAAGTATTATAATCCGGCGTCAGTGAACCCATCAGACAGATCAGCCGCAGCTTGCTGCTTTTATAAAAAACCGATACCAGCTGCTTCAGCTGCTCGTCCCCTGGCAAACCACCCAGCTCCCTACGAAAGCCCGCAACCCTCTCCAGTTCCGCATCCACCACCGCCTCACCCAAATCGGCCTTTGTAGGAAAATGATAGTGAACCGCCGAATTCCGAATGCCCAAAGGCTCAGATATATCGCTGTAGCTGAAGGCATTAAACCCTCGCTCCCGGATCAGCTCGTCCGCCAGCCCTATAATCTGTTCCCTTGTTTCAGCCATATTGAATCCGCAAGGTACTGACTTACTAGTCAGTAATCAAATTTATTTGACCTTCGCCCGCGAGGCATCCCCCCGAATCCCCCGCAACTCCCCTTCACCACCTCCCACCAACACTCATGTTTCTGGGTATCAACTGCCACGCCTTAGCGTTGCAACATCAATTTATCCCCCGTATTTTGTCATATGTGAATACTACACTAACTTGCGCGACGTTTCAAAAAGAGGAGATACTCCTACGATCATGACAGATTTATCGCATTTCGATTCCAACGGACCAAGTAACCCTAAAAACAATATCTTCGGTTTACCCTTCACAGAAGAGGATGCCCGTCTTGTGATCCTACCCATCCCATGGGAAGTCACCGTAAGCTACGGAGCCGGCACATCCCGCAGCTGTGAGCACGTCTTCCACGCAAGCATGCAGGTCGACCTCCACGACGGCGAAACCGCCGACGCCTGGAAACAAGGCCTCTACATGCGGCAGCCCGACAAGAAAGTGCTGATGAAGAGCGACTACCTGCGCAAAGAAGCCGAACTCTATATCAACTTCACCTCCAAAGGTGAAATCCTCGAGAAGAACAGCTTCATGTGCAAATCGCTCAAAGAAATCAACGAGGGCAGCGCCCATCTCAACAAATGGGTATACGAACAGACGAAATCCCTTCTTGAAAAGGATAAGCTCGTAGCCGTCCTCGGCGGCGACCACAGCACGCCCCTGGGCTTCTTCAAAGCCATCGCCGAAAAACACGGTGACTTCGGCATCCTCCAGATCGATGCCCACTGCGACCTGCGCAAGTCCTACGAAGACTTTGTCTACAGCCACGCCAGCATCATGTACAACGCCCTGCAGGAAGTCCCGCAGCTAAAGCGGCTCGTACAAGTAGGCGTCCGCGACTACTCGCAGGAAGAATGGGAATTTATCCAGAACAGCAACTACCAGGTCATTACCTATTTCGATAAGGATATCAAGGAACGCTCCTACGAAGGACAAAGCTGGAAACAGATCGCAGAAGAGATCGTCAGCCACCTTCCCGAAAAAGTATACATCAGCTTCGACATCGACGGTCTCGACCCCAAGCTCTGCCCCAACACCGGCACCCCGGTCCCCGGCGGCTTCGAGACCGAACAAATATTCTATCTCCTGCGCCGCATCATCCAAAGCGGCCGCCAATTCATCGGCTTCGACCTCGTCGAAATCGGAGTCGGCGGCGAAACCGACTGGGACTCCAACGTCGGCGCCCGCGTCTTATGGAAATTGAGTAATTTGCTCGTTGCCAGCAATTCTTAATGACCAGCATGCGCTATCAATACGTCGTCATCCTAAAAAAGGACAGCGAAAGGGCCACCGACATCCTTAGCTTCCTGCTATGCCTTTTCTCCGCCCTAAACTTTCTTTACCTCCAGGTCCGCGCCGGACATCTTAACTATTTCCTGCTCGGCATCGCCCTAGCCCTCCTGGCCGGCATAACGATCAACCTCATCACCAACCGACGAAAGCACACCCGCCCACGCTACCGCTACTGGCTCCTCCTGGCCGCCGTCGGCTGGCTCGGCATGACCACCCTCCCCTGGATGGCCGCCTTCTTCTTCCTCCTTGCCTTCCTCGAATACCAAACCAAACGCCCCCTCGAAATAGGCTTCGACAAAGACCGCGTCGTCATCAACTCCCTCCTCCCCCGCCGCTACGCCTGGACCGACTTCAACAACGTCATCCTGAAAGATGGCCTCCTCACCCTCGATTTCAAAACCAACCGCCTCCTCCAAAAAGAAGTCGCCGACGATGAGGATGAAGACGATGCAGATGAAGAAGAATTTAATATGTACTGCCGCGAACGCCTGAACGCCCAACCCGCCTGAGTCCGCGCAACGATTCGTTAAAATTCTCTCCCTCCCTTTATGGAAAATAGGCAGAATTGTATCTTACAAAAAACTGCTTCTTATGGATTCCATATCTCTACCCGTCGTCGCCCCCTCCTTCGAACGGCTAAAACGCAGCGGCTCCGGTCTCCACATCGCCGCCGGCCTCCTAATCCTTACCCACGCCATCAGCCACTTCCGCAACGAACACTCCCATCCTCTATACTTCTGGTGCCTGCTCATCATCTCCCTCGATATCTTTTTGCTGGTCCTCGCCGGAAAAGACATCCTCCGCCAACTCCCCCGGGTCAATCTCTTCTTCCGTCTCGTAGAAATAGTCTTCTTCCTTTGCATCGGCATCCTCATGCTCCTCCAGGGCCACCTCCTCATCTCCATCATCCACATCGCCCTCAGCATCGGCTATTCTTATCTATTTTATTGCGAAAAAAGTTTCCGCGCCGAAGAGCTCCTCTCCTTCCACCACACCGGCATTACCATCCCCAGCCTCCCCGACAGCCGCTTCATCCTGTGGACCCACGTCAACGACGTCGAAACCTACTACGACTCCATCCACATCTCCACCTCCGACCAGGAACAGCTCAAATTCGACCTCCGCAACAACCTCGAATTCAGCCAGCTCGAACACATCAAACAATTCCTCCACTTCTACCTCGGCAAAGCCTAACCCACCCCACACCCCGCCACCCCCGGCGCCCCACCCCACACCCCAAAAACCGCCCAGCTCCCGCAGCCCCCAAACTCCGGCGCCCCGCCTAACCCCCGAAATCCGTACCTTTGCCGGATGCTACAGGAATCACCGTATATCCTCTACTCCGACGGGAAAGGAAACATATTCGAAGACACCACCCTATACACCACCGGCCGCAGCGGCTGGGACGCCCTGCCCATCCCCACCGAAGACTGGATCGAACTCCCCGACGGAGGCTCCCTGTACGAACTCCCCGGCCGCCGGGGCATCGGCATCGACGTCCTCACCGGCGAAATGCGCCTCTGCGAAAAAGGCTGGGCCGTAGCCGCCTTTATCCCCCCCGCTCATACCGGCCTCTACCTCGCCGCCTATGAAACCGGCCCCGACGCCCCAACCCTCCCCCTCTTCTGCTATACCGCCGCCGGATGGTCCGACGGAAAATTCTTCGTCCCCGCCGTCCGCATCGAACAAGATATCCGCCAGGACTGCGCCGGCTACGACTGGGACGTCATCAACCAGGGCGTCGACCAGATCATGAAGGCCTACCCCCAAAACCGCCTGGTCAAACACCTCGCGGAAAACTGCTGCCTCACCTACCACTGCCCCGCCGCCCGGAACTACTTCATGGGCCGCTGGGAATGCCCCATCCCTACCTCACCGGCCTGCAACGCCAACTGCATCGGCTGCATCTCCTTCCAACCACAGGAAGAAACCATCCCCTCTACACAAGACCGCCTCAGCTTCAAACCGATGGCGGAAGAAATAGTCGAATTCACCGTCCCCCACCTGCAAACCGCTCCCTTCCCGATCGTCAGCTTCGGCCAGGGCTGCGAAGGCGAACCCCTGCTCATGTGGGAAACCATCCGCGAGTCCATCATCGAAATGCGCAAGCACACCGACCGCGGCAGCATCAACATCAACACCAACGGCAGCAAGCCCGCCGCAGTAAAAGCACTCTGCGAAGCAGGCCTTGACTCCATCCGCGTCAGCATGAACTCCGCCCGCGCCTCCGTCTACGAAGCCTACTACCGGCCCAACAACTACCGCTTCGAAGACATCGTTGAAAGCCTCAAAGTCGTCCGCAGCTACGGCGGCTGGGCCAGCATCAACTACTTCGTCTTCCCCGGCATGACCGATAGCATCGAAGAATACGAAGCCCTGCGGACCCTCATCCGCGATACCGGCCTGACCATGATACAATGGAGAAACTTCAACATCGACCCCGACTGGTACCTGGGTAAAATAAACGCCGGCGAAACCGGCGAATTCATGGGCGTCAAACAGCTCATGGAGCTGCTCAAGGACGAATTCCCCAACTTAAAATACGGCTACTTCAATCCCCCCATGGAACGAATCAAAGGCCGCTACGAAGCCGACTTCGCCCACCGCTAATCCAAACGCACAAACCCTCAGCTACTCCGCCCGCAAACTATCCACCGGATTAGCCACCGCAGCCCTCACCGCCTGCCAACTCACCGTAAGCAGCGCGATGAAAACCGCCATCGCACCCGCCGCGACAAAATACCAACCGGTAACCTCTATCCGAAAAGCAAACTCCCGCAGCCACCTTCGCCCCCAGCACCTTTCGAATCCCAATCTCCTTTGTCCGCTGCTCAGCCGTAAACGCCGCCAGCCCCAACAAGCCCAAACAACAAATAAAAATCGCCAGCACCGAAAACACATTGAACAACACCCCCAGCCGCTGCTCAGAAACATACAACCGCTCCAGCTGAGCATCTACCCACCCATATTCAAACGAAAACGAAGGATTCAGCTTTCCCCAGACAGTTTTCAATTCCTCTATCGCAGCCCCCGTCGTCCCCCGCCCCGCACTCACCACCGCCACCTTCCGCAGCCACTCCTTACCCTTACCCGGATTATATCGCAGTATCAACGGATCGACCGCAGACTGCGCCGGCTTGAAGCTAAAATCCTTCACCACTCCCACGATCAATCCCCAATTATCCCACAGTCTTATCCGCTGCCCCACCGCAGACCGAACGTCCATCCCCATCACCGCCAACGCTTTTTCATTCACCACATAATTGGTCGTATCCGATCCAAACGCAGCAGAAAAACCACGACCCGCCAGCAGCCGAACCTTAAACACGGATAAAAAACGCTCATCCACTCCCATCACCGAAAACATCACCTTATTACTGGAAATACTCTTCCACCTTACCCCGATAGTCCCCATCCACGCATCCACAGGCAGCTCGGAGATGATAGTGTAATTCTGCAAATGCGCCTTGCCCGCCAGCGCAGCAGCCAACGCTTCACTCTTACCAGGCAGCTCCCCCTTTAACGGAATATAAAGCAGGTTTTCTTTATTGTAACCAAGATCCCTGTCCCGGATATACCGAAGCTGACTATATACGATCAACGTCCCGGCAATCAAGACGATCGATACGAAAAACTGAAAAACGACCAAACCATTTCTCAGCCACATCCCGCCCCTACCGACCCTTATCGACTTCAACACGCCGATCGGCCGGAACCCCGAGAGAAACAAAGCTGGATAAGAACCCGCCAGAAGACTCGTCACCAGGAACACCAGCAAGAGCCCGCCCAGCATCCAGCCGCGGCCAGGCTCAAGGACCAGGTGCGTTCCCAAAACCGCATTGAACGCAGGCAGAGCCGCTCCCACCATACCCAACGACAACACCAACGCAACCGACGTGATCAGCAGCGACTCGCTCAAAAACTGCCCCACCAGCTGCCCCCTCTTCGCCCCGATCACCTTCCGGATCCCCGCTTCCTTCGCCCTTCGCGTTGAACGAGCCGTAGCCAGGTTCATAAAGTTGACACAGGCCACCAGCAGGATAAAGAAGGCGATAATCGAAAACATTCGCACATACACAATGTTGCCCTGCGCCTCCACGTCAAAATGGATCTGCTTCGAATGCAAATGAATATCGTTCAGCGGCTGCAAACCTAAAACCGCGTCGAAAGCAGGCTCGCCTCTCCTATTCATCGCCCGGCTCTCCCGTTCCATGCCCGCCAGCGAGGCGGCAGAAAGATCTTTCGTCTTCCCGCAGCACACCCGTCACAACGAAAGTATTGCTATCCATTCCAATCGTCTTCCCAATCGCCGCTTCCGAGCCAAAGAATCTCCTGGCCGTCGACTCCGTCAATAACACCCCATCCGGACGTCCCAGCGTCTCCCCGCTCACAAGCGGAAACGAAAACACCTTCAACAATTCCGGGTCGGCAAAGAATGCCCTCTTTTCTTCAAAACGCCGCTGCCCCACCATAAAAATAGACTGCTTGCCATCAGCCCCCTTCAGCCTCGCGAAATATTTCACTCCCGGTATCTGCGCCTTCACCGCAAGCCCCAACGGCGCACCCGACAAAGGATACGCCTGATTGAACGTCGTAGCGATTATCCGATAGGTTCGATCCGCATTGACATTCCACCGGTCGTAGCTCAGCTCGTTCGACACCCACAGCAGGATCAAAATCGTAGCGGCTAACCCCGTCGAAAGAACGAGAATGTTGAGCACGGTGAACATCCTATTTCGAATCAAATTCCGAAAGGCCGTTTTAAAATAACTTTTAAACATAGTTATGTAGTTTCGTCACATGAAAATTCTAATCATCGGCGCGACAAGCGGCATCGGCCGCGAACTAGCCCGCCTCTACGCCGGCCAGGGCCATACCGTCGGAGTCACCGGCCGCCGTAACGAGCTCCTCTATAGTCTCCAGCTCGAATATCCCAACCACATCTTCACCGCCTGCTTCGACACCACCGCCCCCGGCGCCACCACCCAGCTCGAACGCCTTGTCACCCGAATGGGCGGCCTCGACCTCTTACTTTACAACGCCGGCTGGGGCGAACCTTCCGAGTCCCTCGACTACGAAATCGACAAAGGTACCGTCGACATCAACGTCAACGCCTTCCTCGAAGCGATCCACTTCGGCTGGCAATACTTCACCGCACAAGGCCACGGACACCTCGCCGCCACCTCCTCTATCGCATCTAATCGCGGTAACCGAATAACCCCGGCCTACAGCGCGGCGAAATCCTTCCAAAGCACCTATCTCGAAGGCCTCCACATAAAGGCCCTCCGGACCAACCCAAAAATCTACGTCACCGACATCCAACCTGGCTTCGTCGACACCAAAATGGCCAAAGGCCCCCGTTTCTGGGTCGCCTCCCCACAAAAAGCCGCCCGCCAGATCAAGCACGCCCTCGACCATCACCGCTGGCGCGTCTACATCACCCGCCGCTGGTGGATAATCGCCAAGCTCTTTAAATATATCCCTTCATGGCTCTACCACCGGCTAGGCTAATCCCACCGCCAATCACCACCATTCTGTGGAAACATTGCCCCACCAACCGCATGTCGAACCCCCAACCAAATAAAACCCAACCTATTACACCACAATCAAAAACAAAAATGACCGCTTTCGATACAGCGTTCGTCTGATTTTGGCACTTGTCTTGCAATCACTTATAAAAAGTCGCTCCGCATGAAAAAGTCTCAGATCATCGCACTAACCGCGCTAACCACCGCCGCCGCAGCCGGCCTGACCATCTACTGGCTAAGAAGAAAGAAAAAACACGAAAACCGTAAAATCTTTGTTTCCAACGCCGGCTACGAAATGGCCTACGACGTTCACTACCCCATAAAATACAAAACAGCCAAATAAAACAAAAGGGCCGCAAGGCCCTTTCCTATTCCCGAGCCTTCCGACCCCAAACTCATTTCCGCGGCCCCCCGGCCCGCAGCTTCTTAAACGGCGACAGCATCAAATACCCCACCCGATGCTGCCTGTCCTCACCAAACTCCTCCAGTCCATATTTGATCTCATCCGGCTTCACCCTATGCCAAGTCCCGAAAATCCGATCCCAAAACGTAAACACATCGCAAAAATGTGAATCCGTTTGCCGCTGATCCGATGAATGATGGATCTTATGCCAGCCCGGCGTGACAAAAACCCAGCTCACATATCTCTCCACCCAATCCGGCATCCGAAAATTACTGTGCTGCGGCACAAGCAGCAAAAGCCCCAACGTCCCATAGATAATCACCGCCACCATCGGTATCCCAAACACAAGCACCGCCACACACATCGCCACACCCTGCGCAACCACCACATCCACCGGATGAAACCGCAGCGAAGACGTCGCATTCAAATTCGGATCCGAATGATGCACCCGGTGAAACAACCACAGAAACGCAATCCGATGCTGCAAATTATGGCTGACATAATCCGCAAGGTCCAGCAACAATACCCCCAAAACAATCTTCACACCATCCCCCACTCCCAGCAGATTCATCACCCCCCATCTACTCATCTCGGTCTGCTGTACAAACGTCACAACCCCCAACCCGATAAACCCATTAACGACAAATGAAATAATAGAAACTACGAAATTCCTCCAATCGTGCCTCCACCGATTGACCGGCCTGCGCAAATAAGGCCAAACAGACTCGATACTATACATCAGTACCAACATAACCAGCAACATAATGGGTTGCAGGTCCGCTAATTTTTCGATCATAATTACGTTTTTCCGATAGATGCAGCCCCTCCGGATAAAGTTCGGCCGACCCTAAAAAATATTTCACGCATACAAGCTCCTCACCACCCGGGCCGAATGAAACATCCTCAAATGCTTCATCAACCCCGAGTCCCTATAAATAACCAAATAGGTCGCCGGCGGACAATGCTCCGGATGCTCCGCCGAATTCACAAACCCCACATCCATCACCGTGACCTCTCCACTGGAAAAACAGCTCCGTACCTCCGAAATCCCACTCCCATGCTCCATATCATCATAGATACTCTCCTCGAAAATATCCCTCCCATAAACCGCCTTCCCGCTCGTAAACGTCATCTTAAGCTCCGCAGACGTCACCTCCATCAGCGTCCGCAAATCCGACGCATCCTTATGCACACCCAACAAAAGTCCCGTATATAATTTGTCCCAATAAGAACCCCGCCCATATTCCCCAGGCCCCACATGCTGCAGCTGATTCCAGTGCCGCGTCAGCTGCTTCCTCCCCTCACTCAACCTGCTCCGCACCGTCCCCACCGGCACCCCAAGAATATCCGCTATCTGCGCATAACCCGGATAATCGCTCACATACCGCAGCATCATCGTAAGCCGCAAAGATTCCGGCAACAGAGACAACGCCGAATGCAAGCTATTCCTCGTCCCCATCTCCTCATACCGCCGGTCGATCGAATCCTCGATCATCCGGTCTCCGACATCGACCGTCGTTAGTCCCCTGGCCTTGTCCCTCCGCATCTGCTGATAGCAGCAATTCCGAACAATCCTGCTGACCCACGGTAGAAAAGCATCCGGCTCCCTCAGCTGATGCAGCCTCGTATACGCCAGCAGCAACGCCTCCTGCACCGCATCCTCTGCCGCCGGCGTATTCCCGCAAAGCCGCAGCGCAATCGCATATAGCTGCGGACGACAACTATCGAACAATCTGTCAGTCTGGATCATCCTGCAAAAATACCCCGCCGCCGCCCCCCAAACTATCCCCGATATTGGTTAAATAACCTATTTTTAAAAAAATTCTATATGACCACCCGAAGAGACTTCGTACGCAATATCGGCCTCACCGCCGCAGGACTATCCCTGCTCCACCCCAACAACCTCCTCGCCACCCCCGACCCCACCACAGACCGCAAAATCCGCCTCGCCATCATCGGCGCCGGCTTCCGCGGCCAAAATCACATCAGCCTCGCCCTCCGACGCACCGATACCGAAATCGTAGCCATCTGCGACATCGACGACCGCATGCTCCAACGCACCGCCAACGTCTTCAAAAAAGCCGGCAAGCCCATGCCAAAAGTCTTCACCGGCGACCCCCACGCCTACCGCAAGCTGCTCGAGCTAAAAGAGCTCGACGCCATCATCATCGCCACCCCCTGGGAATGGCACGCCCCCATGATCCTCGACGCACTCGCAGCCGGCATCAAATACATCGGCACAGAAGTCGTCCTCGGCATCACCCTCCAGGACCACTGGGACGTAGTCCACGCAGCCCAGCAGCAAAAGGCCCACGTCATGATGCTCGAAAACGTCTGCTACCGCCGCGACGTCATGGCCGTTCTGAATATGGTGCGGCAAAACGTCTTCGGAGAAATCGTCCACCTCCAGGGCGGATACCAGCACGACCTCCGCGGCATAAAGTTCAACGACGGCAGCAATCCCCCCGGCCCCGGCGCCGAATTCGGCGACAAAGCCTTCTCCGAAGCCCGCTGGCGCACCGAACACTCCGTCCATCGTAACGGCGACCTCTACCCGACACACGGCATCGGCCCCGTAGCCATGATGATCGATATCAACCGCGGCAACCGCTTTGTATCGCTCTGCTCCTTTTCCAGCAAGACCCGCGGCCTTCACGAATACATCCTCTCGAAAGGCGGCCCCAGTCATCCCAGCGCCAGGGTCAATTTCGCGCTTGGTGACGTAGTCACCACCAATATCAAGTGCGCCAACGGCGAAACCATTCTATTACAGCACGACACCAATCTTCCCCGCCCCTACTCGCTCGGCTTTCGCGTACAGGGCACAAAGGGTCTTTGGATGGACGTAAACAAAAGCATCTATGTAGAAGGCGCGAGCAAAAACGATGAATGGGACCAGGCCCAGATCTGGTATGATAAATACGACCATCCCCTCTGGCGGCGCTGGAGCAAAGACACCGAAAACGCCGGTCACGGAGGTATGGACTTTTTTGTATTGCATGGTTTCATTGAAGCCGCCAAACGCAACGCCCCCACACCCATGGACGTATACGACGCAGCCGCCTGGAGCGCCATCACACCCTTAAGCGAAAGCTCCGTATCGATGGGCAACGAAAGAGTAGACTTCCCCGACTTCACCAGCGGACAATGGATGTACCGAAAGAACGATTTCGCCCGCGGCGACGACTATTAAAAAAAATGTTAAACCCATCCCCGCCCGCACGAAGCACAGGCAATTACCTCCCATAATCCTACGTTATCCCCCAATAAATCGGTAAATTCGCATAATGGCAGATCAATTCGAGTCTCAGAAAAACCTAAAGGCAGGCGGATACACGCTGGGCATCTGCGCAGCGCTGCTATTCCTCTTCCTGACCATCAGCTGGGTGCTCCCCGTTACGACCCCGCCCGTGGTAGAAGAAGGCATCGAAGTAAACCTGGGTAACAGCGACAAAGGGCTCGGCGACGATCAACCCTACATGCCCGGCGAACCCTCTGCCGAAGACAAAGAAAAATATACTCCGCCCAAACAAGCCGCGGTTGAAAAAGAACCCGTAAAAGACGTCGAAACCGACGACAACAATAAGGAAGAAGCTCCCGTCATAAAAAAAGCGCCCGTTACAAAACCCAAGGCGGTCAAGATCCCCGAAAAAGATATCGTAAAGACTCCGTCCAAACCCGTCAAACAGCCCGAGACCACTCCCACGCCCCCCAAGCCTAAACCCAAAGCCGTCTTCCACGGCGTCAACGGCAACGGCACAGGCGGCAACGCAGCGGACGACTTTAAACCCGGCGGCAACCAGGGCATCGCAGGCGGCCGCGGCGACCAGGGCGCCCCCGGCGGCAATCCCAACTCCACCAACTACACCGGCGGCGGCCACGGCAACGGCGGCGTAGCCATCTCCCGGGGCCTAAACGGCAGAAGCATCGTCAGCACCCCATCGTTTACCGATGACTTCAACGAAAACGCAAAAGTTGCAGTCGACATCCACGTCGACGCCAGCGGCGCCGTAACAGACGCCACCTACCAGCCCCGCGGGTCCACCACCTCCGACGGCACCATGAAAGCCATCGCCCTTCGCAAGGCGCGCCAGGTGAAATTCAACTCCGGCGGCAGCGAATCCGTAGGAACCATCATCTTCAATTTCAGAATCCACAATTAACCTACTTAGGGGATTTGCATAAGTCATCATCGGTATTATTTTTACAAAAAAATTGACCGATGATTAAACTCGCTATGTCTACAGGAGCACTCCTGCTCCTGGTTGCTTTTTCCTTCTCCTGCAACAACAGCCCCG
>JAFDYG010000518.1 GCA_018267545.1 Bacteroidota bacterium
GGGAACAGCCTTGACCAGCTCGAGGGTCTTTGTCCGGCGGGCAGTGAATTCTTTCACCATGTCAAAAGACGGGGTCAGGTCGGCGGTCAAAGCCACTACGGCAGACTTTTGGGCGATGGAATTGGTTCCGCTGGTGAACTGTCCCTGCAGTTTTTCGCAGGCCTTGGCGACTTCCGGATTTGCTGCGATAAAGCCCAGGCGCCAGCCCGTCATGGCAAAACCCTTGCTGAGGCCGTTTACGATGATAACCCGGTCCTTTATGTCGCTGAATTGGGCGATGCTCTCGTTCTTGCCCACGAAATTGATGTATTCGTAGATCTCGTCGGAAATGATGAAGATATCGGGGTGCTTGCGGAAAACGGCTGCCAGCGCTTCCAGCTCGCTCTTGCTGTAAACGGCCCCGGAGGGGTTACAGGGTGAGGAGAACAGGAAGGCCTTGGTGTTGGGGGTGATGGCCTTTTCCAGCTGTTCAGGAGTGATCTTGAAGCCGCTCTCGGTAGTAGAATGTACTTCTACGACCTTTCCACGGGCAATCTTTACCAGCTCCGAATAGGTTACCCAATAAGGCGTGGGGATGATGACCTCTTCGCCTTCGTCGACCAGGGCGAGGATGACGTTGGCCAGGCTCTGCTTGGCGCCCGTGGAAACCACGATATTCTCGGGTTTGTAGTCCAGGTTGTTGTCTCTCTTGAATTTGACGCAAACGGCCTCCCGGAGGTCGGCATAACCCGCTACGGGGGTATAATGGCTCCAATTGTCATCGATGGCTTTCTTAGCGGCTTCCTTGATATGCTCGGGAGTGTCAAAATCGGGCTCCCCGAGGCTCAAATCAATAACGTCGATACCTTTCGCTCTTAATTCACGGCCGAGCTTGGCCATCTTCAAGGTTTCCGGCTCGCTAAAGCGGGAAAGAATGGATGATAATTGCATAGTGTTAATAATATGTGCCGCCTCTACCAGGGGCTTGTGTGCCGCCCCTTCCCGGGGCGTTATTGATAAAATTCGCGCCGCAAAGGTAGGAAAATCACCGGAATAGAAGATCGGAGGCGGTAAATCAATTCTAAAACCTATATTTGCCGTTCTAAAAAAACAAACGAAACTTCCAATGAGAGCCCTGGTAAGTATTTTTGCTGCTTTATTGATCATCATCTCACTGTACCAGCTTTCCTTCACCTGGTTCGTCAACAAGCACGAGTAAGCGATGGAAGCGAAGGCGCAAACGCAAGTGGACAGGCTTTATCCTGAAACAGCCGCTCAAAAGTATCCGGGTAACAAAGAGGCTCAAGCTCTCTATCAGGATACCATCGACCAGGCACTTAACAGCAGAAAGAGAAGATTGTTGGATAGCACAAAAGAAACGAAGATTACCTGGTGGGGAACGACTTACCAGAAATCCAAAGAAAGCGAGCTGCTCCTCGGTCTGGACCTGCAAGGCGGTATCAGCGTTACGCTGGATGTCGCTCTGGACGGGCTTATCAAGGGACTCGCCAATAACTCCCGCGACGCCAACCTGCTGAAAGCGCTCAATCTTTCTGCGCAAAAGAAAGTATCCCGCGCCGGCAACCTCATCGACCTGTTCGCCGAGTCTTATAAAGAAGTAAACCCCGGCGGCAAGCTTGCTCCCCTCTTCTCCAACAGCAATCGCAACAAAATAAAATACGACGCATCCGATGACGCCGTGGTCAGCTACCTGCACGAGCAGGCCAGCGCCGCGATGAAGCAGACCTTCCAGGTCATGCAGAAGCGTATCGACCAGTTCGGGGTAGCTCAGCCTTCGATCAGCCTGGACGAAAACCGCGGCATCATTTCGGTCGAGCTGGCCGGCGCTACAGACCCCGAGCGCGTACGCAAATACCTCCAGTCTACCGCCAACCTCCAGTTCTGGGAAGTTTATAATATCGGCGAGCTCGCCACCTCGATGCAGAATGCCGACAAGGCCCTGCAGAACTATCTTAATGGCGTAAAAGCCGATTCTACGACCGCCAGCGCCGATACGACCGGTGGCAAAAAAGACAGCGCTACGGCAGCTGCGGGCAAGAAGGACAGCGCCAGCCTGGCTGCCAACCAGAACCCGCTGTTCCGCGTCATGATCCCTATCCAGCCGGGTCAGGACCAGCGTACCGGGCAGCCCCAGTATTCCTCCGCCATCGCCCGTTCGATGATCAAGGATACCGGCACTGTCAATACATATCTGAACAATCCCATCGTCCGCAACAGCTTCCCCCAGGACCTCAAATTCCTTTGGGGCAAGCAGCAGCTGGACGACGACGGCAAGCCTATCCCCGTTCTTGAATTATACGCCATCCGGACCATTCCCGGTACCGAAAAGGCCAAGATCGAAGGGGAATCAATCGAGAACGCCAGCCAGGATTTCGACCCCGTTACCGGCGGCGTAATCGTGGAAATGAGCATGAACAAATCCGGCGCCAAGGCCTGGGCTGACATGACGACCAAGAACACCAGCAAGCCCATCGCCATCGTTCTCGACGACATCGTCTATTCCGCTCCTTTTGTAAATGAGCCCATCACCGGCGGTCAGTCCCGTATCACCATGGGCGGCGGCCGTAATAACCAGCAGACCATTAACGAAGCGGTGGATTTGTCCAACATCCTGAAATCGGGTAAGCTGGACGCTCCCGCCAAGATCGTACAGGAGCAGGTGGTAGGTCCCACCCTCGGCCGCGAAGCCGTTCACGGCGGTACCATGGCGTTCCTGATCTCCTTCCTGGTGATCTTCGCCCTGATGCTGGTGTACTA
Organism: Bacteroidota bacterium; assembly: GCA_018267545.1. Lineage (GTDB taxonomy): Bacteria > Bacteroidota > Bacteroidia > Chitinophagales > Chitinophagaceae > Puia. The sequence continues at coordinate 2,758 of JAFDYG010000518.1, forward strand.
TAACACCGGCGGCTGGGTTGCCAACATCGCGCTTATTCTCAACCTGCTGTTCACCATCGGCGTATTGAGCTCCCTGCACGCTACGCTGACGGCTCCCGGTATCGCCGGTCTGGTTCTGACCATCGGTATGGCGGTGGACACCAACGTTATCATATTCGAGCGTATCAAGGAAGAGCTGACACACGGCAAGAGCTACCCGCAGGCCGTCAAGGACGGTTATCGCCGAAGCCTGGCGCCCGTGCTCGATGCCCACGTGACTACCCTTCTGACGGCTATCATCCTGTTTTACTTCGGTCTGGGTCCTGTACTCGGCTTCGCCACCACTCAGATCCTGGGTATCCTGCTCTCCCTGTTCTGCGGTATCCTCGTATCCCGCCTGATCACGGACTTCTATACCAACAAGAATCGCCACTTCCAATACTTTACCCCCCTCTCCCGCCGCATCTTCAAACATGCAGCCTTCAAGTTCATCGAGTACAGGAAAGTAGCTTACGGTATTTCCGTAGTGGTATTGCTGCTGGGCATCGGCTCCTTCCTGCATGGCTTTAAGGAAGGGGTAGAATTCAGCGGTGGCCGCAGCTATGTGGTGAATTTCCACAAGCCGGTGAATTATGAAGAAGTTCGTACCGCCCTCGAAAAGGCTCAGCCTGGTACAAGACCCGAGATCAAGACCTATGGCGGCACCGAGCAGCTGGAAATCACGACCGACTACCTGATCCATAAAACCGGTAACGACATCGACTCCGCCGTGCTGAACAGCACCTACGAAGGCGTGAAGTCCTTCCTGCCTACCGGTACGACCTATGCGGAGTTCCTGTCGAACAAGCACCTGCAGGCGACCAAGAAGGTAGAGCCCACCATCTCCGACGACCTGAAAGCAGGTGCGGTGAAGGCTACCATCTTTGCAATCGTCATCATCTTCATCTATATCTTCATCCGGTTCAGAGACTGGCGCTACTCGCTGGGTACGATCATCGCCCTGCTGCACGACGTCTTCGTCACGCTGGCGGTATTCTCGTTCCTCCACTCGGTGGTGCCCTTCCCGCTCGAAATCGATCAGCACTTCATTGCGGCGGTTCTGACGGTCATCGGC
>JAFDYG010000519.1 GCA_018267545.1 Bacteroidota bacterium
AACCAGATCGTAAAGACGCTGACCGTCCATGTCAATGAGATTACATTGAATATCTATGACGACGGGGCCATCGACCACGATACGGTCTCGGTCTATCTCGATAATAAGCAGGTCATTTCCCACGCGATGCTGACCGACCGTCCGCTAATCCTTACCCTCCACCTGGATGACTCGAACGATTACCATGAGCTGGTGATGGTGGCCGAAAACGAGGGAGAAATCCCGCCCAATACCTCCCTGATGATCGTGAAGGCAGGTGATAAGGAGTACGAAGTACGTATTACCTCTACCGGGCAGAAGAACGCGGTGGTGCAATTCAAATACGTCAAACCCTAATTGGGCGGAGCCCAATAAAGACATCATGGTTTGGCGTAAAAAATTATATTTTATTCAATTTTTTATCGCCAGATAAATATGCGGAGGGCCTTTTTACTTTTATTGGTATTTGCCGGTTTGCGCGCGGCAGCCACAGATTTGCGTCCGTCAGCCGCCCCCGCCGCAGACGAGCTCAACGGCATCTGGAAGGGCACTCTCACCCAGGGGCCCGGAGGCTGCTTTCCCCGCTATTACCTCGAGCTACAGATCAACTCCACCGGCGACCGTATCACCGGCCGCGCCTACGACTATTACGACAAATCTCATTTCGTCAAGATGAATTTCACCGGCCGTTACAACGCCACGACCCACCGGCTGGTTCTGATTGAAAACCAGGTTCTGCAGGCCGAGATCCCGCAGGACTGCCAGCCCTGTATAAAGACCTATGACCTCAGCTATTCGAAAAATGGACAGGTAGAAGAATTGACGGGAGACTGGAAAGGCGTCTTTTCGGAGAAAAATATCATCTGTCCGCCGGGTAAGATACAGCTGAAGAAGGTCACCGTTTCGGAGTTTCCCGTCGATATCGACCAAAACGATACCCTGGCCAACCTGGAGCGTTCGCTGCACCTGACGCCCCGCGAAAAATCGGTGGTGAAGACCATTACGCTCAATAGCGCCCAGATAAAGATCGAGCTATACGACAATGCCGAGATCGACCACGATACGGTAACGGTTTTCCTCAACAATAAGCTGCTGCTCTACCGGCAAATGCTAACCGATCGTCCGCTGACGATCAATTTCACGGCCTTCCCTTCGACCGAATACGAGCTGGTTATGTACGCGGACAATCTGGGAACGATCCCTCCCAATACCGCCCTACTGATGGTGACGGCCGGGGAGAAAAAATTCGAGGTCTTTCTTTCTTCGAGCGAGCAGAAAAGCGCCGCGGTAAAGTTTATTTACGTACCAGCGGCAGGGAATCCATGACTTCTCCACAGCTAAGCATCGAGCTCTTGAATTTGGGATGCTTATTGCCCAGGTAGGGATTGACGACTTGCGGAGTATTGCTTAGCCAATAGCCTTCTTCGGTTTCCTTGAAGGCCATCGGGCATTTGATATGATAGATTTTTTCCCCATCATAATTGACCGTCATGACCAGGTTGTAGAGCTCGTCCGTCAGCATATTGAAGGCACGGCGGCGGTTTTCGATCCCGGCCTCGCCCGTAAAGGCTTTGGCTTCGCTGCTCAGGCTGGCGTTCAGGCTCAGGGCCGTCTTTACGATATCGGAGTCTGCTTGCAGGGTCCTGACGGGCAGGCTGTCGACCTTGGCAGAGAGCGCGTAGGCGGCCTGGTCGGCCTTTAGCGTATCCCAATCCACCAGGGCATCTTTCAAAGCATAATATTGTGTTAACACATCGGCAAAAGCGGTGTTGAACTGAGAGGAAGCCTTCCCGACGTGCAGAGCGGCGGGAGGAGGGCCGGCGGGTGCGGCGGGTTTATCAGAGAGTAGCTTATAGGCAAAGAAGCCGGCTACGGCAAAGGCAAGGGCCAACAAAATGAATTTCTTCATGGCACGAAAAGGATTGAAATTTCACCCGAAGGTAAAGAAGGTAACGGATATAGACTAAATTTGCACCCATGTTAGCAGGACTACAGAACGTAACTTTTGAATTCGGAGCCCGGGTTATCGTAAAAGACGCCACCTGGCACATACAGCCCAATGAACGCATCGGCCTGATCGGCTATAATGGAACGGGAAAATCTACTTTGTTAAAATTGTTCGCGGGTCAATACTCCCCCTCTGAAGGGACGGTCGAGAGAAGCCGGAGCACCACCATCGGCTACCTTCACCAGGACCTGCTGAGCTTCGACACCAATGGCTCGATCCTCGAGGTGGCTATGACTGCGTTCGAGCGGGTCCTCCAGCTGGAGAAAGAGATCGAGGAGCTGGGTAAAGAGCTGGAAAAGGACCATGAAAACAACGACCTTTTGATCCGCTATACGGATGCCCTTCACGAGATGGACACCCTGGACGGCTACACCATCCACCACCGGACGGAAGAAATCTTGCAGGGATTGGGCTTTTCCAATTCCGACCTGACCCGTCCCTTCCGGGAATTCAGCGGGGGCTGGCGGATGCGTGTGCTGCTGGCCAAGATGATCCTGCAGAAACCCGACCTGCTGCTGCTGGACGAACCGACCAACCACATGGACCTTCCCTCGATCGAGTGGCTGGAGAAATACCTCCAGCACTACCAGGGTTCGGTCGTGATCGTCAGCCACGACAAATACTTCCTCAACCGGATGGTCACCAAGATCGTGGAGCTGTACCAGCGGGAACTCCATATCTACAATGGAAACTATAGCTTCTATGAAACGGAGAAGGTGCAGCGCGTAGAGCTGCAGCAGCGCGCCTTCGAAAACCAGCAGGACTATATCCGCCAGCAGGAGCGCTTTATCGAGCGTTTCAAGGCCAAGGCCAGCAAGGCGGCGGCGGCGCAGAGCGCGATGAAGAGGCTGGAGAAGGTGGAACGCATAGAAAATGTGGAAATCGAACGGCCGAATATCAAGATCAATTTTAGGGTGGACAAGACGCCGGGCCGTGTGCTGGCGACCTTAAAAGACGCCACCAAGAAGTTCGGAGAGATCACGATCGTGGAGGATGCTTCGGCGGAGATCGACCGCGGAGACAAGATCGCGCTCATCGGGGCTAACGGTAAGGGGAAGTCGACCCTGCTCCGGATGGTGGCGGGCGCGGAGCCCTTCGAGGGGGAGCGTGTATGGGGGCATAATGTCGAGGAGAGCTTCTACGCCCAGCACCAATTGGAGGCGCTGGACGTCAACAATACCCTGCTGGAAGAGATGCAGCTTTGCGGCAGCCAGAAGACCGACCTGGAATTGCGGGTGCTCCTGGGTTGTTTCCTGTTTAGCGGGGACGACGTAGACAAGAAGATCAAGGTATTGAGCGGCGGTGAAAAGGCGCGCGTAGCTCTGGCCAAGACGATCGTCAGCAAGGCCAACTTCCTGCTGCTCGACGAACCGACCAACCACCTGGACATGCACTCCTGCGACCTGCTCATCGATGCGCTGAACAAGTATGAAGGCAGCTTTCTGCTGGTCAGCCACGATCGTTATTTTATTTCGAAGACGGCCAATAAGATCTGGGAAATCGAAGACCAGCTGATCCGGGAGTTCAAGGGAACTTATGAGGAATGGGTAGATTGGAAGGAACGGAACCTCGCGGCAAAAGCAGCTGCGGCCTCCTCCCCTGCCCCAAAACCGGCGGCCGCTCCTAAGCCGGTGCAGCAGGCGCAGCCCGTACAGCCGCCGCCAAGCACCCCCATCAATAAGGAAAACAAGAAGGAGCTGCAAAAACAACAGCGCGTTTTCCAGGAATTGGAAGAAAAAATTGCAAAACTTTCCAAAGAACGGGCGCAGCTCGAAGCATCCTTATCGGACCCTTCTACGTATTCCGATAGGAGTAAGTTTACGGCAGCGGAGGCGGCGTACAAGAAGGCCAGTGAAGAGCTGACCAGGGCCAATCAACAATACGAACAGGTCTTCGAGAAGATCATGGAGCTGGAGAAAGGTTTTTAATGAAAATATATTACCGCCTATTTATTTGCCTTTTATTCCTATCTCCGACCTTGGCCGATGCTCAAAGGCCGAAGATAGGGGTAGTGTTGAGCGGAGGCGGTGCAAAGGGACTGGCCCATATCGGCATCCTAAAGGCGATCGATAGCGCCGGGCTAAAGGTCGACTATATCACCGGAACCAGCATGGGCAGCATCATCGGGGGGCTGTACGCCATCGGCTACTCTGCCGACACCATCGAAAAAATCAGCCGGCACATCAACTGGGAGCTGCTTCTGTCCAACCAGTCCAGCATGCGAAGCATGATCGTGGAGGAGAAGGACGAATACGGCAAATACGATATCGAGCTGCCCTGGGTCAATCACTGGTTCCGTCTCGCGACGGGTGTCATCGAAGGGCAGGAGCTTTGGCTGAAGTTCTCCGAGCTGTTTCGTCCCGTCTATACCATCAAGGATTTCTCGAAGTTTCCCATTCCTTTCAAGTGTATCGCCACGGATGTTTCGACCGGCGAGGCCATTGTCCTCGACACGGGAGAGGTCGTGACGGCGCTGAGGAGCAGCATGGCTATCCCATCGGTTTTTACCGCCGTGGAATACAATGGGCGTAAGCTGGTGGATGGCGGAGTGGTCCGGAATTTCCCGGTGACCGACGTGCGCGGGATGGGAGCCGACATCGTAGTCGGCAGCAATGTGTCGGGCCCGCTGCGTACGTCGAAAGACGTGACCAATCCGTTCCAGGTATTGATGCAGGTGGCCTTTTTCCGCGAAGCGGCGGACACAAGAAAGCAGATCCCGCTTTGTAATATCTATGTCAACCAGCCGCTGGAAAAGTATTCGATGGGGAATTTCGGCGATGCAAAGGCGATTCTCGAAGAGGGGATCGAGGAAGGGCGGCGCTTATACCCCCGGCTGAAGCAGCTGGCCGATTCCCTGAACGCCATCTATGGCCCTCAGGATTTGACTACGCACCGGCTGCCGACGGTCTATCCGATTAAGATATCGTCCTTTGAGGTACGGGGGCTGCAGCATACCAGCGAAGGGTTCTTTATCCAGAGCATGGACTTGCTGACGAATCATTATTATTCTGCGGACAATCTATCCCGGATGGTACGCCGGGCATTCGGCACCCGCTACTACAACCGCATCACGTATTCCCTCGCCCCACAGCCTGATAGCACCAGCCGGATCATTTTCGAGGTCGAGGAGAATCCGCTGACTTTTGCCAAGATCGGGCTCAACTATAACCAGTTCAGCGGCATCAGCGCCATCCTCAACCTGACAAGCCGGAACTTCTTCACTCCGACCTCGCGGAGCCTGGTGACGATCAACCTGGGACAGAACTTCCGGATCAGGGGTGAGCACCTGCAATACTTTAGCCGGAGGGCTAATTTTTCTTTTTTACTGGGCACACAGTTCGACAACTTCCGTATCACTACCTACAACAATAAGTATAAGGAGGCCGGGCTGTACGACCAAAACTACTTCAGGGCGCATACGCAGTTCGGGTACTCTACCAACCGTGACCTGACCTTTGGCGTGGGCAGCCGTTTCGAATGGATCGACTACGACCCTTCGATTACGTCGAGCCTGGAGTTTAAGGGGAACAATAATTTTTTTACCGGTTATGCCTTTGTCCGGACCAACAACCTGGACCGGCCGGTCTATCCGCGGAGGGGCTTGAAATTCGAGGCGGAGGCGGACCACGTTTTTCCCCAGAATCCTCATGTCGATTACTTCGCCTCCCCCGGCGCACGAAGCGACACCAGCTTCTCGAGCGCCGCCTATCAGCGGTTTCTGCTGAGCTTTGACAAATACATTCCTTTCGGCGAAAAGTATACCCTCTTCACCCATCTACAGGGGGGACTAAATCTGCACTACAAGAACAATGTCATGAACGAGTTCTCGATCGGGGGCATGGTGAGTCAATTCCATAACCAGGTGGCTTTTGCCGGACTTCGGGAAGGGACGTTCTACTCTTCCAGCGTTGCGATGGGTGTATTGGGGCTGCGCTATCAGCTCTTCAACAACGCGCTTATTACGGGCCGGGCGAATGTGCTGTTCAACAACTTCATCACCAAGAGCAACTTCTTTACAACCCCGGATTTCCTCTCCGGCTATGCGGTGACGTTTTCTTATAATTTTGCGCTGGGGCCGCTGGAGCTGAGCGCGATGTATAATGACCAGTCGAAGCAGGTGCTGGGGTATCTCAATATCGGAATACCATTTTAATTCCGCTAGCCTCCTTCAGGAGTCTGACCGTCTCATCCATGAGCAGCTCTGCACCGGGTCTGCGGTCACCATTGTCGGGGACAAGGGTTTTGTTTTTTATTAACTTTACCCGGATGAATCTCGAGTATCAAATAAAAAAACCGGAGGGGACCTTGGAGGGATTTGTCGACTTCTTCTGGATGCTCGCCAATCCTTCCAGCGAGGAGCAGGAGGTTGTCGTTTTGCCTGACGGCAGGGTCGACGTATTCTTCTCCGTGTCTGCTGCCGAGCCGTATGGCGCGCTGCTGATGGGGCTAAGCGACGAGCCGCAGCGAAGCGTCATTGTCGCTGGTTCCAGGACGTTCGCCGTCAGCTTCAACCTGCTTGCTGTCGAGTATATTCTCGACACACCGATTTCACTGAGCAGCATGCAGCAGCTGCGCGACGGCTTCTGGGGAGTTACGGAAAAGGACCTGGATGATTTCGATGGCTTTTGTACGAAAGTGTCCGCGGTGCTGTCGAGGCTGCTCAAGCCCGATGTAGACGACCGGAAGCGACAGCTTTTTGAGCTCATCTATTCGACGAATGGTACGGTTGCTGTAAAAGAGCTATCGGACAAAGTCTTTTGGAGCAGCCGCCAGATAAACAGGTATTTCAACCAATGGTTTGGTCTTTCGTTGAAAGCCTATTGCAATATCCTACGATTCAGGGCTTCGTTCCCGCATATAAAAGATGGTAAGCTGTATCCCGAACAGAATTATACCGACCAGGCTCACTTTATAAAAGAGGTAAAGAAATATGCCGGCGTCTCGCCGAAGGAGCTGAGCAGGAACAAGGACGAGCGCTTCATCCACATCACCACGCTGCCGCGGAAGAGATAACGGCTGATTTTTACAATTTTACCCGCGCTCCTTTAGGCAACTTTGTATCATGTTATTAAAAGATAAGAAAATCGCCATCATCGGCGGTGGTCCGGGCGGACTGACGCTGGCGCGTCTTCTACAGCTAAAAGGAGCAGAGGTAAAGGTCTACGAACGTGATATCGACCGTACTACGAGGCTGCAGGGCGGGGCTCTCGACCTCCACACCGATTCGGGTCTGGCGGCGTTGGACAAGGCCGGATTGCTGGATGCTTTTAAGGCCAATTACCGGCCGGGAGCGGAGAAGATTCGCGTGGTGGACAATCAGGGGAAGATCCATTTCGATCAGCATACGGGAGCTGAAAACTCCGACTTCGGCGATCCCTGGCACCGGCCGGAGATCGACCGGGGGCCACTGAGGGATATTTTATTGGATTCGCTGCAGCCGGGCACTGTGGTCTGGAATAGCCGTATCGTCTCGTTGGAAGCTAGCGGAGACGCGTGGAAGATCGTTTTTGCGAGTGGAGATACGGTGGTGGCCGATATCCTGATTGGTGCGGATGGTTCCGGCTCCAGGATCAGGCCGTTTGTTACAGACGTCAAGCCGGTCTGGGCGGGGGTGGTAATGATTGAGGGGGCATTGTATGATAGTGCGGCAACGGCTCCGCATATCCAGGAGCTGCTTAAAGGGGGGAAGATTTTTGCGTTTGGTAATGAGAAGACGGTGATCGTGAGCTCGAAGGGAGACGGCAATTTTGGATTTTCCGTCAGCTTCAAGGCCGGTGAATCGTGGGTGCGGGAAAGCGGTCTCGATTTTAAGGACAACCGGCAGCTATCAGCGTGGTTCGGGAAGGAGTTTGCGGAATGGGGGCCTCTGTGGCAGGAGCTGTTTACGAGTGATACCACGCTCTTTATACCGCGGCCTCAGTATTGTATGCCGCTCGATCAGTTCTGGGAGGCAAGATCCAATATT